>NZ_JBFTPF010000007.1:0-207935 GCF_056398345.1 Paenibacillus sp. 01T442
TTATAGTACAGATCAATTCCATTAACATGCAACAAATTTTGCAAATTTTGAATTATTTTTTCTCAAGTCAAATTTTTTTTCGTTTTAGAAAAAATCCTTGGATGTATTCATATATGAACTTCTATATATTTAAAAAATAAAAGTAATAGATTTTATTTTCTTACGGAGCAGGTTATACAGATATTTTAAGGATTCAATTATTACCAATTATCACTATTGTAATACCTATAGAATTCAAAACTAATTCTAATACAACAAAAGAAAGTAGGTTATTCAATTACCATTAAAATAAAATCTGCAATTCCAATGCGAAAACTTTTAAATAGTTCATCAATATGAATAGCAATATAATTTTTTTCAGTAATCGCAATTAGTTTTTGAAGATCCTCTTGATTATTATTTCMATAAGCGTATAAAACTTGTGTTGCTTTATTTTCTTTGGACATCCTTGATTCACTTTTCATGGAATGTACCACTGCACATCGTGCAGCATAAAGATCTTCCCCTTTTATAGCAATATTTAAATGCGGGAGCATATAGAGATCTACCCATTTAATAAAATCCTATTTTTGTACATCTACCTCATCTTGAACAGAGAGAGGCGACTATGTCTATTCCACAATATAGTACCTCTCCTTCTCCTCTAGTCAACTTGCCAAAAGCTAACTCTGTAATCCCATTCCCTATATATTCTATCCAATCATTTAGATCACTTTTGCTTGCAGCAGCTAAAAGGCAAATCATCAAAGCTTCCTGAACTGACAAAGAATACTGAGGTTCATCCCTATACCTCCGTACTAGAATTTGTAATTCGTCGGCGAGAGAAATACTTCTAGCTGTGGCTGCAACAGTGGCCAAGCCATTTAAAGTAGAAAGAAGCTCATCCTTTCCATTCAAACTAGCTAGTCTATATCTGCCGAGCTTTAAAGCTTGTATTGCCAACCCCGTATGGTATGATTCAACACGATAAAGAGACGCTGAATTTACTAAAGTAATAAATGACGAAGCTCCAACTTCCTCTTCAGTCAACTTTTTCTTATTAGAAATGGCTCGACGGCCTCAGCGATTCTGTTTTTCTATGACCGCCGTTTGTTTCCCGGTTATGGCTGCGTAATTGCTACAGTTAAACCGGCTATCCCCTCCACTAACCACGACCACATCAACMTTTTGTATCGCTCATCATCCCCTTCAAACTTTACCTGTATGACGGGCAAKGGATGTGAAGTGTGACAGAAAAGCAAAAAAATTTAATGGAAATCTCCTAGGTTAACCGGAATTAATATTCAACTATCCCGTTTCTTTAATGAAACCAGGGAGCAGCTTCCGCGTGGCGAGCTGCTCCCTGGTTCTAACTCTATTGTTTATTCGTTGAGAAAGGACGGTAGATCAACTGGCTGTATCAATCGACTCAATAATTATTTTTCGATCAAAATCGCACGCTAATAATTCAGCACTTAATCCGTTGGTAACCGCACGGCAGCAAATTTTTCTTTCAGCTTGTAGTACGATTTCTTCAACCGTTCGTGTGTTTGAGGATAGTCCCACCCTTTCCATTGATAGAACGGCATGTCATTCGTACGAAGCACGCCGTTGCTTGCAGATGGCAGGAAGTCAGAAATAGCGCCCCCACCTGGATGCTGCGTGCTATCTTCGTCCGGTTCTGGCCTATAGGTGACGACTGCAACGTGGAAGCCTGGAGTTTGCACGCTTGCATCCAGACCCTTCTCCCTAATGTCTCCTACCGCTTCATGCATGCTGGGATCTTTGATATTGAGTAGTTGCCAGGGAATGCGCAGCTCGACAATCGCATCCTTGGCATTCACAGCCACATCCGTAATAGAATCGTATTGCGGACTGTCCGGGTCACCATCGCCGAAGCGAAGCAAGCCCGTTTCGTAGGATTCGAAGGGAATAAACGCAGCGTCTCCTTGCCGATTCGGAATCGTCAACGGCTTATTTAACGTCAGCATCTGTTTGTGGAATACGCCATTGTTTTTCTTGTCCGCATATGCGGTCTGCGGAATCATGCCCAGCATGCGGCCATACTGCAGTTCGTGCAGATCGTAATAGCTGTCAATCCATATCCGGGAGGTGTTCGGTCCTTTGACATCGATCGCAAAATCAAATCCGGCATCGCTTGTCAGTCCTCCTCCCGACATCGCCGTCTGCCCTTGATCTGGCACCGTATTGAGCAGGAACGTCGCATTAGTTCTCGTCCAATCAAGCGGCTTATCGCTCTTACCGAAATCGAGGCGGAAATATACATACCGTTCGTCACTTGCCATATACAGACGGTCGATTTGGCGCTGCTCGTCATAACCGTCATTATATTTCCGCAGGGCGCTTGCGCCAGTTTTGCCAGCAACAGCAAGCGGTTGAATACCGGCTCTCTCCCAGTCCTCCGTTTTCCCATCTACTTTCACAATTAGTTCCTTGGCTCCAGGATCGAAACTCATTAACCCGAAGTTTTGCTCACTCGTCTGAACGTTCGACCAGAAGGGGCGTCGATCTGGATTGTCGTAGTCCATGTTGTTCCAAGTACGCTTGAACCACTCGTCCTGCCAGGAGAATACGAGCCCGCCAGCCATTCCTTCATGATAGATATCTTCGAACAATCGACTATCGATCTCCCCTTGCTCCTCCTCGGACAAAAATCCCTGATTCCAGCCGCTGACATTGCGGTGCGTCATACCGCGAGATGCGGGAACGCCGAACTCCGCAACGACGACCGGCATCCGGTGCACCTGTTTCAGATCCCTCAGGTAACCTGCGTAATTATTCTTTTGTCCCCGTTCATCGATATAACCAGTGTACTTCGTTTCGTAGTTCATGAAGTCCGGATAGTATGGATATACATGATAGGATGCGAAATAGCCGGCTTTGAGGGACGGTGTTGGCCAGATGACGTTCGGATTGATGAATACCGCATCCTCCTTTGCACTCGGTTCTGCCGGATGTTTCAACGGATCGGTCGTCACCCAGTTCGTAAAACTGATGGGCCGTTGCCATGTGTATTTTTCCGTTTCATACTTGACCGTATCGTCCATCGCTTTCGCTAGCCACGTCTCGAATGGGGATGCCGTTTCCGTCCGGAAGTATGTACCTTCGAAATCTGGCGCATTCACATGCTTGGCGTTCGTAGAGATAACAATGTCAGGATCCCATTCGACCCCGATGATCCAGCCGAGTACATACTGCGAAATGTCCGCTGTATACGAGCCCGAAGCATGGCCAGGCCTATTAGGAATTTTGGCGTTCCCGTGAATCACGTCAATGGTGCGTCATGTTTCCTCGGCGAAATCTTGTGAATTCTCATCAGCAAACACATCTCCTGACGCGAGGAGCTTGTCCTCGTTCATCCAAATGCCCTGCAGCACATAAAGCGGATTTGCCGCCTTGTCATTGTACGCTTTAAGCGCCTCGTAAAAAACTGGCGGATGCAGCGTATAAATACGCACCACATTCGCATGCATGTCGCCGATATGCTGAAACCAGCGCATATACTCGGCTTTCGTTATCGCCGTTTCTCCCGGGAAATGCCCCGGTTTGGCGATGCCCATATTGACGCCCTTAAGAAGCAGATCTTGCGGCACGCCATTGTGGTACACCTGCAAATATTGGCTCCCGACGTTCGCTGGAATCGTTAATCCATCCACCTTCACCATCTCCACATGTTCGCGCGGAGCGAATATCCCAGACACCAAAACCGTCGCGGTAACCCCTACAAGCAGCGCAATGACGGCAGATGCAATAAAAATTTTCCGTTTCATAAGAGCGCTGTACCCAGCTTTACGTATTTTTCTCATTTGCCGGTGCCTCCTTGACTTACGGAAATGCCTTTGCGAACCATATCTCCCCACTCTTGCCGTTTACCGAAAATCGCTTGCACAAGTCCTCGGCAACGCCATATCGTTTGGATCGGCCGATACCAGAATGATTCCGACAGCGCCCACCAGAACAGCCGAGATACATCTGCCACTCGGTTGTATCTACCCATTCCCCATTCTTCAAGCAGTACCGCACCCATCGATAAAAATGAGCCGTACAAAATCATGGCGGCGAGCAGCAGCGCACTAAAAGCGATGTTGACGTCGCCGATCAACAAATGAACGACAAGGAACACATAACCAAACAATTCGACAACAGGACCGAGCAACTCGACGAACAGAAAATAAGGCATCGACACAAGTCCGATACGGCCATAACGCGGATTGAGCATCATACCGCGATGTCGCCATAGACTCTCGAACAAACCGCGATGCCAACGTATACGCTGTCGCTTCAAATACTTCAATTGCTCCGGCGCTTCCGTCCAGCACACAGGATCGGGAATATAGGCGATGTGCGCCTTGCTCTTCTTTTGGCGAATCAAGCGATGCAGCCGTACAATTAGCTCCATGTCTTCTCCGATCGTACCGGTCTCGTAGCCACCCGCTTCCAGCAGCCAATCTCTGCGAAAAACGCCGAACGCGCCGGAAACGATCAGCAGCATATTCATCTTGCTTAATCCGATACGTCCCATAAGGAATGCCCGAAAATATTCGATTACCTGCATGACAACGATAGTGTTGCGAGGTAATCGAACATCTTCACCAAGATATCCACGGTCGACGACGCTTCCGTTGGCGATGCCGACACTACCGCCGCAAGCAATGATTTCTTCTCCAGGCTTTGCTTCCACGATCGGCTTCATAATTTTCAGAAAAGCGTCTGGATCGAGCACCGTGTCACCGTCTAGCGAAACGACATACGGATAATGTGCAAGATTGATTCCCGTGTTCAACGCATCGGCCTTGCCCCCGTTCTCCTTGTCGGCCAACTTGAGGTTTGGATGTATGCGTGACTGGTATATGCCGCGAACCAGCTTCGTCTCTTTGTTTAGTCCTGACCAACGTACTTGATGCTGAACTTCGAACATATCAAACTCATTGATCATGTTCTGTTTCGTCGCGTCTTTGGAGCCGTCGTTCACGACGATGATCTCATAGGTTTCATAATTGATGCCAAGCAAAGAGCGGACACTATCGACGATGTTGAGCTCTTCATTATAAGCTGGCACAAGGATGGACAAGGGTGGACTGAAGGATGAGTTCAGGATTTCTTCGTTTTGAAAAGACAGGGAATTTGCTTTTGTACGAATCGTACGAATCGCGACGAAGAACAGTATTATGTAAAAGAGCATAACCATAAGGATGTAAATGACAATAACAACCGATCCAATAACTGAAGCCAAGGTGATCCATTCACTCCACGTTTCGTTCATAGCTTCTCCTTTCCAGCATCTCTTCCGCCGCCTCACGTGCATAACGATCGGCATGCATCGAAGCGATGCGTACGAGATGTGCATCGCCTTTCGAATAACGACCAATTGATTGAGCAGCTTCAATACGGACGGCATACCGATCGTCACCGATCATTTGTTCCAGAAGCTTTTGGTACTCCGCATTCCTTACCTCCCCCATCAACCGTGCGGCCATCAGCCGTTCCTCCCATGGATATTGACGCCAATCGGAATAACGAACATAATGAGCTTCCTCCGCTTCCTGACTCAAATACCCGAAACCCGCTGCCGCTTTTAGCGCACGAATGCGCAGTTCATCGGACGGCGAGCACAATAGGCGCTCAATCAGGGTAAGATAATGTTCCGTACGAATATTACGGGTCCGCAGTACATCGAGAAGGTTACGCTGCAACAAGTCATTCCCCATATCGAACCGATCAATCAGCTCCTCAAGCAGTTCCGTTCCTAGCGCCATCAACAATTGTCGGTAACGGTGATCGGATAACAACGGCAGCGGTCCGTGTACACCGATCAGCCAATCCAGCAACTTCTTGTCCTGGAATGCCGCTAACACCCGCAAAGCCGCAAACAACTCCTCTGGCTTAATCCGTTTGCCTTTCACAATAGCGGAAACTTCCTCATGAAGTCCTTTCATTCGAAACAAACCGACTTGAGCAAGAGTATGCAGCCGTACTTCTTCCTTACGGTCATTCAAACGGTTTCGATATAACGGTCCATACAACTCTTCAGCGAGATGATACACCCGCTCGTGTTCCGATTGCGTTCCCCCAACGCGAAGCCGGTGGGTCAAATACGCTTCAAGGGCGCGCCATTGCCACGGATGATGCGGTGAAATCCGACGCGACGTCTCTCCCATCGTCACATAGCGTTCGATCGGTGAATCCGGCATCGAAGCGATTGACGACCATACTGCTATCTTGTTTCGTCTTTTGTTAAACATCCATTTTCGGGTAAGCAAATAACAATAAAGGGCGAGAAGCAAACAGATCCAACAAATGCAAAATAGTAGGACGGCATTAAAGGCTGTTGAATCGTTCATCGGCTCCTCCCCTGCAAGAGACGCCGTATACGAGCTTCAAGCTCTGGCAGACGAAACGGTTTCGTGACGTAATCATCCGTGCCTGCCCGGATGGCCTGCGCGATTTCCGTCTCGTCGCCATTACCAGTCAGCATCAGAATGCGATATTTATCAGCCGGATAGTCTGTGCGTAAACGAGTTAGCACTTCCATACCATTCATACGCGGCATCATTCGGTCAAGAATGAGCAAGTACGCATGCTCTCCGTTATGCCATACATCCGAGAAGAAAGCTTCCCCGTCCGCAAATGTACGAATTTCCAGCCCTTCTCCTCCAACAACTTCCATATCGCGTAGGCGTCGCTCCAGCATGTTACGGATTAGCGGGTCGTCGTCGATGATAGCTACACGGCAAGCTCCTTTGCGCTGAATGCCTACAACTGTATGGGTATCGCTCAAGCGATTGCGAAGGCCGAGCTTCATATCCCTCATTGCTTCACCCAGTGCGGCAATGCAAGCATCAGGGTCATACGCCCCATCCAGAGTCGTGAAAACATAGGACAGCGACATGTTGACGGCATCCCCAGCGATCTCATATGTATGGGCGGTAAACAATTCCGACAACCGATTTAATCTCAGCGATATGGTTTCCACCGTGCCTTCTCTTCCGAGAAGTACGAAACGGTCCCGCTCCCATCGGACAAGCAGTTCGTCCGTCCGGATATGCGCTCTCAGCCACCCAGCGGTATGATGTAAATAACCGTCTGCCGCCGCATGGCCATATCGCTCGTTCAAGCTGCGAAATGCATCAATATCAAACTGCGCCGCCCAATACGACTTTCCTTCAGCAATTGCCTCCTGGCTGATTTGCTGCCACCGGATTCGTAAATATTGAGTATTATAAAGTCCAGTTAACTCGTCTGTCAGGATCATTCGGCTGATCGCTTGCTTCCGGCGCAGCTTGTTCAGGACGCGTACGACAAACTCATTAAGATCGAAGGGCTTGGAGATGAAGTCGTCCGCGCCCGACTGGTATGCCCTGATGCGTACATCTGTGTCGTTCTGAGCGCTTATTAGCAAGACAGGCACCATAAAGCGCTGTGACCTCTCCTGCAGAATGGTAAGTAAATCAAAACCGCTATGGCCTGGCATGACGACATCCAATACGATACAATCTGGCTTAAGCTCATAGAACCATTTGATCGCTTTATCCGGATAAGGTGTCGCCAGGACGATGCATCCCTCTTGTTCCAACCGCTCTTTTATCACTTGAAGAAAGGCCACATCGTCATCGATCAGCAGGACGAGCGGGCCAGGCACCTCGGAAATCATAACAGGAGCCAGGGGGTCGGCTTCCACAGTTGCTGCGGATTCCCGAAACGATTCCATAGCTCGATTAGAAATGTCCTGTTCGCCGAGTGTATCAGTTGCTTTTCTTAACGCCATAATTGATTGAATAAAGCGTTCAAATTCCGCCAATGTCCACAATTGCAAACCATCTTCTGTAAGATCAATTAACAACTGTTCGGCCGCTTCCGTCCATTCTTGCAAATCAATTGTAGCCGCTGTTCCTTTAATCCTATGCAGCAACCCGTAAAGGTCAGCTTCCAGAATCGGCTCGTTCGCCGAACGCCACGAAGCAATCGTTTCGTCGAATTGCCTAATAAACAGTAGCTGAAATTTCGTCATCTCACTCTTCCTTTTCTCGCTAGGTTATAGTCCATTCATTACTTATACATTATAAGCAAAAAATCATTTCAATCGCCATATCCACTGAACGAGAATTCTTTCTGTAGCTTCAAAGTTTACTCCTTGGATTATTCGTACGTTCGAAAGATCGGATATGTTTTAGGGCATAGCAGTTTTGGGGAATATTGGCTCTAAGGTTTCGTGGATATCTAATTAAAGGTCCTTAGCATGTTCGTTTAAGTTAAATTACAAACAGGAAGTTAAATATCAACGAGTTGGACCCCTACCAAACTAGCTTATAGGTTATTTTATTGCTGAAGAAATCTGCCCGTTATTTTAATAAACAAAAGAAGAGCTGCCGCGAAGCAAGACCCTCAACTTTACTTACCCGTTAGGTCAATCGTCAATTCTATAAATAACTATGTCATTTCGCATAACTGAACAAATTTTAAAGAATAAGGGATCCTCTGACTGCCGCTGCAGCCGGAGAATCCCTATTAAAGTAACGTGTCCTTTAGGCCGCTGGGTCAACCGCACAACTAAGCTGGAACGTAGGTCAACCTGATCACCTTCTCGCCAATTCGATCGCTTGCCACGAGGCGTAGCGGCGGCCGCGGACCGGCGAAGAACGGCTTACCGTGACCCAGCACGACTGGATGGAGATAGAGTCGATACTCATCAACTAGACCGAGCTCCGTTAGACTATGCGCCAACTCCGGCCCGGCAACTTCAATCTCTCCATCATGCTGTGCCTTCAGCTCATGTATCGCCGCTGCCAAGTCGCCCTCGATCAGAGAAGCATTCGGCCCGACGGACTTTAGCGTCCTCGACACCACCCACTTCGGCTTGCTTTGAAACGCCGCTGCGTATTCCCGTTGCGACGCATCCCATTCCAAAAGGTCTTCGTCCCAATAACGCATGCTCTCGTACATGCGGCGCCCGTATACGCAGCCCGCCAGGCTGCGCATGTCGTCGATGAAATGACGGAATAGCACGGGGTCAGGCATAGATCCTGTGAAGTCGACGAACCCGTCCAAAGACTGGTTCAATGCGAAAACGATCTTTCCCATACGGCTAACTCTCCTCCTTAGTTTTCTTGCACATTCATCATCAAGATTACACGTTCCATATGCAGCCTTCTTTATGTCTACATTTTATCATCCAACAGCATGTCCGGTTTCTCATGGATTGCTAATGTGCACAGTTCTGGCCTGACCGAATACAAATTCGGGTACGGAGGGAAGCATGAGGAAGAAGAATATCGCGCTCTTTGGACTCCCACGGAATGGCGGTTGCCATCAAATAGTAAACACCCGGCTTTATTCCTGGTCCCTTCTATCGCGCCATAAGCGCTTGAATGAGGCTCGATCTCTCGCCATACCCCGAGTCTGATTAGAGAATCCTTCACCGTATCAATATGCGGTAAAGAACGCCGAAATTCGGATGCCGTTACGACAACGCACTCCGAAAATCGAGTCGTAAAAGTGCCTAAGCTCATCTGACTGATCTCTAAGCCGATATCGCGAATGCTAAAGTCGGTGTGAATGAGCAAGTCCTTCCCCTTCTGTAGCCTCAGCGCTGACACATAATATAGCGGCGGCAGTCCGACCTGTTCTCTGAATAATCGCGAGAAGTGGTATGGACTTTAGGCCACATGCTTGGCCAAACGAGACAACGACAATTGGTCATCCAGATGCCGGTGGATGTAGGCGACGGCTTCGTCAATTTCCAAGATTCGCTTCGTCAACGTCGTGCCCCTCTCAAGCCCCCTATATTAACCCAATTTTTACATAATTTATTCTACGTGACTATGGAATAATCCTGCCCGATAGTTGAGAAAAGGCAACTGATCCAATAGGGTCGGCTGCCTCTTGTTGTTATCGAACTCTCGTTCGCCGTTAACGTAATGAACTCATTGACTTCGCCAGATTATTCATGTCATTTTTTTATGAAATAGAAACAATTTATTAAAGGTCAGCTTTTTGTTCTAGATTATGTATGATACAGGGCGTTGCTTCCTTAAAGTATTGAACCAATTTTTTCATTTGTTCCACAAAATCTTCACTATCGGGAGCGCCTATATTCACTGATGTTTTTTGACCGTTATAAACTTCATTGAATAATGGGATTTCACGATCGTATTTCTCATTAATATAATCTCTATGAAGTTCACTCATTGCAATTATTATATCGTACTCTTTAAAGTGTTTTTCATTAAAAAGCGTTCTTTTGAAGTCAGTGGTGTCTATATTCAATTCATTCATTATATTAAAGTGAATATTGGAATACTTGCTAACATCATTATTTGCTCTTATCCCTGCGGAAGCAACCTTAATTGAAGTCTTATTGCTTCTGCGGAGAAAATCTTTCATACAAAATTCAGCTATTACGCTTCGAGTAAAATTATCGGTACTTACAAACATAATATTCATTAAATCAACTCCATTCCAATGACCATTTTATGGAATTATATCAAACGGAACAGGAAAATTACCATCTATTTTTTAGTTGATTATTCAATTAAACTATCCTTTAGTTTAATAGCAAAAAGAAACCCTCAGCTACGGGCTGAGGGTCTAAGTTTATATTATAAAAGGGTGCGTTGAACTAACGTTCCCMGTTTAGCGGAATGTTTAATTTTTCTCTAGTCCCAAAAATTAAAGATGACATCTCCGACGGTTTTAGGTTTCCAATGAAAAATCTGCCTTAATTCTGCTTAGTTCTGAACAGATGAAGCAAACCCTATGAAAGGATACGAACTGTTTAACAAAATAAAAGTGCTTTCGTCATGTAAACCCAGCTCTGCTTTATAGAAATTTTGTGATACATGTGGTTCTTCAAAGGAAAGGAACTTCCCGTTAGAATAGTTTGCCAAAGAGTAACAAAGTCTTTTGAAGTGTATAGAATCTACCTCTGGCACATCATCGACAAGAAATCCAGAGATGCCTCTCAGAAGGAACACTGCAGCCACTTACCTTCCTTACCTTCACAGTACAGATAATATGATTTTAACACATTTTGGAAGTATCCTGCCCCTTCACTGTTTAACTATAGTTCTCCGTTAGAGTAATAGCCCTCATCTGGCAATCAGATGGGGGCTATTTTTTAAACTTGCGACTAAGGCAGTGTGACCAGTCAGTTGTAGGAGTCCAAAGTACTCCTATTTATTACCGAAGGAGATTGGATTTCGCCAGTTCGATGACTTCGTTGCCTTGCCCGTTCAAAACGGCTTTCAGCATCCACATCGTAAATCCGCGAGCCTGCTCGAGGTTGATTTTCGGCGGCATCGCCAGCTCCTGACGATTGACGACTACGTCCAGCACTACCGGACCGCTGTGTTCGAGGGCTCGGCGAACGGCGCTTTCCAAGTCATTCGGATCCTCGACGCGAATTCCTTCGATTCCCATGACTTGAGCAAGTGCCGCAAAGTTTGGATTGTCGAGTTCCGTTCCGAATTCTAAAAAGCCAGCTGCTTTCATTTCCAATTCCACGAATCCAAGCGCGCCATTATTAAAGACAACGATCTTGATCGGGAGCTTATGCTGACGAAGGGTCAATAGATCTCCGAGCAGCATAGTGAGTCCCCCGTCCCCAGACAGCGATATGACCTGGCGTCCCGGTTGCGCAACCTGCGCCCCAATCGCCTGGGGCATGGCGTTCGCCATTGTCCCGTGGTTAAACGAGCCAAGTAGCCTTCTTTTTCCATTCATGCTCAAGTATCGGGCAGCCCACACAGTCGGCGTACCAACATCGCAAGTCAAAACGGCATCCTCATCTGCGAGATCGCTGATAACCTTCATGAGGAATTGCGGATGAATAGGAGCTCGACCAGGAGCTGCAAGGTTGTCCAGTTCCTCGCGGACTTTGGCATAATGTGCTGCAAAGTGCTGCAGGTGGTCAGGGGAGTGCAGTTCCATTAAAAGGGGTAACAGCATGTCGACCGTCGTCTTTACGTCTCCGCACACCCCGTATGCGAGCGGCGTTCGCCGGCCTAGTCGGGAGGAATCCAAATCAACCTGAAGGATGGTCGCTTCTTGCGGATAAAATTGCCGGTATGGAAAATCGGTACCCAGCATGAGTAAGACATCGCATTCCATCATGGCGTGGTATCCTGATGAATATCCGATGAGGCCGGTTAACCCGACGGAATACGGGTTGTCAAATTCCAGATATTCTTTTCCTCGCAGCGCTATGACCATCGGGGATTGCAGTTTCTCACACAGCTTCATGAGCGAATCATGAGCTCCCGAGCAGCCAGCACCGCACAGCAAGGTGATCCGCTTGCCTTTGTCTAAGTAGTCGGCAAGCGTCTTCAATTCGTCTGTAGAAGGGCAAACAATTGGTCGGGTGGAATGGATGACTCGTTCTGGAACCGGGCTTTCGTCGTATTCAAAAGCGGCTACATCACCAGGAAGAACTAAGACAGACACTCCCGACCTTGCCGTCGCGGTTTGCATCGCCATCGTAACCGCTCGAGGTATTTGCCTCGGTCCGGTTACGACTTCACAAAAGAAGCTACATTCCTGAAACAACATGTCCGGACGAGTCTCTTGAAAAAAGCCGCTGCCAATTTCACTGCTCGGAATATGAGCGGCAATCGCAAGTACTGGCACCCGATTTCGATGGCAATCGTACAAACCGTTAATGAGATGTAAATTACCAGGTCCGCTGCTACCCGCACAAACGGCGATTCCTCCGCTGAGGATGGCATCCGCGCCAGCCGCGAACGCTGCAACCTCTTCGTGGCGGACATGGATCCATTCTATTTTTCCGGAACGACGGATCGCATCGAGCAAGGCATTAAGCGAATCGCCGATAATGCCGTAAATTCGCTTCACGCCGGCGTTCAGAAGGGATTCCACGATGGAATCAGCTATTGTTCTTTTCAAGGGAATCTCTCCTTATTGTTTTTATTATTTTGCCATAAAATGAGCAGTATATTCTTGATTTCACTACGATCGGGTTTGTTGGGCTTTAATCTTAAATTAAGTAGTCACATTTCGGTAATTTCATACCTTCTTATAGGTATGCTGCCCGATAACGAAAAAACGGCTGCTACGCGGCAGCCGTTACTTCGTTATCGGTACTTTATCTAACTTTAACCTATTCGATCCGTTTGCGGTTTTCCATAAATCTAATATTTTGTTCAGACGCGGAATGAGGTCTTAGACGGATGGAAGAAATCCAACCCTTTTGATCCCGCACACTCGGCTGAGTTTAATAAATCACCACAGGATGCATAACAACAACTAGGTCTGCGACTGATATGTTACTCCACTAAAGTTCCTGTCGGACTTCAATCGGATGTCCTTCAGTAACTATAGATGTACCTAGTAAATAAGAAGGTACATCCTTTAAAACTAGTATTATTTTCTTGATAACCGACAACCTCACCTTCATAATGGTTACCTCATTTGGTAACATTATTGCATCTGAAATGAAAAATCAATTAAACAAACCTGCCAGTTAGTTGAAAAAACAGCAGCCGATCGCTGGCCGGCTGCCGTCGTGTCATCATAGAGCTATAGTTCCAGTTAGCTTAGAACGTGTGGATTACGCAACTGTGCTCCTCAATCAATGAGATTCTCCTTCCTTAATCTCGAAAACTCCGTTGCATAATACGCCATGGCCATGGCCGGTAAGGCGATTCCGATCAGCAGTGCCGCCTCCCAGCCCCCCGTTGCGTAAGCCAATCCCCCTGCCGCTGAGCCGATAGCGCCCCCTAAAAAGAAAATGGCCATATACAAACCGTTAAGCCTACTGCGAAATTCCGCTCCTAAAGAGAAAATCACTCGCTGCCCGAGAACCATGTTGGCGGAAACCCCCATGTCAAGTAAAATCGCCGCAACTACGAGGATGGGGACCGCGAGTGCAGAACTTGATGGAACCAGCAAGGGAAGCAGCCCGGAAAAGATGACGATGGCCAACGCCCATCCCGTAGCTGGGCGAACCCATCCACGGTCTGCCATACGGCCCGCCGCTGGCGCCACAATTGCCCCCATTACCCCGGCTAATGCGAACAGAGCGACCTCCTTCTGAGTGAAATGGAACGGCGGACTTATCAATACCAACGGAACTGTAGTCCAAAACAAACTGAACGTTCCGAATACACAAGCATGATAAATTGCCCTCCGGCGCAATGCCGGTGTCGCCTTCAGCAAATGCAGCATGGAGTGCAGAAGCGCCGGGTAAGCTGTAGCGGTCGAAGGCTTCCTTGAGGGTAGTGCCTTTGCCAATACAAGAGCCAGCGCGAAAATCAATGCTGCGGAGATGAAATATATGGACCGCCAGCCCATATACTCCGCCACCAAACTTGAAATGGGTCGCGCGAGCATAATCCCCAGAAGTAGCCCGCTCATGACGTTGCCCACATTGCGACCGCGCACGGCTTCAGGCGAAAGATGAGCCGCATACGGTACAAGGATTTGTGCTGCTACGGAACCTACTCCGATCACGAGTGAAGCGGTGAGGAATAGGATGGCGCTTTTGATTACAGCGGCAATTGTCAAAACGGCTGCTGTAAGGAGCAATGATGAAAGGATCAACTTACGATTTTCCAGTATGTCTCCCAACGGTACGATAAATAACAAGCCGATCCCGTAGCCGACTTGAGTCAACGTAACGATGAGTGCGGCAGCCCCGGAGGAGAGCCCGATGGTCGAACCGATCGAGCCTATCAATGGTTGAGCATAATAAAGATTTGCCGCTATGATACCGCAAGCGGCTGCCAGGATAAAAATCAGCGATGGCGAAACCGATTTTTCCGTTGGAATGGAAGCTGAATGCATAGAAAGTCCCCTTTTCTCACCAGAAATTTTCTGGAACAATCATTCCGGAATATGTAAAAAAAATGTTTTATAGCACTTCCATCACCATGTCTATCATCTGCTGCATCTTGCTGCGGTCACCCTGCACCTTCGCAACGATATTTATACTATGATTCAGGTTTGAAAGCAGATAAGATAAAGTCTTGATATCTTTCTCAGGCATGATTTCTCCCGTCTCCTGACCTTTGCGCAGCAGCTCGTAGAAGGATTTCTCCAACTCGTCAAACCGCTCCCTGATCAACGCATTCAGTTGCTCATCTGGCGAATCCATGCCGACTGCTGCATTAGTAATGAGACAGCCCTTCGGCGACTCGCCGTCCAAGGCGGAATTGATGTGTATCTCGAAGTACTGCCGGATTCCCGATTTTGCGGATGTCGCATTGACGAGGATGTCCCGTTTGGCTTGCTTCCACTTCTTGTACCAGTTGATCGCCTCGATATAAAGCGTTTGTTTGTCCCCGAACGTTTCGTACAGACTTGATCTGCTAAGATCCATAGCTTCCAGCAAATCGGGAATGCTTGCCGCTTCGTAGCCCTTCTTCCAAAAAACGAGCATCGCTTTATGAAGCACCGCTTCTTTATCAAACTCTTTGTAGCGTCCCATGGTTCTCCCTCCGTTTCCGTAGGTACAGTATATACTTTTTCGGAACGATAAGTCCAGTATTTTGAGCTGATATGAAAGTTAGCTCAGGCTGGGATAAGATGGATTACAGACTTTTAAGTGAAATTAGTGAACATCTGCTTTTCGATCACCACTTTATATTTCGTGAGGGTCGGAGACTCATGGTTCGCTCGTTTAATTCAATGTAATAATTAAATAACATATAACAGTAGCCAATCATTATAGAAATGAGCTAATCGTAGCCCTCTTTGCCTCTGGAGCAAAGGCGATACATTGATTAAACTTAAAAATAACGACGATATAATCCTCTCCTACGCTCACCGCGCAGTTGGGCGTAAATCTGAGTTGTAGATGTTTTCTCATGTCCGAGCATCCCCTGAATAAATTCTAACGGTGCACCGTTATCTAACAATTGGCAAGCGTAAGTATGGCGGAATCGGTGTGGATATACATTCGCAGTAATATCACTACGTTTAGCAAGCTTTTTCAAAGACCAACGAATCGCTGGAATTGACAACCGACGAACCTGACTGGTTTCGGTGACAAATAAATCTTTACAAGTGTCATTTCTGCTCTCTAGGTGGTTCGTATAAAACTCGAATGAACTGGAAGAACACAATGATTGAATGCCTCCTCTAACGTATTGTCTGTTAAAGGAAAATCATTGCAATGATCTGCCATAAACTTACAAGCAAAAGAATCGATTAGTCTGTAATATTTCGCGAGCTCCTGAGAAACTTTAGCAGAAAGTATATCCTTGGATTGGCCATCCGACTTCAGCCATTTCTCAAACACGCCCACTATCCTATCTCTGTGCGGAATCGTAGCAGCATCTACATCAAAAATCGGACCATCGTCTTCCCTAAAGGCAATTAAGCAGTAATTTTCAGGAACCTTTCTGATCGTGTTACATCCCTCTTCATAACCAGCCATTGCTTGCTGAATGTTTTTCATAAAATAATCCTTTCATCACAGCGCGGACTTATGCCAATGGCACGAGTCTTTGCAGCTTGTGCCACCGAATAAGTACGCCCAGGTGGAAAGGAGATATAAGAAAAACCGTCAGGGAAGTTCATCCTGACGGTCCTTTAGGTTGCTCGTACATCGGTAATTTTGTACTCATTTCCACGAATACCTTGGTAATGCTCTGGATACATCGCTCCTTCACAGCTTTCGCATGTAAATTGTGGAGGGACTGTGGGATTATCCTGATCCATTCTGTCAAAATCCTGCACAACTTTAAGCGGTATGTTTTCGCTCTCCAAACAGGTCAAACATATATTCTTGTCTACAGCCGTTCGAAGATGCGATGCATACTCGTCGATCGGAACAAACCTGTTGATGCTTCATTCATTCCAAAAGCTCGTAATAGCATTGCAAATTCAGCCGGAATGTCAGCCCCGGCAGGCCTTTCCAAGTAAGAATAGGCTGGTTTAATTGCAGGTTCCTGAGTGTCCTTGAAGCTATGTATGTTCCAGGTATCCACGCTATCGCCAACGCCAAACAATGTCATCAGCTCTTTAGCAAGCCGCAGGTATCTTCGTCATAAAATCCGAATCGGTCGGATAAATAACAGTTTCAAATACTGGCACTGCTCCGATCTTTCGAATTTCAACGGCTAGAGCTTTCATATCTATTTTGAAATCGTCAATCGACGTTCTTTTTACCGCGTTTGCCATACCCAGCATGACAAATACCGTCTCCGGCTTCAGACCGGTTACGAGCCTGTTGAAATCAACCAACAACTCTGCAGCTGTTATTCCTTTCATTCCTGTGTTAAAAACAAAGTTTTGCCATCTTATTGCTTCTGAAGTGCCGGCGCACCTCCTGTCATTTCCCAGTGTATTTTTTTCCTCGAAGTGCTGCATATAATTTCTGTACAGTCGGGCCTTCCCTGGGGCATGTGTAATGTCATCGCCMGTAAACACGAACGTTGCCGGAACGCTGGTGGTTTGGGTATATGCCTTTATTCTACTAACGTCCGTATTCGCAGGCGGAATGTTTGCATTTGTTGAGAGAGCCATCAGATCCATGTCATCGAGCTTCCTCGACTACTCTCACAATAAGGATTCAGCATAAAAGCTTCTTCTCGCAAACTATAGCCGCGAATTTGGCAATTAGGGGAATCATCTGCAATATATTGAACAATATAAATTTCGCCGTCGTCAAATTGGGCCCAGCCTGAATAACCATTATCCGCTAATAGAGAGCGATCGTAATCGATCGGCAGTACCCGGATCCATTGTTTTATATATTCGGTTTCCAATACGGTATCCATATCCATCCAGGCGGCGAATAAATTTTGGTTGCTTCCGTATCCGACAGGGCCGCCTTGATAAAATCTGTGCGTCATCATGACCTTGCCGCTCTTGAGCATTCGCGCCACAGGACGATGACAACCCGGAAGCGGCATGCGATAAGGCCCCTCCCATGTTTCCCCATGATCCCTGGATATCGCTTTATACCCATCCTTGCCATCGTTCGAATTCTCCCGTAAAAAGGCGACGAGCGTATGATCGGGCAGGGCGAGTATGGATGCCTCGCATAAATGCAAGCCTTCCATACTCGCGACCGTTATCGGTCCGCTCCAATCTTTTCCTTGATTATCCGAATACCAAAGCATTTGCTCCAAATACCCATGCTTTTTACTTTTCCAATGGGCCGACAATAGCCATCTGCCGGATGGCAGCTCGCACAGGGTGTCCGGTACAATCCCTCTTATCGGAGTTGGAATCGGACCTTCCCATTTTTCACCTTCAGAGATACCTATATACAATTCACTGACGGATTCGTGGAAATAACCTTGTTTATAATCATCGTTTCGGAGCACCCTGTTGGTGACAATCACCAACCGATTGTCGTTCAGCCGGGCTATGCTGCAGCAATCATAAAAGTAATCAAGTCCTGCAGTGCCCTCGGTCAAAGCTATTTTTTCTCCCCATGTTCGACCACGGTCGAGGCTTTCTTTATATACAATTCGGGTATAGGTTCGATCCGTATGTCTCGTACATTCCGTAAATACACAAATTAATTTCCCTTTCTCCGTTAAGGTAAGCGCGGGCCAGGCTTCATAAATCGAATCATCCCTGCTGACAACAAATTTTTCATTAAACAAAAGAATGCGCCTCCCTATTGAACGGCAAATGTTAAGAAAATGCGAGGACCGTCTGGTCCCCGCCAATTTCTCCTGATACGATCATTCTCAACAAATGGACGTTCAAGTCTGGTTCTTGTCAAGATGATGAGATCCAATCCAATGTGAACTTTGTAAATTTAACCGTTATCAATTTATTTTCTGAAAAATCAAAATCGCTTTCATATAATAGCGCAATGTCCMCATTATCCAACACCGTCAAACAACAATAGGAGAAAGTATATTCATCGATCTGCTTGGCATACTTCCAGGTGCTTCCCCCATCCTCACTCAGTCGGACTGTCCCGTTTGTCCGCTTGCGGGGATCCGCAGGGTTTGCAAACAAAACCCTTGTTTTCCCGTCTCCCAAATCCGGGTATGTTATCACGCTGGATTGGCATGTCGGGTCTAACAAATTCTGATCATACACCGGCTCATCCCAGGTCTCTCCACCATCCTTGCTCACTGACACTGCGGTCCGCTGCAAACCGGCGTGGTTTCTCAAATAAACTCGCAGATCACCATTCGGAAGCTCAATCAACTGCGATTCAGTCAAATCCGCACCTTCCGTACTTAACGTCTCGGCTGAAAGCATTTGTCCGTTGAAACGTCTTCCTTCATTAGGAGAGGCGCCCCTACGCCAGCTTTTCCCATGATCATCGCTGAAAATGACGGCACATGACATTTTTCCATTGGGATTCGCAAAGTAAATCGGGAATACAAGCCTTCCCTGGTAATCGCCACACTTGAGCTGAATTCCTCTTCCGGGGCACGACCCGATAAATTTCATCCAGGCTTCTTTAACCTCGGGATTTAATTCGATTGGCCTGGACCATGTCAACCCATCATCATCACTTTTGATGATTTGCAAGAAGGACGTCCTTGCTTCCAACAAGGTTTCTTCAGGATCTGCGCCTTTTTTCAAGAAGATATTGCCTTTTCTTACTCCGTCTACATAGACGTTTCCCTCTTCATCAACCGTGTATGGGGTTAAATTTCCTTGACTGTTGGCAACATGACCATTCGGAAGCAGGCTATAAACGTTCTCAAAGGTGTCAAACAGAAGCCTGTTTGCATGCTCATCGAACCCTGTGCCTTCTTCGGATGCCCATAAGCCGATGCCGCCGGGAGTATGTGAAAACAGCATCCAAATCGTTCCCGTTTCTTCGTCCTGAAGCAGGGTGGTATCGATCGCCGCTGCCCCGTCCAGTCCTTCACCCGGATAGGAAACAAGCTCCTGGACATCGCCCCATGTTTCTCCGTTATCAGTACTACGACGAATTACGGTATTAATCTTATTGGGATTATCCCTCATGTCGCTTATTCTAGCATCGATACCGGCGATAATCGTTCCTTTTACAGTCGTAATCATGGATGGGATTCGGTATGTCGCCGATCCAGCCAAACCCGGGTAAAACAACGGAATGACTTCGCTTTTTTTCATGAGATTCACACTCCGTTTTTATTTTTTACTTAACAAATCGGTTACTTTAGGCGCTTTGTCAAGCTCGGCCAAAATTTCTTTCCCACCGCTATTCAAATAATTCTGAACATATCTGTCCCATTCCTTATCGATATCGATTTGCCCAGCAATGGCCTTTAAACGGAATTCATTCACGATCGTATCCAATTGGCCTTTATATTGTTTGTTCAAATCGGCATATTTCGTTTGGTTCATCAAATCCCATTTGAAAGGTCTGATTTCCATCTTCTTCAACACGTCCTGTTTGCCGAAAAAATCATTTTTCAACTTCGTAGTCGCTTCGKAGGTCTGATAGGACGCCCGTCTATCATCGTACGATCTGAAGTTATATGCCCAGAAGCCCATATTCCCTTCGTTCTCCGGATACTCTGGCTTGACTTTAATCTCCGATTTCTCCGGAGTTCCCTGCCATGTGGAATGGGTACCGACATCTCCGTAAAGTGTCCAGCGGGAATCGTCGTCAAAGTTGATATAATCGAAAATTTGCAGAATACGCGCCAGCTGCTCATCCGTCACTTTCTTGGAAATGTAGAAAGCATCGCCAAGCCTGTTGACTGGGGTGAAGGCGCCTTCCCCTTGCTGCCCGTTCGGGCCGATCTCGGGCGCGGTCACGAGCAATTTAACGGCGGGGTCCTTCTCCACAATGTTTGCCGGAGCCCGTCCCTTCGTCCAAGCGTCCATACCGACATAAGCAGGCTGCGCCGGATAATAACCAGTCTTGCCGAGCTTGAATTTCTCCCAGCTCTTGTTCACGTCGATCGTCGTCCACTCTGGATCGATCAAGCCTTCTTTGTTCCATCTCGCCATCATCTTCAAGAACTCTTTGTACTTATTGGAAATTTCAGCGCCCGTCAGCTTGCCGTTCTCCTCCAGGTTGTAGCCGCTAGCTACCCCGTATGCCCCGAGCAGTGTGCTTCCCCATGAAGTAAACGCGTTGTTGAACGGCAGCATGCCATACGTATCGTTTTTGCCGTTCCCGTCTGGGTCCTTCTGGGTGAAGGCCTTTAAGATTTCTTCCGTTTGCTCCAGCGTATATGCCTTATCCGTGAAGTATATCCGTTCCAGGCCTCCGCTTGTTCCAATAGGCTTAATGTCGCCCGGCGGCTTGATCCCCAGTTTCTCAAGCCAATCGAGCCGGAAGGTTGGAGCCCAAATTAAATTTTTGGTATGTCCCTGATACCCGACGAGAGCCAAATATTCGTCTTTTTTGCCAGGCGCTATATTCATATCCCAGCCCGGAACATTCTCATCCAGCATTTTGGAATAAAGGGGCGCGTATTTCTTCAGCATCTCTTTCGGGACCGTTCTCGTCAGGCCGTTTTCGTAAAATTCCAACGCCGATAGGGACTGCGCCGTAAAGGAAAACGTATCCGGCAAATCTCCAGATGCGACCATCAGCTGCACCTGGTCTTTGTTAAACGTATCCACCTTCACGTTGCCGATCTTGATATTATACTTTTCTTCGAGCTTCTTCTGCACCCAGTTCCCGTCTTCGACTTTACCTCTTGTAAAGGATCCGGAAAGCTTCAGGTCCAGCTTCTTGGAGTAGTCCCCCGGCGCAGGAAGCCCAGCTTTGTCCCCTTGAGTCGGGCTTGCGGATTTATCGTCGGATGAATCCTTCTGACTGCAGCCTACCGCCCCAAGAACTAAGGATACGGCTAGCAGTGTGGAAAATAAAACCTTGAAACGAATTTGCATATGAACTGCCTCCCTCTATTTATCTCATCTGTAAATACGTGGAATCAATTAACCTTTTAGTGAGCCTATCATAATTCCTTTGATGAAATATTTTTGCGCGAACGGGTAAATGAGAATAATGGGACCTATGGAAATCATAACCGTCGCAGCGCGGACATTGCTGAGAAGCAAATTCGCGTTCGACATTCCACCGCCGCCGAATTGTGTCTGCGATAGATCCAGCGCCACCATCATTTCCCTAACCACCATCTGCAGAACTGTCTTCGAAGGGTCGCGGATATAAATCATGGCATCGAACCATGCGTTCCAATGCCCCACCGCCGCCCAAAGCGCTACAGTCGCAATAACCGGTTTGGATAACGGGATGATGATCTTGGTCAATATCTTAAAATACCCGGCTCCGTCTATTAGAGCCGACTCCTCAAGTCCTTTATCAATCGTCATCAAGAAATTACGCATAATGATAATCGAAAACACATTCACAACTCCAGGTAAAATTAATGCAAGACGATTATCGAGGAGACCTAAACTTTTAATTAATAAGTAATTTGGAATCAATCCCCCTGAGAAAAACATGGTGATGAGGAAAAAGGCTGTGAAATAATTACGGTAAGGCAGATCCTTCTTAGAAAGCGGATAGGCAACCAGCAAGGTGAAGGACACAATGAGCGCCGTGCCGATTACAGTTCGAAAGATCGTATTGAGATATGCGGAAATAATATTCTGATAGTTAAACACAAACCGATAAGCAACCGCCACCCATTGTTCGGGCCATAGATGGAAGCCAAGCGTTGACGCGCCATTAGCATCTGAGAAAGAAAGAACAAACGTTTGCCAGAACGGATATAAAACTGCAAGTGAAAATAAGCTGATAAATAAGACAATTAATGTATCAAACATAGACAATCGTGTTTTGAGCATTCCCCTGTTTCCTCCTTCCTACCAAATGCCATGTTCGCTTCGTTTGCGGATTATCGCATTCGCCCCCAAAATGAGGATCACGCCCACTACATTTTTGAATAAACCGACCGCGGTCGCATAGTCCAACTGAAACTGCTCAAGGCCCTTCCGGTACACGTACGTATCGATGATGTCGGCGACCTCGTAAACGACCGGATTGTAAAGGTTTAGAATCTGATCGAAACCCGCATTCAAAATATTACCCAGGTTTAGTATGAACAAGATGACGATCATTGGAACAAGCGACGGAACTGTAATATGCAACATCTTCTTGAATCGTCCAGCCCCGTCTACATCTGCCGCTTCGTAAAGATCAGGATTGATCGAAGAAATAGCCGCTAGATAAATGATGGCCCCCCAACCGATCTCTTTCCATACATCCGTTAAAAGTAACATGGGAACAAAGTAGTGAGTGTCAGATAAAAAATTGACCGGAGTCCCCCCGAGTGCATGGATGAAATAATTGATAATCCCCCTTTGAGGGGAAAGCACCTCGCCTACCATGGACCCTAGGATGACCCAAGACATAAAATGCGGCAAATAAGAAACGGATTGCGCCACTTTTTTAAACAGTACACTCTTGACTTCGTTCAGCAGCACAGCCAAAACAATGGGAGCTGGAAAAGCCACAATAAGCTTTAACAAACTGATAATCAACGTATTTTTCAAAGCTCGGATAAACAGGGAATCGTGAAACAAGTTTTTGAAGTGTGCAAAATCATTCCATGGGCTCTTCCAAATCCCCAAACCAGGTGAAAACTTCTTGAAAGCCACTAGAATACCGTAAAGAGGAACATAATGAAAAATGAATAACAAAATCATCGGAAGCAGCATCATGAGGTAAAGCGTTTTCATTTTCTTTGCTCTTGTCCAGTTTACATTTATTTTTCGGGTAGATCGAATTTCGATTTCGACTTGCTGAAGGTCGGTTTCCATGGTTAAGCTGCCCCTCCTTTCCACGTTAATTTGGTAACGTTTACATTTCCAATTATAAAAAAAAGCAGCTTCGATTAGTGATACGATCTTTAGATGTTATACCACAATCTAAATATGTTTCCGCTGCATTTATTGATTTGCTGGGAGGAGGATCGTAACCATTGTACCCTCTCCATACCGGCTGTCTATGTTCAATCCGTAAGCTTCTCCGTAATTCAATTTGATCCGTGCATTGACATTGTAAATGCCAGCCTTCTTCACCCCGGGATCCGCAAGCTGTTTACGAACCTCCTGTAATTGTTCTTCCTGCATACCTAATGCATTATCCTTTACGATAATACAAATCGCATCCTCTTGCAGCAGAACGGAAATTTCAATCGTTACATGTTTTCTGGTTTGCCGTGCCCCATGATGAATGGCGTTTTCAATAAGCGGCTGCAKGATCAGCTTCAAAGCACCGCAATCCATCACGTCATCATCGATGTGCCAAATACATTGAAAATTATCGTATCTACAGGACATGATGTCTATATAGGCTTTGTTATACTTAATTTCATCTTTCATTCGAATCATCTGTTCGCGATTCGTAATATAACGAAATAGCCGGCTCAGCGAGCTGATCATCTCAACAGCCTTCTCCACTTCCTTCGTCACGACAAGATAAATGAGATTATCCAAAGTATTGTACAGAAAATGCGGGTTGATTTGTGATTGTAAGGCGATCATTTGAATTTCTTTCTTCTCATATTCCAGTTTGACTCGTTCTTGACCCGCAACTAATGTTTCATGAACCAGATCATCTATTCTTCTGACCATTTGGCTGAAATTACTGCTCAACAGGTCCACTTCGTCAATTCCGGATACACTCTCCAGCGCGATACGATGGCTTTCTCCCAATTCGAATTCATTCAACATTTGGTTCAGTTTACCGAGCGGTTTCAGCATACGCTGCGACATATAAAATGAAAACAGCAGCATGAGAAGAAAAATGAGAAAGAAAATATAAGAATTGCTTAAAAACAAGTCGATGACCTGCTGCTGCACATCCGAATCATTGTACTTGGAAATGAACCTCCAGGGGACACCACTGATTTCCTTCACGAAAACAAAATATTTCCCACCGTAGGATCCCTCATGCTGCAAATGGCCTCCACTCGTAATCGGTAAATCCAAAATCCTTCCGATTTGCCCGGTAACAGGATKGGAGACAACCCTATTCTCTCGATCGAGAATAAACGATTCACTACCGTATTGTTTAAATTCACCATATAGATTGGACAGGAATCCGCTATCCAAATCTACCGTGATATAGCCTACAATTTCCGGAAATCTATCCAGCGAGATAATCGGCATCCCCAATACGATGGAAGCGTTACCAAAGTCGTCTTTCGTCAAATGATAACTGATCATCCTGCCTGATGTTTTCATTACATTGTAAAAAGCAGGGTCTAGCTCCCCGATTTGTTTATATTTATTAGAAAAAATTAAGCTGTTGGAGCGGTCATAGATACTGATGACATCCCGATTCRATCCCAAATCATGATTCTCATAAAGCAGTTCTTTTTCCAACGTTCTCGAATCCTTAGCCGCAATATCCTCCTGAACGGCTGTATCCAACGAAATTCGGGCCATCAGCACTTCTTTTTGATTGATATCATGCTCTAAATGACTAGCTGTTTCCTCAAATAACGAATAATGGCTCTTTTTCAAATCGTCAACCGCAATTTTCGAGGTTTGCCAATAAAAAACAACTATGTACACAATTAGAGGCAGCAATATGGTGATGATAAAATACAGCAAAAAGCGGTCTCTAAGATTTAAATGGCTTTTGCCAATTGTCGTTAATTCCTTATAATCATTCCCTTGATTTTTGGCAAAATCGTACGTCTTGAATAACCTCATTACCTTATAAACAGGACTCAGGACTTTGTTTGAGATCACTCTGGAGGACACAAAGGAAACCAAAACGGCCAACATAAAAGTTGCGGCAGTCAGCTTAGCCATAAAGATGAGCTGTTCGTAATAAAAGTCCATCCGGTCCAAATATACCAGCTGAAAATCATTAAAAGGAATGGTTGTATAATGAGCCTCCAGTCCTTTTTCCGTATGAAATACGAAGCCATCTTTGGGGTCCGTGACGCCTTTCAGCTCATTGACAACAGATGGCAGATCCTCACTCCCGCTGAAAATCAAATGGTGGTTGGTGTCAAACAGTGATATATTCTCGTTGTAAGGAATGGCTTCCTTCAAATAATGAGGGTTTAGAAGAATCAATATAACTCCGTTATTGCCCTCTTCGCTGCCCATGATATTTGCTGCAAAAAACATTTGCGTATCCAATGCTTTTATCGCATCCGTCATTCCTTTTCTTTGATCGGACCCGTAGGGCGGAATGATGCTTTCGGAGGCTTTCCCCAGAAGTACCAAGTTACGTTCCTTCTCCAATCGGCTTCCCACTTGGATCCCGTTGAGCTCGAAATTCAAATATTGGTGGTCAGAACTGAATTGACTTTGGGAAGTAATCACTAATATAGAGTCAATGAAATCATTTTCTTGTCTAATGTTGTACAAATATTTCTCAAAATCCTTAGATAGACGGTATTTATCGATCGTATTTGTATGGGAATTGCTTAAGTCCTGCATATAGCCAGTAAGTCGCTCATTCGTCGTTAAATGGTTTATCATAAAATAAATGTTACTTAAGCTCGTGTTTAACTCAAAGGAAATTTGGTTCATGCGAGTGCTTATGACAAACTCCTTTTTTTCCTCAATAAAATGTTTGATTTTAACAAAAAAAACACTGCTTAGTAACAATAATAAAATGAGCATAGCGCTTAAAGAAAACAACATCAGAAAATTTCGAAATGAAATCTTCCGAAATCCATTCATCATCCAATTCATAATAAGTCCCCACTCTGTGAGCAAGTATGGTTGGACCTAAATACAAGAGGTTTGACGCCAATCACTTTCTTAAAAACCTTATTAAAATAAGAATGATTATGGAAACCGACCATGACAGAAATATCCTTTATCTTACAATCCTTGTTTCTTAACATTTCCACGGCCTTACGAACCCTAACTTCATTGATATAATCGATAAAGTTATGTCCGGTCTCTTTTTTGAATATCGAACTGAAATAGGCTGGATGAATAAATAATTGCCCGGCCATTTGATCCAAGGTGATTTTTTCTGAATAATTGTTGTGTACGTGTTGTTTGGCAAGTTGCACGTAACGGTTTTCATCTCTCTCCTCAATAGGAGCGTCCGAAATCTTTTCAATTGTTTGTTTCAGCCATTTTTTCAAATCGCCGAGGGATTGGACATCGTATATATGCTCTAAAGCCTGCTTTTTATCCAAAGAAGGTATCGGCAGCCCTTTTTCTTTGGCTCTCAGTGGTAGAGTTAGGATAATTTCCGAAAATGCAATTCTGATTTCCTCTATTTTCAAACGCTTACCTTGTTCTAAAGCATCAAAAAAATCACGTAGATTGGAAGCAACTTCATCTTTATGGCGGGAAAGGACAGATTGCATTAATCTATCCATAATGATGTTTAAATGCTCATTTGCTTGCTCCGTGAAAGTTTCATCCGAACCCGTTACTAATAAATCCTGGTAGAATAGTACTGAATGATGAACATCGAAGTATTTATAACTAAAAGCATATATCGCTTGATTGAAAGAAGTGCAGATTTGTTCTGGCCCMTTGATCATGTTGCCGACGCTGATCGACAGCGAGCATTCTTTTCCAAACCCCGACATGATCGACGCTTTTAGCAAATCGTAATAATCTTCAATCTTTCCCTTAAGATCGTATTTACTGATCGGCCTCGTATCATGCGCAAACAGAATCAATTGGTTACCATAAAATAATACCGAGGTATGGCTTTCTTTCCAATATTCCGTCGTCTTTTCAGCGATAAAACTCCGAATGGACAAGCCTAAATCCGCTTCAAACCATTTTCCAAACGAACAAACAATGACCCTCATATAATCTCGAAGCCAAGGCTCATCATACTGATGTACGTTTTCGCCTTTGACTAGGTCAATTAACATCGATTCTTCAAGTATACCCGGAATTCCGATCTTTTTACTGTATGCCATTTCTTCATCTATCTTTAACTCGATGGCGAGGCCGCTCATCGCATCAACGATCTCATCTTTCATTACAGGCTTCAATAGGTATCCTTTTATTCCGTAACGTATGGCTTCCTGTGCATATTTAAAATCATCATAGGCTGAGAGGATTAGAACTTTAATATGGGGATACGTTTCTTGAATGGCTTTGGCAAGCTCCAGTCCATTCATTTCCGGCATCCGAATATCTGTTAAAACCACATGAGGAAGATACTCCTTAATAAGTTCAAGCGCTTCCTGACCATCACCGGCCGAGCCTATGACTTGAAATCCGGCTTCATTCCACGGAAACGATTTGACCAATCTTTCCCTGATGTTTTTCTCATCATCCACTACTAAAACTTTATACATAAGCCTCGCCCCCGTGTCATAGCTTACGATCTATTTAAGAAAAAAAAATCCTTCAAGCCCACTCTGCTTGAAAGAATCGAAATAATCCTCTTATCCTTAACGGGATCATATCCAGGATTGCTCCTTAAGTGAGAGCATTGCGGCCTCAGCGGTCGCGATTGAAGAGCGCGCTGCAGTCCCGTCGAAAAGAGTGATATACGCCGGATCCACCTGCTTGCCTGAAATCKCATCGCGAAAGCAAACCATTTCCAATCTCATCGGTTGCCTTAAAAAAAGAGGCGGTCGGATTGTCGGGCTTGTGTATACAATTTTACCCTCCATTTGCCTGTAGCCGCTGGCACGGTCCTCATCTTCATCCCTTTGTCCGTTAATGCCAAACGTTTCAATCCCGTTTTTTGTTTGAACGACGATTTCAGATCGTTTAAAGTCAAAGAGTACAGCGCCTTCCGTCCCGTTGATTTTGACAAAGTGCTCGCCCCATCTGAACCCTGAACCATATTGCATCGTACCTAAAGCTCCGTTTGAAAACTCCATCGTCAACATCAAGTGATCCGGTTTGCTCGAAACATTATGTGCTGGTTCCACGCATGAACTCGCCAAAAATACGGAAACAGTCGCCCCAAGAAACGTTTGCACAAGATCCAGCTCGTGAATGAAATGAAACAAATCCCCTCMGGTCTTTACTTGATCATGCTTCCAGCCGCTTCCAGCTTGCTTATCCTGCCAACCTGTCCGTTCCGCGTGCGATATGATCGGTTTTCCGATTCCACCGGTAGCAATCAATCGCTTGACTTGACGTACTCCACTCATGAAATGAAGGATGTGTCCGGCCATCATATGAACCGAGGATTTCCGGCAAGATTCCATCATTTCCTCGCAATCAGAATAAGACAGCGCCACGGGCTTTTCGCAAAACACGTGTTTTCCATGCTGAGCCGCAAGTATGACGTGCTGCTTGTGAAGGTAATTCGGACTTGCCACAATGACCGCATCCACATCATCGCGGGCGACCAGCTCTTCGACGCTTGCCGCTGTTTCACAATGCAGCTCTTCCGATAGAAGCTTGGCGCTATCATCCTCTCCGCCAACTACAGCGACCGTTCTCGTTCCTTCCAAGTCATTCAATATTCTGGCAAATTCAGCTCCAAAATTCCCGCATCCGATAACGCCAAACCTCAACAAAGACATAGCTTTACCTCCCTTGTTCTATGGCAACGAGACCCATTTCTTCTCTCGAAGAGAAGTGATAGCCGCCTCGGCTGTAGCAATAGATGTTGTAGCTGCAGTTCCATCAAATAAGGATCGCAAGCTTTCCTGTACCGGCTTCCCTTGCACGGCGTCGCGGAACGCCGCCATTTCCTTCTCGATCAGCGTCACTAGCCATCCCGGCGCCCTCGAAGCAGCAGTCCCATAGGCTACACCACCATCGACTTTTTGATACGACTGCGCACGTTCCCGATCCTCCTCGGCGGATTCATTCAAATTGCGGGTGTCGACATGTCCACCTTTATTCAACTGGACCTTTGAGTTTTGCAAATCGAGAAGAATGGCGCCTTCCGTACCGTTAATTTTGACAAAGTGTCCACCCCAACGAAATCCAGAGCCGTATTGCATCGTGCCGAGCGTGCCGCCTGCGAATTTCAATGTCAGCAACAAGACATCCTCTTCGTCGCCGAAGCCTTCACCATGATGTGCCAAGTTGCCTCCGGCCATGCAAACCGAAACCGCCGGTCCCATTATGGCTTGTACAAAATCAAGCTCGTGAATGTGGTGAAACAGATGCCCTCCGGAGGTCGCATTGTTTTTCTTCCAGCAGACGGTTGTCTGCTTGTCCTCCCAGCCGGTTCGTTCCGAATGGCAAACGATTGGTCGACCGATCTCACCATCTGCAATCCATTGTTTTACTTGGCTTACGCCGTTCATAAAATGCATGATATGACCCGCCATAAACACAACGCCGGACTCCCGGCACGCCTCGACCATATCTTCGCAATCGCTCAACGTAAGGGCGATCGGTTTTTCGCAAAAAACATGCTTTCCCTGCTTCGCAGCTTGAATAACCGGTTCTTTATGAATATTATTCGGGGAGGCCACTATAATCGCATCGATATTATCCCGATTTACCAAGTCCTCCAAGCGATCAATCGCTTCACATTGCAGCTCCTCGGACAACGAGGCCGCCCTGCTTCCTCCATGAACGGCAACAACCCGCGCCCCCTCTAAGCGATTCAATGCCCTCGCTAGCTCCCCGCCAAAATAGCCGCTGCCAACAACTCCAAAACGAACAATTTTCATCCCTTTATCCCCTCTGCAATGATTTAAAAACTGCTCAAAAATGTTGTGCGGATCGTTATCGTAGAGTCCGCCAATGATATGACCTTGATTTATATTGTTGAAAACGCTGCCATTTTCCGAAAGCCCGCTGCATAAATAACAGTATCATGAATTTTGAATATTGTAAATTATTTTCGTTACCATTATAATTTCGGAAAATATTTTCATTTACATGCATATTTATCTAGCCTGAAGTGTTAGTATTGATCATTTTTTCTTCCTGTTCCCTTTTCGTGCCGAACTATACCCAAAAATTAATTTTTCTTGTTCATCTTTTGGTAAGCATCCTGGACTAACAATAAGAAAAACCGTCAGGAAAGTTCATCCTAACAGTCCTTTTAGGTTGTACGTACATCGGTAATTCTGTACTCATATCCACGAATACCTTAGTATTACTCTGCATACATGGCCCCTTCACATCTTTCTCATGTGAATTGCGGGGGGACCGTAGGATCACCTTGATCCATTCTGTCAAAATCCTGCACAACTTTAAGCGGTATGTTTTCGCTCTCCAAACAGGTCAAACATATATACTTCACTGTCTGCTTCGACAGTAGATAATTGCTTACTGACAACTGTGGTTTTTTTTGTTTTTTGTTTTCTTGCTTCCCTGTGAGATCTCGTATCATCCTTTCCAAACAATCTCTAGCTGCTTTATTTACATTCCGTAGTTATGAAACAATTCAAATTTTGAATAAAATGACATTTTATGTTCAATTTTCAATCACCTAGCTTACAAGTAGAAATACCAAATTTCTGGACATAAATCAAACCAAAAATAATCTCAAAAAAATGCAAAAAAGCCTGCACCATCGAGGCATGAGCTTAACGACATTTATGTTCAAATACAACGACATTTCACCTTCCAATCAGCGACATTTTAAGTTACAGTTCACACAAAAAAATAATCCTAGACTCCCCCACACCTCTCGTGGTATCTTATTGGTATTATATAGATTCAAAATGGTATCACCCAGAATGGTGGTTTGGTCACATGGAGAAATCTCCACTTATCAAAGAAAGACTTATCGAACAACTTCGTGTGCAAATTCGATCCATACAAAAGGATCAGCTCGTCAAAATTCCATCTGAGCGAGATTTGGCCGAAACCTTCGAAGCAAGCAGGGTAAGCGTGCGCGCAGCGATCAAGACCTTAGTCCAAGAAGGCCTTCTTGTTCAACTAATTGGCAAAGGAACCTACATCGTTCCGGCTGTGCTTTTGGACACTTTATATGTCATGTGTTCATCCGATATCAAAGGAAATGACCCCTACTACACGAATTTCCTTGTCGAAATTACGAATTTAGCTGCCAAGCAAGCTATCAAAATTTCCATGGTGCACCCCGATCTGCCGCGCGAAATTGCACCTAAGAGTCCGCTCATTCTAATCGGACAGATGGATGACGAGCAATTAGATCGGCTCAAGACGACGGCTGGTCAACTTTTCTCCATTCAGCGCTATGCCCACCGAGAAGATATCATCCAAATATATTTTGATGATGATCGGATCGGCAGCAAAGCGGCCAAAACGCTGTACGATGCAGGACATCGCTCGTTCACCCTGTTGGCAGGGCCAGATAAGTACGATTCTTCTCGGCTTCGTAAACAAGGCTTCCTTGCCTACTGTCAGACGAAAGACGTACAAGTCCAAGTCATCACGGAGAAAATGAACTGGGAAGGCGGCCGCCGAGCAGCGGACCTTCTGCTTACAGCTGAGCTGCCGAATGCGATTTTCGCCGTGAATGATTGGATGGCTGCCGGTTGCATGCAGGGCCTTAGAGAGAATGGCCGCGCCATTCCGGACGACGTATCCATCATTGGCTGTGATGATATTCCGCTTGCCGCTCAAATATCACCAAGGCTGACGACATTTAGCTTGGATGCCAAGCATCTCGTCGAGGAACTGCTTTCCGCCATTCACCGTCATCATGCGGATGCTTCAAACAGCAAGGAGCAAATCATACTTTCGGCTGCAATGATCAGTCGAGAGTCGGTTTCCCATATTAATTTGAAACACGAAGGAGTAGATACCTTTCATGGCTAAGCTGACGATTCACGCGGATTCACCACTGCAAACGATTAATCGAAATATTTACGGTCATTTCTCTGAGCATCTAGGACGTTGTATTTATGAGGGCATCTGGGTTGGACTCGACTCTCCTATTCCCAATACAGAAGGTATGCGTAACGATGTTCTTGAAGCGCTGAAAAAACTGCAAATTCCGGTTCTCCGCTGGCCTGGCGGCTGCTTTGCTGATGAGTATCACTGGAAAGATGGTGTCGGCCCAGCAGAGAAACGTAAGCGGATGATCAATACGCACTGGGGCGGTGTTCTCGAGAATAACCATTTCGGTACGCACGAGTTCCTACGTTTATGCGAATTGATTGGCGCTGAACCTTATATTAGCGGTAATGTTGGAAGCGGTACCGTGGCGGAAATGTCGGAATGGGTCGAATATATGACTTTCGACGGCGAGTCCCCGATGGCGAACTGGCGTCAAGAAAACGGCCGTGAGAAGCCGTGGAAGCTCACATATTTTGGCGTAGGCAACGAGAATTGGGGCTGTGGTGGCGACATGCGTCCTGAATACTATGCTGATTTATATCGTAGATACGCTTGCTATGTAAGGAACTACGGGGATAATAAGATTTTCAAAATCGCCTGTGGCGCCAATAGCGCTGATTACAATTGGACCGAAGTCTTGATGCGCGAAGCGACGAAATATATGGATGGTATCAGTCTTCATTACTATACCTTGCCTACTGGCGTCTGGAAAGATAAAGGCTCAGCAACAGATTTCAATGAACAAGACTGGTTCAACACGCTAGAGAAAACCCTATACATGGATGAACTTATTACTCGTCATTCGGCCATAATGAACACCTATGATCCTGACAAAAGAGTCGCCTTAATCGTGGACGAATGGGGCACTTGGTACAATGTAGAGCCTGGCACGAACCCTGGATTCCTTTATCAGCAAAATACGATTCGCGATGCGCTCGTCGCAGGCGTTAATTTAAATCTTTTCCATCACCACAGTGATCGTGTACGTATGGCCAATATTGCGCAGGTTGTCAATGTATTGCAATCGGTCATTCTTACAGAGGGTGCAGATATGCTGCTTACTCCGACTTATCATGTGTTCGATATGTACAAAGTGCATCAAGATGCCAGCTATATTGCTACAGAAGCGGTGAGCCCTTCCTATGAAATGGATGGCAAACAAATCGATCAACTTAGCGCATCCGCTTCATTAAATGCAGACAACCAGCTACATATATCCCTTTGTAATTTGCATCATGCCGAAACGCTTGAAGTCCAGTGCGACATCAAGGGACACTTTGGTAGAGCGATCTCAGGATTGGTTATCACCTCGGATACGATGGATGCGCACAATACGTTCGAAGAGCCTAATGCAGTGAACACACTACCTTTTACCGATTATCGGGTCGAAAATGACGTGCTGCTTGTGACCCTTCCTGCCCGCTCCGTGGTCACACTTTGTCTACAGTAGGAGTGCTGCGTAATGGATACTTCAGCTAGAACACGTTCAGAAGCCGGTTCAGATTGCAAAGGGTGTTCAGCCTCTGTTCACGTGACACCTGAAGAAATCGCCCAGCTTTTCGGCGAAACGCTACGTGTGCGTAACCTGAAGCTGACAACGGAGGCCGAATATGATCGCCGTATCGCGGTCTGCACCAGCTGCAGCGACTATCATTACGGTACAACTTGCCGCCATTGCGGCTGCTTGATGGGTATCAAAGCTAAACTTAGCAGCGCGCGCTGCCCTTCCCCACATGGGAGCAAGTGGTAACCTGGCACGCTTAAACAAAAGATCGCTTCCTCACTTAAACAGTGGGCAAGCGATCTTTATACTTATTTGCGGCTATATAACAATGGATTCAGCTCAGAAGCAGCTAGCTCCCCAGGCTGCAAGCCAGGGAACCACCTTTTCAAATCACTCTCACGTGCTTTACTATCCGGTTCTGCAATTCGCAAACCATCTGCATAATAAATGACGGTCATGACTTTGCGCATCGTATCCGTCGGATTTCCAGGGGCGCTATGCAGTGTCCATCCCGCATGAAACGTCGCATCCCCAGCAGCCATCGCACCGTGCGATTTGGTTTCGAACCCTTTCCCCTCGATATAGCCTGCCAGCGTACGATGGGATTCATCCGAAATAACCATCTTATTAATGTAGCCCATGAGATGAGATTCCGAAGCAAACGTCATCGACCCCACATCCTCCGAGATCGGCACAAGCGGMATCCACATTGTAATCGTCTTATCCGTATCAAGCGGCCAGTAAATTTGATCTTGATGCCAAGGCGTATGACCGCCGTGCGGTTCCTTAAACAACGCTTGATCATGATACATACGAACGCCATCAACGCCCATTAAGTCAGCGGCAATTTGGGCAAATCGCTTAGCAAAAACAAAACGTTGAATCGCTTCACTTTGTTCCCATAAATTCGAAATTTGGATAAACGCCTTCCCATACGTATCACGTTGATCCAGCGGTTTATCTTGGTTGTTCAACGTTTTCACCAAGTCGGAGATAATCGGTTCATAGATATTGATCTCGGCTTCGTTCGCTACTCCGCGAAGAACGATATGGCCATCTCGCTGATAGCTTTCCTGCTGCTCTTGCGACAACGTGTAACTGTCTTCTAACAATGGCAATGCGTGGACTTGATTCGCCTCTAGATTACTCATACGCTATGCACCTCAATTTGTCTATTTATAGCTTAATTATAGGATCCTCGTCCCTAATAATCTTTGTCAAACAAGGTTATTGATTTGTCAAAAACAACTGGATTTCAGACACTAGTCCTCTTGATATTCCCTATAAGCACCGAATTCAAATAAATCGTCCTCACCTAACGAAGAAGGCACCTCTCGGCTTGGATCACCCAGCCCCTCCATTATGCGAAGCCAGAGCTTCGTGCGTGCATAGCGCTGATGAACCAATTGGAAGACGGTATACTGAAGCAATTGTTTCGCTTCCTCGAATTTCCCTTGATCCACCAATAATGCTGCGCGCCGCTCCACTAACCATTCATCCTGCAAAGCACTCGTTTGAGCTAGCCAATATGCCCGCTCCTCAAGAGTTTCCGCTCCAATACCAGCTAAGGTCACATCTCTTTCAAACGTCACTTGCGGATGTAAAGCGAATACCCGTGAATGGATTCTCCGGTAACAAGCAGCAGCTTTGAATAAATCTCCTACATTTCGCCGATATAACCGAGCCGCCAGCGCCAATGCCCTGTCTTCTCCCGAAGCTTCAAGCTCCGTGAGTGCCTCGGCAATCCGGTCTTTCCCTGCATACCATGCACCTAATTGCATTTTCCATGAGGTGTATTGGTCTGGTTGAACCGCTGCTGCCCAACGAAGCGCATCCTCCAACTCTTCATAGCCAGATATGGCCCATCGATTATCGTCTAAGCCAGGAGGAAGAGGAAGAAGCTCCGGCTTCTGCTTACAGTAAGCCTCCACGACCCACTCCCATAGCTCCGATTCATGTGGGCGAGCAAAACCGAATAAGGGGATATGCCCTTGAGCTGGCAAATCAACAACAGGAACCGGCAAAGAATGAATGTCTAAGCGTCGATCCGTCGGAATCCAAAACTCCAAATGGACATGTGAAGCTCCAGGATCCAGCATGTTCTTAATCGATTGATCCATAATGGGTCCTGCTTGCATCTCTAGACACTGCTCCCCATTTATCGTGTATTGGGTAATCCACTTTTCATGTTTGCCAGTGCCATCCGACCATAATTTGATGCCAGGCGTTATCCGGTGGTCTGCGACATGGAATAAACCGCTTCCGATGCTTGGTGTATATACACCAAACGCCTGACAGTCCGGCTCGCGCCAGAAAAAACCGATCATCCGATCGATCTCCTCCTGCTTTCTCGTTCCCTCTATAGCCCAATCGATCGTTCTCATCTCATCTCCATGTGAAAGCACAGGTCCATTTGGAAACCAAAATTCAGTGTCCGCATGAGCGGGTACTCCAGCATTGGACCATGACATCCAGGGATGCGGCTCGGACGTGGGATTATAGAAATAGGTTCGTTGTGTCAAGAAATCATCGTCTTCCCCCAGTGAATACTCAACGGTCCACTGCATCCCAAAACGAGCTTCCCGCTCCCCGCACCAAATGAATAACCTATTGACTGTTGCTAAGGTTTGAAAGTGAACAGGCACGATCTGCACCGGTGAATGGGATATCGGGAAGCTAACTTCAATCCCCCCGCCAATAAAAAATTGCCTGGGCAGTATTCGTATGGGTCGGATCACTGGAATTGAATAAAGCGCCTCCTTGCCTGAAGCTTTATGGATTAAGGAATACACCTTGCCTCCCAGATCAGGACAAACAGTTACCTTTATTCGATCATTCTCCATGGTAAGGAACTGATACGTTTTGATGATAGGGCGGCGGCTCGTCTCTGCGTAACTCTCATAAGGATAAACCCCATCCGGATCTTGTGCGGTTGGAATAGGTCCAGCACTCACCATAGGGTGTGTTAGTAATACATCCATAAATGCTCGAATCTCCAGCATGCGACGATCCCCCTCCCTTGCAGATTTTTCAATACTGTCCATTCTACTAAGACCATAACCCCAAATAAGGTACTGAAGCTACCGATGACAGCTGTATATCTTGTTCCGTAAACTCGCCCTTCCGTAAGAATATACCCTCATCCGTCTTTACGAATACTGGCCGATTCGCGAAGTTAAAATGGCTGGGCAGATTACGCTCCCCGCCGACCCAGCTCATATCGCGGCCAAACCGCGGTTCATCCTTGTGCCCCAGCAGCTGATAGACATCCATGGACTGGTAATCCGTAATCGTCCAATGACGATTATGCTCCATCCATATGCAGTGGTCTCCAAGCAGGACGGAGATTTGATTGTATGGTTGGTTCATGTCGCGCCAAACGTCTTCATCTGCCCCATGGCGGGCGACTAAATATAATAAATCATGGCTGTGCCAGGCGCTGCTCGGGGCTATGTCCGCTTCATTGTGCCAACCTGTAGCGGAAGCAAAATACCCCCGAGGGTTCTGATAGGTCGCATAAGTGCGATCACATTTCTTTAGGAAGGCAGTGAGCTCTGCATCCTCCTGTTTTGCCAAGTACTGATAAATACCAAATAAGGACATGCCCATGCCGGCAATCAGCATGGGTTCATTGATTTTGACCCAACTGCTCCCGGAGTGATAATAGACGCGGTGCAGTCGAATTTGTCCTAAACTATCATACCAAGCTGAGCGTGCCAAATGGCGGCATAGCGCACCAGCTTGCTCCAAGTATTTCTTTTGCCCATACATCTCATAGGCCAATACAAGTGGCGCAATCAGCAGCCCGTAATATTCTGCTGGCTCTGTGCTTGATGCATCCCCAGCATATCTGTAAGAAGCCGTACAATTATGATCCGGAAGTCCGATAAAATGAAAATCCTTTATCATCTTATCCAGTTGACGTTGAAGCTCTGCACCCCACCGCTGATCATCGAAAACCTTCACGTATAGGAGCTTACCCCATAAACGGGCATATTCCTGATTGCTGATCGCTCTACCATTCGTATACATGATGCCAAAGGGATAATGCCTGTCACAGGCATCCATAGTAGCGGACATGCTGCTGCGTATTCGCTGCATATAGGCTTCGGGAAGCCAATCTTTCGCATACCAGGCTGTCAATCCAAGAGAAACGTTAGGCATCATATTATGAATTAATCCGACCGAAAGACTCTCACCCATTTGGAAGCCGATATGTGCATATTGACCATCCATTTGAAAAGATTCTGTTTGAAACTGTATGAGACGCAGCAAGGTATCTTCCAGTTCTGAATCCCGTTTCTGCTGCAGCATTAATGCTAAGGAGGGGAGCAGCGGACTAGCCCATGTGCTGTGACCGCATGTGAAATCACTCCATCTATACGGATTCGAGCCCCATACGGAATGATTATGAAACCCGTAAATCGCTCCATGATCCTGAACCCACGATAGTAACCAATTCGCTAACGCACCTGCATGGGGTTTCATTATCGCACCTCTTCTCAGATTTGCTGCGGTTTGATCCATAAACCACAATCATCTACATAAATATTGTGTCCTGGCAGCCCCATAACGGTTTGCCCTCCAAGATTCTCTATAGCCACTGTTGCAGATGTCCTACCCTCACCCGTCGTGAAATACAGCTCGGACATCGTGCTTTCCCAATTCCAGYGGTTCACGGTAAGTTGTACCTCTTCCGCATCATGTCCACTAACGGACATCCGGGCTGTGGCGGCACGAAACGAATTATGAATCACGAGATTATGAACCAAACACTGTCCTTCCCCTGAAAAAACCAAATACACATCATGCACGCCTCCAATGAGGCTGAGCGGTGTACCGAAGTAATTCCAAGTCGCATTATAATCCGTCTTTTGAACGATGGCTCCAATCAATTCGCCATTAAATCGATCGATCCTGACCTCAATCGTAACAGGGCCAATCATCTTATTTAACCCGATGGAAAGGATGTCATATTTACCTGGAGAACCGAAATCAATGTCCGAAAACTTTAACCACTCCTCAGATTTCCACGGGCCGACATATCGGACATCACGGTAAATAGCCCAATTGCCATCTGGCTCCTTATCCCACAATCCGTTAGAGGACCGTTCCGAATGCTCTGTCGCCAATCGGTACTCTCCTCCGGATTTGATGCCCGCATAAAACATATAAGTCGTATTCGGCTTTAATCCCTCAATGAATTGCTCGATACGATCTCCCGTATGAAGGACAGCAGCATATTTGTTGCTGCGAACTACTGACGGGTATGCACCATTCCTGCTATAATCCCATGCACACTCGAACACAATGCGGGGTGAGCCCGTGGCCGTCCTCCATGGAGCCAATGCACCCGTTTCGAAGCCACCATTACGGATTCGGCTTTCATGATCCAATGCGATGACCTTCCCTCCGGTTTCCTTGGTTTCCTTGGTTTCCTTGGTTTCCTGCGCACTGCTGAAATCATGTCCAGGAATCCAACCTTCTCCGCCCCATTCATATGCGCCCACATCCGGAGCTTCGCCTGTATAACTATCCGTCACGCCAGCTACAAAAGTCCCCTTTCCGATGACAGGTGATTCCGGACGAAGTCTGAAATCACCACGCTCTGCATCCACGAAGCACGGATCGACATCAAATCGGTTATGTGACACCACACTGTGGTTACCCCATCGGCGAATTTCTCCATCTGCAAAAAGATTGTTCACCATATGCGTACCGTACATATCATCGAAACAGAAGACCGAAGAATCCGCTATCGCCTTACGGTAAAACGTATTGTTATAAATGAGTGTTCGCTGAATGGGACGATTGAGCACCATGCCCCGTTCGGGAATGTTCCAAATCACGTTGCGAAAAAAGCTTACACCACTCGTCCAAGCATCCATGTAAAAACCAAAGCTAAGATGGTCAGATAGATTGTCATGCAGCCAATTATGATGAATTTGTGTGTTGTCAAAGTCATGGTTAAACAGGTAAATCATGCCTGAATCCTTAGTCAGCGCATTTGCAAAGGACACATCACAATATTCAATGACGGAACGCGCAAATACACCGGATATAGAAGTCCGGCCTCCCCTCGTTATGGTGCAGCGGCTTACTTTATGCTCAGAGCCTGTCAACCAGATCATGCTCGCATAGGATGCTTCAAAGTTGCCGTCATGAATATAACAATTCATTACTGCATTCCGTTCATCCGAAACATAAACGCCGATCCCTTCAAAATGGGAAATTTCACAATCGCGGATTAGATTATCCGATCCGCCAAGTTCAATGCCATGGGTCCGACCGTAAATCGTCTGACGGTACCCGAACGAGCGATCTAACCCATACATACGAGATTTCCGTATTTGACAGTGGCTCGCACCTTTCGTCGTAATCGATGCGCCTCGACAATCCACCCCGATAATCTGAATATGCTGCTTATTCCTCAAATCAAACGCATAGTCACGGCGCTTTGCCTCGACGATATGGCTGGATGGATGCCCCCCGCCTGGAGCAATGATATATAGCATCCTTTCGTCAGCATTGTAATACCATTCTTTTTCCGTATCCAACGCTTGCAATGTTCTTGTAATAAAATATAGGTTACCTGGCTGCGTATGGTAATGCTCTGCCGAGCTGACCCACTGATCATGATACAAAGTGCCGGCTTCGAAGCCTGTCACCCTTGCCGTTGACATAAAGTAGCTCACTCCGTTCACGCAAGCCACCATAGCTCCATCCCAGTGCCCGTCAGGAAATGCCTTCAAATCCTCATCATAAAGCGTGTAGGTTGGGTATTCATTAGTAGCTGCATCCACAACTGCATACTGCGACTTATCCAGTCGGTCTTTCAGACTCGGCCATTGTGCTTCCATGCCAAGCTCCTCATCGAAGAAAACCAGATTTCCGCTGCCATCAAGTAGATCCCACGTCACTTTCCCTTTATAAACTGAGCCTTTATGAGGCATCCATTCCGTTATCTCATCACAGCCGCTCACTACAACCCGCTCTCTCTGATAAGCTTCAAAACGGATAGGTGCGCCATCCTTGCCGCTATTCGCCGGAATGATCGTTTCCCGATAAGTGCCCTCCCGAATGTAACAAGTATCCCCAGCTTCCATCCTCTGAGCCGCTTGGCTGATCGTGCGAAATGGACTCTGCTCCGTGATTCCGTCATTGCTGTCATCACCATTTAGAGCAACGTAATAGCGGTTTTCCTTCATTTCTTCCATATTTCCCCCTCCTCTCCTTACATTAATTTCATCCCTTGAAATAAGGATAGAACCCTAGCTTCATGTTCAGATAATAAGCCTACCCCATCACAATAAGCAGCGTTTCTCGTTAATGAATCCACCGAAGTCGTACCTGTAAGCGTCACCGCAATATCAGGACATGAAAAACTAAATCTCATTGCAGGCTCTACTAGCCCATTGGGTTCGTTCTTATGCAGAAAATCCAGCTCATTCTTCCGCTTCATTGCTTCTTCCAGCAAAGCCGGATACTTAGCAAGAAATGGTGCCGGTCGTTCCGTCAAAATGCCCATTCCAAGCGGGCTCCCATGAATGACGCCGATATTCATCTCTCTTGCCAAAGGCAGCAGTACATCCTTGGCGGTATAGTCCACCAGCGTATACCTTCCGAAGGTTTGGATCGTATCGATAAGGCCATCCTGCACAAATGGAATTAGACGCTCAATATTTCCGGCATTTACCCCGATTGCACGAACAATCCCATCCTTTTTTAGCTTTAAGAATGCAGCCACAGTACCTTCCATTGCAGCTTCATAACTGACCGACTCCAGTTCGTGCAGCTGAATTAAATCAATATAATCCGTTTGCAGCCGCTTCAGGCTCTCTTCCACCGATTTCATGGTATTCTCATACGTATACGGCACTCCACGCATCACCGCTTTGGTCGCTAAAATGACTTGGTTTCGTTTCCCTTTCAGCCCCTGACCGATTCTCCTTTCACTTTCCCCTTGCCCATATAACGGTGCTGTATCTATAAAATTAATACCCAAATCAAGAGCGGCATCAATGACCCGAAACGCCTGTTCATCCGTCGTATCTCCAAAATCACCACCAAGCGGGGCCCCTCCGAGTCCTAACTTGGATACGCGGAAGTTCGTTTTACCTAATAGGGAATATTCCATGTTCACCACTCCTTGAACGACTGTCATGCTTCCATTAATATTTTGAATAAGACAGTTCAACCGTTGAAAACCCGCAGAATGCCGGAAAGTTCATGGCAATTTGCTGACGTTCCTCCAGCGGGACATCCAGATATTCCAAGCGGATTAATCTAGCTCTCTCCGAAAGCTTTTGCGCGGTAATGAGATCATTCTTTAATGTTTTGAAAAGCTCAGGGCCCCATCTTTTTCCAAAATCGACATGCATACGTTCATCCACCATATCAAATTCACAATGGATAGCAGAGAGCGCATCTCCAAACTCCCAGAAAGCTTCCGCTGCTTTACGCTTTTTGATAAATGAGCATGGCTCCGCAACCATCGTTAGACTGGCATACATATCCGCGTACCAGCTATCCTCAACCTGTTTGCCAGGACCGCTTTTGAAAAATTGAAACTGATCCAATGAATAACCAAGCTGAAAAAGCCTTCTTACCCCCATCGCAAAATGTCTGGTCTCATCCCACAAATGACGAGCTAAGTCAAAGTAAAATGCAAGAGGCATGTTCTGTACTGCGTAGTATAAATAACTTAAACTTTCCGCAGCAGACATTTCAGTAGCGTTAATATAATGCATCTGCTGAATGCTGTCCTGAAGAGGAGACATTCCTGGATCGGAATAAGCTTTCTTGTATTGATCTGGCTTGTGCGAATAGTGCGGGAACCTCGGATCGAGTTTGCCTTCCGCTGGTACTGGTCCTGCTGGCGGAGCACCCGGCGCAGGAGGCCATACCTGCCTACTTGAATAGGCATGCCAAAGATTCGACACATACAATTTCCAGTCTTGGAATATTTGCCGTCGTTGATCGCTTTCAGATGGAACAAATTGAAATTGTTTTCGCAACGTAGTTAAGAGCTCTTGCTTTTTTATAAGTAAAAGGTCAAGGACATCCATAGTAGGCGCATCCAAAATGGTGTCTAAACGAAGGGATAATTCCTCTATTCGGTCGTACAGATTCCGGACAAAAATGAAATAACTATAGAAAAACGTTTCTGAATTTGGCGCAAGTGATCCACGTTCATACAGCTCTCTTAAGGCTTGAGGTGATCTCTCCTTGAACCCCAACTTATCTGGAAGTTCCGCGATACGCTCGCTTAATTGCTTGGCATGCATGGCATGTAAATAACCAAAGCGGCCCAGTTGAATTTTTAACTCGTAGTCCTCCAAGGAAGGCATCCAACCAAATGCCAATCTGGATAGTTCGAAGCAGTTCCAAACGAGTTCTTTGAGGAGCTTAGCTGTGTCCTGTGGTCGCAGAAATTGTCCCACCTTGATATCCGAAAAAGAGGTCGATAGAAACTCCTCATGGTCTAACCTTGATTTATCTGGATGATTTGACATGTGACTCCCTCCCACTAAAAGTCCTTATTTTCCCCAAGGTCGCGGTCAGCACTGAACATTGGCTTTTCGCTCTATTTCTTCCCAATCGAATGTGTAGCCGATGCCAGGTCCTTGCGGGGCCGAAATGTAACCGTCCCTATCCACATCTGGATAACCAAAACCTATTGAATCCCCTGTTCCCCAAACGAGCACCTCGAAGAACGAATTGTTCGGAATGCCGCAGGCCAACTGCACGTTCGCTTGATCGCCGCCATGAATTTCGGCTTGCATGCCGAAGCTGTCGGCCAGATGTGCGATACGCAGCGAACCCGTGATGCCTCCCTTCAGCAGCGTACCCGTGCGGATCATATCGCAAGCACCCTGCACAATAAAATCCGCAGCGTTATAATGGCAGCCATCGGACGTTTCTGCCGCAAGTATAGGAATCGTTAGCTCGTCACACAGCTTCTTGTAGTTCCATATGCTGAACTCGCGCATCGGTTCTTCGTACCAGTGGTAATCCGCTTCCTCCAACGCCTTGCCGAGGTAAATCGCCTCTTGCAGGTTGAAGCCGGCAGATCCGTCGTACATGAGGATGATCTCCTCACCGACGTGATTGCGCAAATCCTGACAAAGCTTTGCATCTTTACGTGCATCGCCCCAAGCGTGAAGCTTGATCGCTCGATAACCGCGTTCGATACAGGCATCCGCGACTTGAAGGAATTGTTCCGTTGTATCATAAGTGACGGTGGAGGCATACGCCTGCACACGGTCGCTGTTTCCGCCAATGAGCTGGTACAGCGGCATGCCGGCTTTTTTCGCTGTGATGTCCCAGAGCGCCATGTCGACCAGCCCCATGTACATGATCTGAAATTCCTCCAATCGATCCATTTCCCAAAGTTCGTGCCAGAGCTTCTCTTTGAGCAGCGGGTCTTTGCCGATCAGCATCCCCTTCAATCTTCGCTGCACGTAATCGACCGTCATTCCGGCACGCTGCGTCACGGCAATGCCTTCGATGCCCTCGTCGGTAATGATGCGCAGAATCCCCTGCTCTCGAACGGCCCCTGACCCCGGCAGTCCTTTACGCCAGTTAAACGGGGTTGTTACGGGCGTTTGGATACCGTATGCTCTGACGTCAATAATTTTCATTTGTATGATTCACTCCTTGTGATGTTCAAGTAATTAGAAACTGAGCAGTTCTTCCAGGCTCCGCCATAACTTTTCTCCTTCTTCCTCCGTGTCGGTCCAAGGGTCAAAATGCGGGTGCATAACGCCATGCCAATCCTCAGGGGAATTATTCGTTTGCAGCAAACCTGTAGGAGCCTCGCTGACAATCGCGGGAAGCTCATGATATGAGAAAAGTAAATTTTCGTAAGCGCCAATGATATAACGATCATTAAAGCTTCCCGGCTCCTCTTCCTGCTTCTGAAAGTGGTAAAAAACATAGCTGCTGTACATCTCTGGCTTCAACCTGGCCAGCTTGCCAATCCTTTGCTGCGGAGAGTGAACACCTCGCCAGCTCGCTGTATCGTCAGGCCGATTGTCGTGGAAAACGTCCATCAGCGGCACTAGATTGCGTGCTCTGGCATAACCCGACCAGTCCGGCCATGTTTCCAACCACGCTGTGTATGCCTCGGGCCATTGAAATTCCCAGTCTTCGGATGACGCTTCCGTATATAGAAAAAGCTGATGCTCCCAACTAAACAGGGAAAATGCGATGAAGTTCCGTTTCCGCATCCGGACCACAAACGCCGGGGCATCGGATTGCAAGAACTTCCGAAATGATTCGAGCGTCCCCTGTTTCAATTGCGACATATATAAAGAACGTTTCAACGATATGTTCATTTGAAATCACCTCCAAGACCAGACAAACCGACAGCCTGAAGCTGGTAAAAGGACACAGCGTTATCACCGCAAATTCTCGCCAAAGCGGATTCGTCCAGAAGTCCACGTAGCACCTCGTGAAACAACCGCATGACCTCGTCGTATCCGCCGGCTTGCAAGCAAACCGGCCAATCGCTGCCGAACAGGAGACGCTGCGGCCCGAACGCCGCCACGAGCTGTTCAATGTATGGACGCCACAGGCGGACATCGTATCCGCGCGATTGCGTAATCATGCCCGACAGCTTGCAGACGACGCCAGCATACTCGGCCAGCTCTAGCATCAGGCTGTTCCACGCCTCGCAATCCTTCGGCGATTGATCCAGCACAGGAGGAACTCCCAAGTGGTTCACCGCCGCTTTTAGGTGCGGCACCTCGCGAAGCAGCTTGATGACGGAAGGCATCTCGCCCAGACGCAGGAGCAGGTCGACAGGGAAGCCGTCGTCGGCCATGTGCCGCAAATTGCGGCTCAGTTGGCTGAGCGGCTCCCCCTCCTGTATGGCTGCGAAAGTGCTGCCGTTCACGCGGATGCCGACAAATCGCGGGTTGCGTCGCAATCGTTCATACTGTTTGACGAAATCGCCTGAAGCGACGTCCAACCAGCCGACGACACCGGCGATCCATCCGAAATGATCCCCCAGCGCCAGCAAGTATTCGGTCTCCGCAACTGTTGCGGCCGCTTGTACGGCCACAACGGCAGTTACGCCGTTTCGAGCAAGCTCCGGCTGCACATGCTGCGGTAAATAATCACGGTACAGGACAGGGTTTTCTGGCTTCAACCAACCATAATCGCCCCGTTCCGGGCGCCATAAATGAACATGCGTATCGATTATCATTGGTGCTCCAGCACCCGTCACCAGAACAATTCCGTCCGTTCGCGCAGCTTCAGTAGCGCTTCGGTGAAAAAATAATCGCCGTAAATGATCGGCACGTTCACATAAGTCTGACGCGGTCGATTGGCCGTACCCATGACGATTAACGCCTCCTCGTCATCACAGTCCCATGCGCCGTACCTCTCGTACAGCGTTTGAACAATCTTAGCACCGGCCGACGCATACAGCTTTGCCTCGGCTGCGGGCACAAGCCGGCTCAGCTCCAGAAGTCCGCTTGCCGCACAGGCTGATGCCGTTGAATCTTTGGCCATGTTTTCCTCGAGAGGAGCACGGAAATCCCAGTTCGGGACACAGTCTTCGGCAAGATTGGCAAGAAAATAATGTGCTATCTTCTTAGCCGCCTGCAAATACTGCAGGTCACCCGTATACTTGCAGCTAAGTGTGAAGCCGTAAATTGCCCAAGCTGTACCTCGGGACCAGGCGGAATCCGCGGCATATCCCTGCCCTCCTCTTGCCTCGTGCCGCTCACCCGTTTCTGGATCGAAGCAGACGATATGATAGACGGAGCCGTCCTCGCGGACAAACTCCTTGAGCGCCATATTCGCGTGCTCCACCGCTACGTGGCGAAACCGTGGATCCTGCGTCGTCTCGCTCGCCCAATAAAGCAGCGGCAGGTTCATCATGCAGTCGATGATCGCCCACCCCTGCTGGTCACCCCCGTTCCAAGCACGCAGAAAGTGTCCCCGAGCATTGTAACGTCCCATCAAATGGCTGGCTGCTGTCAAGGCACGCCGTTTCGACAAAGTATTGCCGGTCAGTTTGTAGTTGGCGACCGCCGATAAACTCCACATGAAACCGACGTCGTGATGCAGCTGCTCGTAACCTTGCAGCGGTTCATCGAGCTTCGCCTCACACGATTCGGCCAAAGCTTGTAAACGCGCTTCCCCGGTTTCTCGGTACAGAAGCCACAGCAGTCCCGGCCAAAAACCGTTCGTCCACCAGTCGCATGGTTCCGCATTGTATCTCCCATCGATCGATACATATGGAAAGCTGTCGCCTATGCGTACGCTCGTACGTCCGACCTTGGCGGCCACCCGCTGCCAAGCCTCTTCCATCCATACTTTCGACGTTTGTTCCGTCATAGACGCTCCCCCTTCCTGCGATATTCATCTCTGTACAACCCAATTCGCTCGAACGGTATTGCCTCAAATCCGGGTACCTCGCGGAAAACCGGTGAATCGTCCTGTAAAGAAAAGTTGCCGCTCTTTTCATCGGCAAAAAGCAAATCCGTATCCGTTACCCAATTGTGTTCAATCGTACCGAACTCCCTTGCCGTAGGGACGATCGCCATCGTATCTTCATGAAGCGATTGTTGACCATAGGAGGTCGTTCCGGTTCGACTAAGCACATTTCGTGAAATGTTGTTATACTTCGGAGAACCCGGGGCGTCCTGCCAGATTGTAAGCAAACTCGGATACTTGGTGCGCCACGACTCTTCGTTATAAGGCATCGCCTGCAGCCGCCGCTGCATAACCTGCCCTTCCTCCATATGATAGGCAGCCCAACAGTCGGGCATGGCCCTATCATCCAACTGCAGCGATCTTTGGCAGTTGAGGATCAGGTTATTCACCATCTCATTGTTCCGACCGCCGCCGATCATCACAGCCAAATCAATATCATGCAAAATATTTCCGTAGATCGTCGTACCTGAAGCCATGTCGTCAAGATAAATGCCGATATGCAGCTCCGACGCGTCGTTATAAATCTTATGGATGTAATTGTAGCGGATCACATTGCCTTGTTCCGTCCAATCGCGGCCCATGTAGATGGCACCAGCATCACCCGTTTCCATTAAGACGTTGTAAATATCGTTATACTCCACTACATGATCGTTTCCGTAAATTAGTATGCCGACATGAGGCGCATCGTGGACGTAATTATTAGCCGCAATATTGCCGACTCCATTCAGCTGTACGGCCGCGCTGTAGGTCAGTTTCAACCGGCTATAGTTGGAAATGTCGTTGTTCCGGGCGTAGTTTCCGCCAGGTGTCAACGTTTGTCGGTCACCGCCGCCCAGGCTTATTCCGCCGATTCCGGTATCACATATGTTGCAGCTGACGATGCCATGATGCGTCCCTGCATTCGTCCCAGTTGTTGTGTTTTCACCTACAATAACGGCAAAGCCGGCCAATCGCCGCATTGTGCACCCAGCAATCACATTATGCGAGCCACCCACGATGTGAATTCCGCTGCCACGACTAACCTCGAACGTTAGCTTAGTGAAGCTGACATGGGATACGCCATCCAGATGTACCATCGGATCTTTCAATAAGGAAAGCTGAACGCTGCCCTCAGTAATAGGAGATGGCGGATACAGATAGAGAATGCCAGTATTCCGATCCAAATACCATTCACCCGGTGCGTCGAGCTCTTCCAACACGTTGTAGTAAAAGTACCGCTGACCGGAGCGAATCGAATAAAAGCTTGCCGTTTTCGTCAGAATGCGCTTATTGGCTATGTCGATCGACTGGATGCGTAAATTACCGTCGGCCCAATCCCAGTACCAATAGCCATACATCCACACATCACCGGTGTTGAGCCAAGTTCCCGGCCGCGGATCAGCATACTCGAACTTTGCGCCTTTGACGTTTTCCTCCGCCATCTTAGCTTCATCCAATTCAAATTCGCGCGGGTTGCCGCCCGGGTCGATGACCCCGGCAATTTTGACGTAGTTGTCATTCGGGTAACGCGCAAGCATCATCGTTTTCCCGGCAAAAAAAAGCTCCGGCGTTGCCTCCGTGACGTCTTTCGATATACGGAAGCCGCCTGGCGCGATTTTCCCGTAATCGGTAATTCCTAACGCTTTCAAATCAATTTGCAAAACATGGTCGCGTGCCCGCTCCTGGAGACGGTCGCAAATCGCCGATTCTGTCACCGGGCCGAACTTGTTTGCCGGGAGGTCAACTCCACCGACGAAACGTACCTCCTCACCGGGAAACGACGTATACACAATCGGCCGATCAACTGTGCCCGAATCCTGTGCCTCCAGACGGAACGTCTCGGTGAGCCGGTAAGCGCCTTCGCGCATATAGACGATAACCCCGTCAGCTGGCAATCCCGACTCGTTGATCATCTGACGGATCGCATTTCTCGCCCCTTCCAGCGTGGATAGCGGCTCTTCCTGTGTTCCCGGATTACTGTCACTCCCATCAAGTGCGACGTAAAACGTTCGGTTGCTGTCTTTATGCATAGCTCACATCTCCTGTCCTCAGCTCTTGACCAGATCACCCTTTCAAGGAACCGACCATGATGCCCTTGACGAAATATTTTTGTAGAAAAGGGTAGACGATAACGATCGGTACCGTGGMAATCATCAATACGGCAGCCTTAATGGTCTCCGGAGTTGGCCGGGAGTCCCCAGTCGCCTGCAGCATGATGGTTTGCATCGCCTGTTCCTGGTTTTCGATGATCAATTTGCGCAGATACAGCTGCAGCACCATTTTATAATGGTCGCTTATATAGATTAGGGCATCGAACCATGCGTTCCAGTGAGCAACTGCCGTCCACAACGCCACCGTTGCGAGTATCGGCTTCGACAATGGCATAATAATCGTAAGCAGAATGCGAACATCGTTCGCACCATCCATTCGCGCTGATTCCTCTAATTCCGCCGGAATGCTCATGAAAAAGTTGCGCATAATGAACATCGTGAACGTGCTGAATAACGTAGGAATGATCAGGACCCATCTGGAATCCATCAATCCGAGTGCTTTGATCAGCAAATAAGAAGGTATGAGTCCGCCGCTGAAAAACATCGTGAACACGATGAACGTCGTATAGAAAGCCCGGTGCGGAAGGTATTTTTTCKATAAAGGATAAGCCCCAAGAGCCATCGCAAAGATGGATAAAGCCGTTCCGAGCACCGTTCGGAATACGGAGTTGCCCATGGCAATAAAGATGTCTCCCGATGCAAAAGTACGTTTGTAGGCATCAAGCGACCATCCGCGCGGGTACAAATGAATACCTGGGCGCAGCGATTCCTCATACGAACTAAGCGAGAGTGCCAATACGTGAATAAACGGATACATCATAGCCGCGCACATCAGGGAGATGAACGCGATGAGAACGAGCTGAAACAGCCTCTCGCCTACAGTCATTTTGCTTAACATTACATAACCTCCCTCCCTACCGGGGAATTGCTAGATTAACCCTTCCTGACCGGATTTCTTTATGACATAATTCGTTATTAAAATTAGCATGAAAGCGATAACATTTTTAAATAAACCTACCGTTGTAGCGAAGCTGTATTGCATAGAAGTCAAACCTGCCCGATAGACAAACGTGTCAATAATATCCGAAACCTCGGTAACCGCAGGATTGTACAAATTGAAAATTTGATCGAAGCCGCCATCCAGCAAATGACCGATCCTCAAAATAAACAGAAGCGAAATGACAGGAAGCAGCGACGGCAGCGTAATGTACCAAATTTGCTTCCAACGGCTAGCTCCATCCATCACGGCAGCTTCATACAAATGCGGATCTACGGAAGCGAGCGCGGCCAAGTATATAATCGTTCCCCACCCTACCTCCTTCCAAATGCCGGAAATAATCAGTGTGAAACGGAACCATTCTTTGTCGCCGAGAAAATAGATGGGGTCGAAGCCGATCCACTGAATAATCACATTGACCGCTCCCGTAGACGGAGAAAGAATAACATTCAACAAGCCTGCCATGACGACCCATGAAAAAAAATGCGGGAGATACGAAATCGTTTGCGCAACCCTCTTGAATACTTGGAGCCTCAGTTCGTTAAATAACAACGCCAAAATGATCGGAGCCGGAAAACCGAAGACAATGTGATAAAAACTAATAATGAGCGTATTTTTAACCGCCGGGACAAATCCGCTGTACGGATCCCATAGCAGCTCGAAATTTTTAAATCCGACCCATGGACTATCGAAAATGCCGAGTACCGGCTTAAAGTCTTTGAATGCGAGGACGATGCCGTACATCGGGACATAGCAGAAAATGACGTACCAAATGAGAACCGGAAGCAGCATGAGGAACAAATACGAACATTTCTTGTATTGATTCCAAACCGGATGCCGGTTTCGGTTAGCTTTGCCCTTGGTTAAAGGTGTGTCCGGATTTGTTGCAGTAGTTGACACCAACGTGGTCACATCCTTTACATCATAGTAATAAGAGAAGGCTGCCGAAGGATGGCCTATATAACGATTCGGCAACCGCATAACCTAATTCGTTACTACTTCTTCATTGCCTTGTAGGCAATATTAGCGGCTTCAGTCGTATCGTCGCCGCCTTCTTTTTTCCATTGCATGACGAAATCATCGAAGCCTTTATCCAAATCGACCTGTCCGAGGATGAATTTGAGGAAAAATTCACTCTGCATTTTACCAAGGTTCGGATGCTCCGTCTTTGTCTTCGTATCAGGTGGATATTGATTAACTGTAATTTTGTGCCCCTTCGTCCATTTCTCCCGCAAATCCAATTCTGCTTGGCTGTACGAATACTTATCCATCAATGGAGATTTGGTTTTGAAGAACGAATAGAAAAAACCGCCGCCTATGGATGCGCCAAGTTTGGCAGCATCGTTGTAATCGGGATTGATCATCGCAGGGACGCCATTTTTCATATCCCAATCCACACCTTTTTCACCGTAGGAAGCATACAAATAAACTTCGTCATCCGTACTGAGCGCTTCCAATATTTGCAGGATCTTGATTCGTTTCTTCTCGTCCTTCTCCACCTGAATCCCCATGGAGAAAGGCTGCTGCTTGACCCCCTGTGCCAAACCAACTCCCGGTCCATTAGGGCCGGATAGAATCGGTCCGACAACTACGTCGGAATCCGGATTTTTGATTTTAAAATCCGCGCTGTAGGCTCCGATACCCGGTAAGTAGTGATACCATAAGCCTCCGTCGAGATAGCCGTAACGACCGTTAACCCAGTTTTGTCTCCGTTTAGGTTCGTCTTCCGTCACAAATTCCGGATCGATCACCCCGTCCTTATACCACTTGCTGAGCAACTTAAAGGCTTGCCTCGACTCTTCCGTGATCATGCCGAACTGCAAATTTCCGTTCTTGTCAGGATTCCATTGATAGGGATTGACTCCGAATGCACCGAAGACGGAATTAAAGAAATAGAAGCCGTTCTGGTCCTTCCCTCTCGCGCTCAATCCATACGTATCCTTCTTCCCGTTACCATCTGGATCATTATTGCGGAACTTATACATAACATCCTCAAATTCCTTAATCGTTTTTGGCGGTTCATTGTAGCCAATAGCTTTCAGCCATTTGCCGTTATAGGCCGGCAGGAATGGCGTAGCACCGGGAGGAAAGGTTTGCGGAATACCATAATTCTTACCTTCGACATTGCCGACCGTCCAAATCGTGGGTTCAAGCTCCAATACGGATTTCGTATACTTCGGCATGTATTTCTGGATCTCTTCGATCTTAATTTCGGCCAGCACACCCTGTTTTTGCAAGGTTTGTACAGTTAAGCCTCCTTCATAAATAAAGAAATCAGGAATCTCCCCCGCAGCTATTTTCACATTAAATTGACTGGCCCAATTGGAACGGTCAAACTTCATGTTCTTGAATTTCACGTTAAACTTTTTCTCCAAATATTGCTGTACTTTTGAATTGTTGTCATTCGGAGGATACAGGCCCGCCCATGAGATTTCCATCGGACTTTCCTTCGTTACGGGCGTAGATGCTGTAGGCTCTCCCTTCGGAGTGGTTTCCGCCGGGCTCGATGTACAGCCGGCAAAGACGCTGACAGTCAAAATAAGTGATAATCTCGCAGACCATTTTCTTAATCTAGTCATTTTGTTCAACCCCTTTTCCCAAAAGTATAATCACACTCGCATCGTATCTAAAAAAAACCCTTGCAACAATTGCAATATTATTGAATTGTGGTTACATTCTTTGAAACCGCTTTATAATTTCTCGAATGAACGACTCACAAAGATAATGCACCMCGGTTTCAGCCTTTCTGACGAAAAAAACAAGTGCACTGCGGAACGAAAGTCCATTCCTAGGCACACTTGTTTCTAATGATATATCCTTATGCTTTAGTTGCCAGTAATACGGCAGCGTCACCTCGTGAATTGCGATATTGCGTCGGAGTTACACCATACATTTCCTTGAATTTACGGCAAAAATACTGGATGTTACGATACCCGACCGCAGTTGAAATATCTGTAACTGACCTCGTTCCTCCGATAAGCAGCTCCGCTGCTCTCTCGATCCGGGCATTTGTCAAATATTCAGAGAAGGACACCGACAATATGTCACCGAATAACGACGAAACGTAGGAAGGTGACAACGAAGCTTGCCGTGATAACGTATCTAGGGAAATGTCCTCGTCCAGATGCTCATCAATAAATGCCTTCAGCCGGTGAATGACCGCTGCATGCGGATTAATCGTACGCGAACGCAAGTACTCGGCAATGCGGAGATTGATGCTTTGCAGCCAATCAAGCGTTTCGTCTATCGTGGTTTTACGGAAATTATCAAGCAGGTCTGAGCTGGAAATGGCGACTTCGTGCAAATTCAGATCGATGATCACATGCGACAACCGGGAAATGAGCTGCATCAGCTCGAATTCCACCACTTCCACCTGAAGCGGCACCCGATTGATAGCGCCCGCGAATTCAGCCATGAACCGCTCAAGCGCCTCAGTATCCGCAGCTCGCAGCGCATTCTGATACTGATCATAAGGAATTTTGTCCTGCAAGCTTTGGCGCTCGGCAATTTCCTCATACGTAATGATGTGGCTGCCACCAAACAAAAATGTATATTTCAACGCATGCAAAGCTTGTTTATAGGATTGGTGGATGCCCTCTTCCGCACTGACAACGTGACCGATCCCTACACTAAATGTTAGCTCGTCGTTAATCACCGATTTGAAGTCGGCAAAATGCGCCTGCACTTGGGCAATGCTGCTCAATTCCTCGTTCCGTACATAGAGCAGGAAAGCCAAATCATTGGCATTCAAGATGTCATAGTCACATGAAAATGCCTTCGGCCACCATTCATAACAGCGCTTGAACTCCTCACTGTAGCCATGTTCCATCCGAACTACAGCTACCATGCAGATTGCATCCGAAGGAAGCAGCCGGACTCCTGTTGTTTTGTACGGATTTCCGTTGAGAAGGTCGTAGAGCCTCCTCGTTTTCATTTGATAAACCAGGTTTCGATCCAGCGTATGCAGCACGCTATCGATCATCGTATACTCGTTATTCGTTTGAAATAGCATTTGCCCATGTTGTTTGCGGATGTAAGCAACAATCTTCTTCACCGGCAAATAGAACCTTTGCGAGATAATCAAAGAAATGAGTATACCCAAAACAAGAAGTGCAATGCAGCCCTGTATGATATCTCGCTTGAATGAATTTGCCGACAGCAGAAAGGCATTCATCGGCTTCTTGACTATGTACGTCCACCCAACGGTTGAATACGATTGCGGCGAATATGAAACGACTTCCCGATAATCCTTGCCCTCCTTGACTTCGAAACCAGATGTCGTTTCTTGTGAATAATTTAATGTCGCCTGCAGGGCCGCTTCATCGTTCGGAAGCCTGCCAAGCAGCAGTTGCCGGTCTGGTCTGAGGACTGTCAGTGTCTCCAACTGTGGAGCCAGTATATTCTGCAAAGTATTATCCAGATAAGCCAGATCGACGTCCACGTACATATACCCTTTAATCTGGTCCCCGACCGACCGCTGCGGAAGTGTAGAGACATAGGTCAGCACGCGGTGCTGCTTTGCCTCTAGCTCGTTGTCCACGCCAGACATCCGGAAAAACCATTGATGTACCGGGATATTCTGAATGCCTTCGATAAACGGAAKATCCGGGGAACGGACAGGTGACTCGTAGAAATAGTTGGTATCAATAATAATGTCGTCCTTGAGAAAATAAAATGTGATATTCTTCGTGCCCGGATTGGCTAAAGAAGCCAGCTTTAGATGCTGGTTAAATGTAGGGATGATATAGCTGTTATCCCGATAAGGATAATCGATCAAATAGGCAATTTCCTTCAACATCTCTGGCATGACCGTAGCCATCGTTTTATAGGTGTCAACAAATTTGGGCAGGAATTCTTTCTCCGTAAAATCTCGAATGCTTTCCAAGCTCCTGTTGCTGCTTTGCGACATTTCTTTGACCATCATTTGGTTAGCTCTCGTATAGAGGATACCCCCAAATAATCCGATAATCACAACGGCTAATAAAATGTAAGACACTAGAAGTCGGACGAGATAGCTGTTCTTAAATTTGGCCATAGCCCCCATCGGCATCCCCTCCAATTGTATGCGCTTCCAATTCACTTTTTAAAACAGTACCGTTTCCTTATTTTAAGGTATTGCGGGCAATATGGCTATTGTATTTTCTTTGAATTGTGGTGAATATCGTTGAATGGCAGATACCTTTTCACACATAAATTCACAATTTGGAAAAACGCCTTCCCATACGTATCACGTTGATCAAGCGGTTTATCTTGGTTGTTCAACGTTTTCACCAAATCGGAGATTATCGGTTCATAGATATTAAACAACTGGATTTCAACACTCCTCCTGAACTAAAATAAGAGAGTAGTGTACAACCACCTACAAACCGAAATATACTTGTGAATTTTATGAAAGGGGTCTTCCTTGCTGCAACCATTTCTGGATTCTCCGCCAATTGTCCCTTACATCAGAGAATGTGACTATGCCGTTCGCAAACCATGGAACTATCCAGAGCGCAGACTACTTGACTATTTACTAGTCTACATCCAAGAAGGTACTTGCTGCTTCCGGGTTGATCATCAGAAATATATGTTTTACACTGGTCAATTCTGCCTCGTTCAACCGGGCAGCCTGCTTTCCTTAGAAGGACTAACGAACACCGTCACGCCTTTTCTCCACTTTGATATCGCCTATAATCCTGAACGAGAAGACAGCTTTCCCACCCGCCCTGGTCAAATTGATCTTTCTGCCTACAGCCATCTGATGCAGCCAACCCTTCAAGATCTGTTCAAGATTCGAGTTCCCGTACACGTTCAGCCACAGAACCCTATTCTACTCAAAGAAAAACTGCTGCAAACCATAGAACTTGTCCATATGCCTAATCCGCTTACCCAATTAAGAGCTCAGCAAGTCATGCTAGAAATCATCCTAACTCTATTGGAACCCTATCAACGCGAGGCTCCTTCACCAACGCCATCCCTAAACTGGATCACCTCTTACTTCTCTCATCATTTGAGTGATCCCCTTTCTGTTCAGGATATGGCAGATCGCGCCAATTTATCTGTTTCTAGGTTCAGTTTCCTCTTCAAGCAACGTTACGGCACTTCGCCTCACCAATACTTATTGCAGATGCGTATTCACCATGCCAAGGAATTACTTACTAATACAGAGCTCAGTCTTGAATCCATCTCCGATTATTGTGGCTTTGCTGATTTGCATCATTTTTCTAAAATATTCAAACAACGCACCGGCACGACGCCTGGCGAACATCGAAAATCAACAAAAAATCCCTCCAACCGATAACCGCTATCGGAAGAAGGGATTTTTCATGTCATTAACTATTTCCCAGGCATGGGGGGATTAGGAATGAGACTAGTCGAAATATACAGCTTTACCTGTTTTCGCAGACTCATAAATAGCTTCCAAAATCTCAGATACCACACAAGCTTGCTCTGGTGTAACAACGGGATCGGTGTCATTCTCTATCGCCTGAATCCATAATCTCATTTCTAGATCTGAGGCAACTTCTGCCTTTCCATCATAAAAAGCGACTCCGCCCGCTTGCAATTCCACTTCTGTCGTGAACAAACGACTGTGCTTCTCACCGTTAATACGAAGGCCGCCTTTCATATCAGCGCCGCCTTCTGTCCCAGAAAGTGTACATTTCGCTTCATCGACTTCAAGCGTATTCAACGCCCAGCTCGATTCAAGAATAATCGTTGCACCATTTTTCATCGTAATCATGCCAAATGCGGAATCCTCCACCGTAAACTTAGCTGGATCCCAAGGGCCCCAAGCATTCGCCGCGTTCTCACGCCCAGATAGCTTGTGATAGGAAGTCCCCAATACAACCGCAGGCTCGTAGTTGTTCATCATCCACAACGTCAAATCTAAGGCATGCGTTCCGATATCGATCAACGGGCCTCCGCCTTGTTTCTCTTCATCCAGGAATACGCCCCATGTAGGTACTGCGCGGCGACGAATCGCATGTGCCTTCGCGAAATAAATCTCGCCAAGCTCGCCTTCGGAACAAATTTTATATAAATGTTGGCTATCGCCACGGAAGCGATTGTTGTAGCCGACTGTTAGCTTTTTGCCAGTACGTTTAGCTGCTTCCACCATGCGTCTTGCGTCAGAAGCTGTTTTCGCCATAGGCTTCTCTGACATAACGTGCTTGCCTGCTTCCAAAGCAGCAATCGTAATTTCCGCGTGGGAATCATTCGGCGTACACACATGTACGATATCGATGGAGCTATCTTTCAACACCTCACGATAATCTTCATACACGCGAGCTTCTCCCTTACCATACTTCGCAGCTGCTTCCTGCGCTTTCTCCGAAATGATATCGCAGAATGCTACCATTTCTACATTGTCCAATTTGCTTAGACTAGGCATGTGTTTGCCATTGGCAATCCCTCCACACCCAATAATCGCGATCCGATACGTCGTTGACATGATGTTCCTCCTCTATAATGATCCTGCAAGTTCTGATAATGACAGTACTATTATGTATACACTAATTATACCCAATACCCCCGTTAATAAAATTCCCGATTTTGCGAATATTGTATGCAATTGTGTTATCTCATTACATAAAACACGATATCCCAGCCCACACACAGCACTTAACTGGAAAAATTACAGCTATTACGAAGAGAAATCCTCGAAAAAGCGATTTAGATGGAAAACATGTAGGTAATTATCGACATTTTGTTCATATCAGCATCATCAGCCAAAATTAACTGTATGAAATCCATTTATTCCTCATTCCAGACGAAATCGCCATGAATTAACCGTAGAAAATCCATTTATTCGCTATATGTAGCGCGAGTATCCCATCAAGCCCTCTGTACAGAAAAAAAGCACGGCCACTGACTAATCAGCATCCATGCTACTTACTTTTTAATCATCGTGGCTACAAGCTTGTACCCCACGCCGCGTATCGAATCAATCTGAACCGATTGCTGATTCATTTCCAGCTTCTTGCGCAGAGAGCTCACATGCACATCAACCGTACGCTGGCCCCCGATATAGTCGAAGCCCCACACGATATTCATGAGATCATCTCGCGTAACAACGACACCTGGCCGCTGAACCAGATACAACAGAACCTCGAACTCCTTCGGACGTAACGGAATCGACTCGCCACCCAGCACAACTTCATATTTCTCTGGATAAATACGAAGCTCACCCGCCTGAATGACTTTCTCATTCGACTTGGCGATATCCGCAGCCGCTTCATCCGATTGTGTACGCCGCAAGACAGCAGCCACACGCGCAAGCAGCTCGGCCACCCCAAATGGCTTCGTGATATAATCATCAGCCCCATGCTTCAAGCCTTGCACGACTTCATCTTCTGCGTTGCGAGCCGTTAGGATAATGACAGGCGTTCGATTTCCTTTCTGCCTAAGCTTAGCTAATACCTCAAAGCCACTAAGTCCTGGCAGCATAATATCCAAAATAATCAAATCATACGACTGCTGAAGCGCCTCCTGCAGGCCATCTCCACCATGATCAATCACCTTCGTATCATAGGCTTCCTGCGAAAGATTATAAGATAACAACCGAGCCAATGTCGGTTCATCTTCAATTACTAGTATCTTTTGTGCCATGGGATCCCCCGCATTTACAGTTTATTAACATTGCACAACCCCAGTGTATCACACAAATGTAAAGGCATTGTAAAGCCTTCGTCATCGCGGTGTAAATCCGCAACTTATTATTGACCTATTTTAATGAATCACAGGCAATTCAATAATAAATTTGGTGCCTACACCTACTTCACTTTCAACACGAATCGTTCCTTTGTGCATTTCCACTAGATGCTTAACGATAGATAACCCCAACCCTGTACCGCCTGAGCTTCGGGATCTTGCTTTATCCACCCGATAAAATCGTTCAAAAATTCGCGGTAAATCCTTCTTCGGTATCCCCATCCCCGTATCCGAAACAATAATGCGCAGTCGCTCATAATCCCCGTCAGCATTGGTTTCCAGTGGTTCTACACGAAGCTTAACTTTCCCGCCATCTTGCGTATAGGCAATGCCATTGGACAGCAAATTGATAATGATTTGTCGCAACCGATCCTCATCCGCTTCAATATACATATCATCCTCAACCGTCATGCTGAGCTCGATATGCTTCTTCTCGGCTTCTTTTCGTAATACGCTAAGCGATCTATCTACAAATTCAGGTAAATAAACAGGAGAGAAATTCATCGGAATCCGCTTCGATTCAATCTTCGAAAGCTCCAGAATATCCCCAATCAATCGGTTCAACCGTTCACTCTCATCAAAAATGATTTGCAGAAACGATACCGCCGTTTCCTTATCGTTCAACGCACCTGCCAGCAGCGTCTCTGCAAAGCCTTTAACTGCCGCAATCGGCGTTTTCAGCTCATGGGAGACATTCGCCACGAATTCACTGCGCATTCGCTCTAGTCTGCGAACTGCCGTGATATCGTGGAGCACGATTAGCACGCCTGACCATTCTTCATCCTCATGTGCGATAGGACTCAAATGAATATCCAAGATACGCTCAGCTGGGTAATAGAACATCATCTCGTCCGAAATCGGTTCCTGAAGCTCAATGCACTCTTGAATCATCTTGGTAAAATCATATTGCTGCTTCGCTTCATTGTATTTCTTCCCTAAAAGCTCTTGAGAAGAGAAGCCCAGAATAGCTTCTGCCGAAGGATTGAGCAGCATAATCCGCTCTTCGCGGTCAATCATCATGATCCCGCTCATCATATTTTCCATGACGCCTTGCAATCTGCGTTCATTTTCTTGGATGCGCGCCATTTGCCCTTGCAGGCTTTCGGACATTCGATTAATCGCTTGCCCTAGCTGCCCCACCTCATCATTCCGATAAGAAGGAACACGGGATTCATAATTCAAATTCGTGATTTGCTGCGCGACTTTCGTCATTCGCTCGATCGGGCGTGTAATCCCTTTGGCAATGCGATAGCTGACAATACCCGCAATGACGAAGAGGATCGCTAGTCCTGAAATAAGGAAATACCAGAGACTGCGGATGGATTTATCTACTTGGGCTAAGCTCAATGAAATGCGTAAATACCCCATTGTCACTTTGGCTTCATTTTTTACCGGAATAGCCGCATACARCATGTTCTCCTTTAGCGTGTCACTATACCGTGTCATATATCCAATTCCATCCTTCGCGGCTGCCGCGATTTCCGGTCTTGTTAAATGATTGTCCATCTGCTCTGGCTGTTGGTCAGAGTCACCGAGAACTTTGCCGTCAGCACGTACATACGTCAATCGCTCCGTTGTTGCGTCTTTGAGCCGATGGGCCTGCGCCGTATAATACTTAATCAACTCAGCGTCCGTTCCCTGATAATCCCATACACCACTAGAAGCAATCACATGAAGCTCTCGCTCCATATTTTCTTTTAATGAATTCACATGCGAACTCTCGAGAACCTTTGCCATGAAAATACCAGCAATTAACATCGAGCATCCGATTAATAAGATTAAAATCAGGGTTAACTTTGCACGAAATTTCGTCATGGATGCATGAACCTCCAACAGGGTTGTGTGCCGATATCGTCTATAACATATAGAAAAAGGGCTACTCTAAATAGTAACCCTAATTTCTACAGCTAATCCAGTATTTTTTTTGTAAAGGTCAAAGTAACACTAATCACAAGGAATTACTTATTTGAAAACGGGCTCTTTGAGAGCTGCCAGTTTTTCTAACGAGTTCTTCTCTACATCTGCATGTAGACTGTTGCCGTGTGAATCCATCGTCACGATCGCAGCGAAGCCTTCTGTTTCCAAGTGCCACATCGCTTCTGGAATACCGAATTCCATATAATCAACACCTTCAACCTTTTTGAAGCATTGTGCGTAGTACTGTGCAGCACCACCGATGGCATTCAAGTATACACCGCCGTGATCTTTCAACGCCGCTAGCGTTTTCGGCCCCATGCCGCCTTTACCAATCACCGCGCGAATACCGAACTTTTTAATAATATCGCCTTGGTAAGGCTCCTCACGAATACTCGTTGTCGGTCCAGCCGCCTTCACATGCCACTCACCCGCATCATCCTTGGCCATAACCGGACCGCAGTGATAAATAGCAGCGCCATTCAGATCGATTGGTGCATCGTGATCCATCAAATATTTGTGCAGGGCATCGCGTCCAGTGTGCATCGTCCCATTTATAACAACGACGTCACCAACTTTCAAGCTGCGAATTTGCTCTTCCGAAATTGGCGTCGTCAACACGATTTCGCGACGCTCTTCTTGTGGTGTATTTTTAGCTTCCTCAAGACTTGCTTCGAAAGCCTCCTTGAAAGACACTTCTTCGCCTCTTGGGTAGGACCAGCCGTTAATTTCACCTGTTTCCGCATTCAAAATAACGCCTTGGCGACGGAAAGCCCAGCAGTTATAAGCTACGGACACGAAGAAACTAGCTGGTAAACGATTCATGACGCCAACTTTACAACCAAGCAAAGTCACTTGACCTCCAAAACCCATCGTACCAATACCTAGCGTGTTCGCATGTTCCATAACGTATTCTTCAACTTTACGAAGGTCCGGATGCGGGTTCACATCGTCTACACGACGGAACAATTGATGCTTCGCCAGCTCATAACCGCTTGTCCGGTCGCCGCCGATACCAACACCGATAAAGCCTGCGCTGCAACCTTGACCTTGTGCTTGATACACCGCGTGCATAACACATTTGCGAATCCCGTCGAGGTCACGACCTGCTTTGCCTACACCTTCTAGATCAGCTKGGAGGCTATATTGAATATTTTTGTTCTCGCAGCCGCCGCCTTTGAGAATGAGCTTCACTTCCACATCATCGCGTTCCCATTGCTCAAAATGAATAACGGGTGTTCCTGGTCCGAGGTTATCCCCGCTATTAGCACCCGTAAGCGAATCTACGGAATTCGTCCGAAGTTTGGAAGCTTTCGTTGCGTTCGCAACAGCTTCAAGAATATGTTTCTTCATCACAATTTGGTTTGCCCCAACTGGACAGTGTATAATAAACGTTGGCATTCCTGTATCCTGGCAAATCGGGGATACATTCGTTTCCGCCATATGAATGTTATCGGCAATTCGGGATAACGACAACGCAGAACGCGTACCATTGTCCTCTTTAATTTGTGCAGCCTGTACCGCACGACGAACATCACCAGGAAGATTCGTGGATGTTTCTACAATTAAATCATACACACTTTGATAAAAATGTTGCATAACGCTTTCTAGCTCCTCTCAATTACCCGCATAATCGTAAAGAATATAAACCATTATACCATACCTCATAGGATCAGTTCGACGTTCTTGTGAGCAAAACAAGGAGATTCGCTGACATGTATAAAAGGATTGCGATTTCGATTCTCGTTAGTCTACTCGGGCTTACGCTTTTGCTAACCCCCTTGCAGGCTGAACGGTCCGAGACCATTTACTACCAAGATCAGGTTGCCGTTCTGATGTATCATCACATCCATGATACCGACACGAGCTCAAGCACAATCACAAGTGCGCTATTTCAAAACCAGTTAACGATGCTACTCAGCAAAGGCTATCATTTTATTTCTTTAGATGAGTTTAAAATGTACTTGGCAGGTGCGACCGTTCCATCGAACGCGGTACTGGTTACATTTGATGATGGGTATCGAAGCTTCTTTACAGGGGCTTACCCGATTCTCAAAAGCTTACGCATACCCGCTGTCAACTTCGTCATCACAACGGATTTGGCGAACCCCTTGGCCTCCTATATTCCGTCGATGTCCAAGGAGCAGATCAGTGAAATGACGCATACGACGAATTTCATCGACATCGGTTGCCACACGGACAACCTTCACCACAAGCTCCCGAGTGGCGAAGCCGCGCTTGTAGGCAGGCTCGATGACGAGAACGCGGATGCTTATCAGCAGCGCGTGTTCACGGATGCGCAAGCCTGCATCGGCAAGCTTGCACCGCTCACGGATCACAAGCCGCTCGACGCGATGGCGTACCCGTACGGCATCACGTCGCCTGCGGCGACGGAGCAAGTGAAGAAGGCGGGCATCCGCTACGCCTTCACGATCTCGCCCGAGATGGCGACGCGCAGCGCCGATCATATGTTGATCCCGCGGATCAACGCGGGCAGCCCGAACATCACGCCGGAGCTGCTGCTGCGCTCGATCCAGCGCCGGGTTACGGCGCAGCCGGGCAGCGCGCCGCTGCGCCTGGACGCGGCCGCTGCCGCCGCGCAGCTCGGCGGCAGCGCAACCGCAGAAGGCGGAGAGCTTCGCCTCCGCCTCGGGCAACAGGCATTCACCCTGGGGGTGAATGCCAAGACCTCGACGCGCGGCGACGGCGCGCGCGTCCGACTGCGGGAGCCCGTGCTGCGCGAGCACGGGCAGGTCACGATCGCGCTTGACGATCTGCAAGCGCTGATCGGGCAGCCGCTCGTCTACACCCCGGCCACCGGTAAGGTGGCTGTGCGGGTGGCGCCGAGCGTGAAATAGAAACAGGAGCGTCAACACGTTTTCTCGTGTTGACGCTCCTGTTTTGTTTTATCCGCTTCTTTCTCCAGAACCTCCAGAACCATTAGTCCGAAATAATCGAATTAATCTTACTATCCCTATCAATAATTATTATTTAGTCCTACATTGCCGAACTAAATCGCCCGAAACAGCCCACACGCTATGAAAATGGGTATTTAAGTCGGCAGAATCGGACTATTTATCATTTTCAGAAACGAGTCCTTGTTTTAATTCGGAGATATCGGACTAACGAAAGGCTGACGACTACCTGTATAGGTATTTTGTTAACTGAGCCAGTGGCTTGTTCCCCTATCTCTACTGCACAACCACATCATCAAACTTCGCATTGGCCCGATGCGCATTCAACCCAATTTCCCCAGCAGTTAAGCTCGTATCCGTCGCAGACAGCTCTAAATTTCCATTCACCCAGTACTCCAAATTTCCGCCATTGACGACTGCCTTCATCGTATACCAGTTGCCCGTAGTAAAAGCATAGTTTTTAGAAGCTAACGCCGCGAACACGCCGCCGACCTTCTTCTGAATCTTCAGCTGTCCGGTCAGCTTATAATACTGGAAGCTGTAATAGTTATTCGCGTCCGAATACCGTGCATCCAACCCGACGCCTGCATAACCGCCACTGTCAAAGCTATCTACTTTGACCTTGGCGCTAAGCGTATAATTCGTCCAAGCTGTGTTCCCCTTGAGCGCATGCGTATCCGAGGCTGCCTAATTGCTTTGTTGATACACTTTGGACCCATCTGTGACAACAGCCCATGTCCCGCCTGTCGTCGTCCAGCCACTTGCCGAGCCGGTTTCAAAATTCTCACTTAACACCGGTGTAGGCGGTGGAGTCGTAGTCGTCGTTTTGACCAGCTTAATCACATCGAAATACAGTTGGTAGCCTGTGCTTGCCGCATTTTTACCCGTGACCGTGTACTTGAAGGTATGATTGCCAGCCGTAGCAAAGGTGACTGTGCCCATCGATGTTTTCTTGTAGCCCAAACCATTCTGAGGATGAGCCGGAGCCGCCTCGAATAGTGAAACTGTACTTCCTTGATTAGCGCCATCAATAGCGAGTTGGAAATCACCAGCTCCTGGCCCTGTCGCATTATAGCTATACAATTCATATGTACCTGCCGTTGGCACATTCACATTCAATTGCACATAATCGCCAACTGCGGTCGAGGTCATCCGCATCCCAAACCCATAATTAACCGAATACGGCACGGTATAATCCGAATAAAAGCCGATGCCTGCCGTATGTGTCTGATAAGGCCATTGATAGGAGATAACGTACGTTAATGGCTTCGGTGCGGGTGTTCCTGTAAAGTTCCAGTCCCATCCATAATTGTTATCTGGCACAGATTCCGTTGGATACGTCGGATCGATCACCGTTCGAGTCGTCGTTGTATTCGTTACCGTGAGCGGTGCTGAACGTCTTCGCGTCAACTCCAGATAAATCGCATTACTGCCGATAATATACGGGCTAAATGTATCCATATCCAGGGCTGACGCATAGTAGAACCAGGTTAAGTCCGTATTGGTATACAGCGGCGTCCAATCCTGCAAGGTCAAGCTTGTCGCTGATGCGATGGTATTATTGTAAACCATGAGATATTTGCCAATAACGGAGCTATAGAAGACATACCCGTTCGAGCCATTTGCCAAATCTGAAGCGTTCCCGCCTCTGCCTGGTTCGGTCCATGTGCCATAATAGAAGTTTTTCCATGCATTAGGATCACCTAATTGACTGATCAGAGCACGTGCTACGCGTTCACTTTTAAACATCCCCGTCGCAAATGCATTGGATCTAAGATCCGCCCACGCATGTGCATAGAAAATGTACGCATAGCCACCAGCTTCATCTACGTAGAAATTATGGTCACCTGCACCGAAATCATAGTAATTCCCTGTGTAATCCACATAGCCATGAATATCGGAATTGTCACTTGTCACGACATCGCCGACTTTCGTTACGGTCGCCAGATTATCAGTCGATTTATACATTTTGATCTTTCTGTAATGATGTGCGGCCACGCTACCTAGAAAATAATCGTATTCCATATGCGCCGTCACATAGAACGTACTTGTCGCATTGTCATAATACAATCCGACCACCCAGTCAGCCGCATCCATGCCTGTTACGGTATTTTCCGTTGCAGTCTCAAGCCCTGCATAGGTCGTCGCCTTTCTCATTTTGAACGCATTGCCTCTGCCCCACACCGAATACAGATAGCCATTGGCCGTGGCGAAGCCCGGTCTCGCATCTCCGCCACCCCATGTCATGGTGGTCAAAGCGCCCATCGTTGTTTTATAAGGTGTGTTCGCCGTGGCTGCCTCTACCTGATTCCCCTCGAATGTAAACAAGCTCACCACTAAACCTAATGCAATCATTAAGGCAACGAAACCAACCATTCTCTTCCTCACGTTACATCCCTCCTACAATCTCAATTTTTGATAATTAACCAATCATCATCCCTTCACTGCTCCTAAAGATAACCCTTTCACGAAATACCGCTGTAAAAAGGGGTACAACACGACGATCGGTGCTGAGGCCAGCACGACGGTTGCCATTTGCGTAGAAATCGGCATGGGCAACGCTTCACCAGCGCTTAGCTGCGAGTAAATATCACTCTGTCCGATGAGCACGACCTGCCTCAGTAAGATTTGTAACGGCCACAGCGACGATTTGTTCAAATATAGAATCGCTGAGAAATATTGATTCCAGTTGCTCACCGCGTAAAATAACGTAAACGTGGCGAGCGATGGAACGGATAGCGGCAGCACAATTTTGAAAAAGATACCCAAATCATTACAGCCGTCAATGGTAGCTGACTCAATGATACTTTCATGAATCGATTCAAAAAATTCTCTCATCACCAATAAATTAAAGGCCGAAACGGCTGTTGGGATAACGAGCGCCCATAACGTATTCATCAGTCCTGTTGCTTTGACAATCAGATAGGTTGGAATCATTCCTCCGCTGAAAAGCATCGAGAACAACACCATAAAGAGAAGCATGCGTCTTCCGCTAAAGCGCTGTCTAGAACACACATAGGCCAGTAAAGACGTGACAGCGAGGTTAACAATTGTACCTACCACGGTAATCCACACCGTATTACGGAGGGACGTGAAGAACACGCCCGTGTTAAAGATGTAGTGGTAGGCTTTCCAATCGAGCTGCTTCGGCCAAAGGATAAAATTGCCTGAAACAATATCCGTTAAAGAGGCAAATGACATCGCGACAACGTTTACAATCGGCATTAGACACAAGAGCGTCAGCAGGGTCAAAATCACTATGACCGCCCAGTCCATTAGCCGATTGGTCAGATGGGACGTTCTCATTTTCTTGCTTTCCAAGCGTCATTCATTTCGGTTAATGCATCTTTCCCGCCTCTTGCTTTCCAATCTTCGAACAGTTGATCCAAGTAATCAACAGGCTTCTCACCTACGATGATTTTCACGATACCGTCAACGGAATTTTTATAGAGCTCTGCGCCTTTTTCCGCATAGGTTTTGGAGTATAGACCTACATCCTGTGACGAGTACGCTTTACCCTGCATCGCTTTCGTGAAGGAATCTTGTTTCAACTTTGTTGTCTCTGGCGTATCTGCGGAACTAAGAATCCATTCGCCTTCATTGGCATGATTCGTCAGTTGATATTTGTTTGGTCCTTCCGTTTTACCTAGATCAGTAACAACCTTCTGGCCATTTTCTGTTTTAAAATGAACGCCATCGACGCCCCATTTGAAGAAATTGGCCCCATCATCACCAATCTGATCGTCCAAGATTTTCAACATTTTCTCCAGCTTGCCMGTATCTTTCAACAGATCTTTGCTGAGTGCAAATACACCGAAGAAGCCAGCGCCTTTGACATATCCACCTTCGGACCCATCTGGACCTTTCAGTGGTGGAATCGCAATGAGGTCAAATTTCGGATCGGCTGCTCTCGCTTTCGCCAATCGCTCAGGTGTAAAGCCTGTATACCCCCAGTTGGATACCACGCCCGCTTTGCCAAGCAAGAAATCATCCTCAACCTGTTGATCCTTCTTAATCGCGAAATCCTTCGCAATGATGCCATCTTTATATAACTTCGCTAAATAGCCGATAGCTGTCTTGTTATTTGGTGCAAATTCACCTGGCACAATCCCGCCTTTGCCATCCTCAACCCAGCCTACGCTTGGGCCTGCTTTCATACTCGCCATGAGCCCAACGAATGGATAAGCACCGTTAACGCCTGCTCCGCTATTTACACCTGCTGCTAAACCGTAGGTATCTTCCTTGCCATTGCCATCTGGATCTTTCTCTTTAAAAGCCTTCATCACATCGTAGAGCTCATCGTACGTAGTCGGCACTTTCATATTCAATTTATCGAGCCAATCCTTACGTATGACCAATGTAGCTCCTGGAATCCCACGTAAGCGAGGAATACCGTAGATGTGGCCTTTATATTTGAGCGTATCCATGACATCTTTCGGCAGCTTCGCTAAATTCGGATATTTCGTTGCATCTGCGAGGTAAGATTCCAATGGAAGGAATTGATCGCTGCCAATCGCATTGAAATACACAGCATCCAAATATGGAAATAGAACGGTATCCGGAACATCGCCCGATGCTAATGTAACGCCCATCTTATTGTTGTACTCACCGGAAGCTACAGGCAAATAGTCGAACTCGATATTATAGCGTTCTTCAATGGCTTTCTTGCCCGTACTCGTATCTGGCGGCGCTGCACCGTACAAAATATTCATCGCACGAATTTTATATTTTTTCTCTACTTTAGGTGTTGCCGAAGCCTGCTGTGTGGATGTTGCCGGTGTGCTCGCACTTGTCTGTTCTTTATCTGTCCCGCTGCTGCATGCTGCAAGTAAAGACCCCATCATCATTACAGTTGTTCCCACGGTAATCACATTACGTAATTGTTTCATTCTGAAACCAGCCCTTCGCCTTTTATTTGTCTAGTACACGCCTTTTTCACCGAAAGTTCGAGCAATTTTGTTGGCTCCAACGATCAAGATCATGCCGACGATCCCTTTTAATAGTCCCACTGCGGTTGTAAAACTGAAATTCCCATTCACGACCCCCATACGATAAACGTAGGTATCGAGTACTTCCCCAACCTCCGAAACGGTCGAATTCAACATTAAGTACACTTGTTCAAAACCAACATCGAGCACAGTGCCCAGTCGGAGAATAAATAAGATGATGATGGTGGAGCGAATCCCCGGCAAGGTCACGTGGCCAATTTGTCTAAGCCTGCCTGCGCCATCTATTTTAGCTGCCTCATAGAGCTCCGGATCAATTCCCGTTAATGCGGCCAAGTAAATAATCGTTCCCCAACCGGATTCCTTCCAAATAACCTGCAGGACAAGCATACCTCGAAAGTTATCTTCATTGGAAAGAATATTGATCGGCTGCATGCCCCAGCTTGCAAGGAGGTGATTCACTTGCCCATCGCTTTGAAATAATAAATAGAAGATACCTGCCACAACAACCCATGATAAAAAATGCGGCAAATACAGCAGCGTTTGTACGATCTTTTTGAAAAATTCAAATTTAAGCTCATTTAACAGAATGGCTATTACGATCGGAACAGTGAAAGCGAATACAATTTGGTAAAAACTAATGATCACCGTGTTCATAAAATAGCGGCCAATTTCCGGTGAATCAAAGATCCGCTGAAAATTGTCCAGCCCCACCCAATCACTCTTGAGGAATCCTTTAGACGGGATGTACTTCTGAAAGGCAATCACGATCCCTAGCATCGGGATATACTTATAGAGTAAGAAATAAACGATACCAGGTAAAGCCATTAACCATAAATATCTTTCCTTAATGAGCCGATGCCACCCTGTCTGCTGGCGTACTTTCTTATGTGCCTCCATGCCCGTTCCCTTGCTCCTCTCCTATTTTCATTTGGCCCTCACCTCCTTGGGCCTAATATTATGCAGTACTCCATGCGATGACAATCAACTATTTTTACGCAAAAAAAGCATATGAAAAGAGGCCAATTCGGCTGGAATTAGCACTTGATAAACTTTTTTTGCACAGCGAAGCCTGTCCCTGTAAAAAGAGTGTACCTTCAATTTCCCTAGAGACGCGTCCGGATATGATATACTATTTTCAAAATATTCGAATCGTAACGCGACAAGGAGATTGGATATGGAACCTCAAACATGGCGCCGACTTACGCATTTCCTATCAATGAAAACGCCGGGCTGGAAATTAAAAAATCGGCTGCTCATTTCACTCATTCTTTTGTCCAGTATTCCAATTGCCATTATGGCATTATCTTCTTCCTTTATAAGTAATCGCATTATTAGTGATCAGACGGATCAGATGCACCAGGTTTTTCTGAATCAGGTTGAGAAAGAAATGAACAATCAATTTAAGAAGTTCGATGAACTCATGCTGCAATATACGTACGATAACTCGGCGCTCAGCCGCTTTACGCAAGAAGATTTAACTTACAAGAACTTTCAGTTGGTTAACGATCTGTATACGGTCTTAACCAATTTGCGCAGTGGGATGGAAAATGTCGTAGAAATTGATTTCTTCTCTAACACTTACAATAAAATTGCTACCTCTAGTGGCTTACTGCTCCAGCCTGATGAATTCCTTGATCCTATGGTTCTAGAAAAAGGTCATGCCTTAACCAAATATGGCAGCTGGATCGATACGCGAAATCATTTAAACACACGACTGGATCGACCGGTTATTACCTATATTAGACCGATAACGACGGCAGGCTCGAATGTGGTGAACAGTTTCTTTATCGTATATCTGGATGCTGCAACACTAAGCAGTCATTTGAAAGCGAATACGAATGATCCTGCGACTTATTTCGTAGTCAATTCTGCTGGAGATGCCGTCATGCACTCTGATCCCAAAAAGGTTGCCAGCCATATTGACTCAACAGGCTTTCTTTCCGAGTTGACCAACGGTAAAAACATGCCGAATTATCGTTTCACGATGAATATCGAAGGTAAGCCTTCATTAATTAACACCGTATATTCCGCTAATCGAGATTGGTATTATGTGTCCGTGCTCCCGACTGCTTTAGTAGCGAAAGAAACGAATCAACTGCGAAATATTTTATTCGGTGTCAGTATTGCCTTCATTTTATTAGCCATCATCATCGCTATCTTTACGTCCAAAAGCATTTACCAGCCTGTCCAGAAGCTTACGCAACGGGTATTTAAACAGCAAGATTCCACACAGGCCAAAGATGAAATTCATTTCATCACCGAACATATTCAAGACGTTGAGAAGCATAATGACATTTTGAAAAAAAACCTGGAGCAGTATCATGCCCATGTGGAGCAATACAGTCTCATGAGTCTCTTACTCGGCAATTCCAGCGTTACGACGCTTCAGCAGGACACTTTCCACCAGAAGCCCATCTGTTTGTTCCTCTTGGAAACGGATTCGTCCTTTCTGCAGTCACAATACTCTAAGAATGACCAGTTTCTTCTCTACTACGCAATCGAAAACATTGTGAATGAAATTCTAAGTGCCAAAGGCATCACACGGATCATGATGATCCAGCCTGGCCTATTTGCCATCCTTCATCAACCTGATCAAGCGGGGTCGCAGCAATCGCGCCTATACGCGAATGAGCTTCTTCAGGCGGTTCGTACGTATTTGAAATTAAATTTTGTGATTTCAGCGGGATATTCCGAGGCGGGATTGCACGGTATTCACGAGGTATTCCTACAAGCAAAGCATGCACTACGGTACAGCTTCTCCTTAGGTGCGAATCACGTCATCATTAGCGATGAGTTAGATCCCTCTGTTTCCGATCAGGCTGATGCCTTGGTAGAAGTGGAAAATCTTATTATGCAATCGCTGCATGTTTCGAACTATGGAGAGGCCCAAGATCTGTTTACTCAGATCATTCAACAGTTAAAAGATGACAGCTCATTGACGTCAGAGGTCCTGAAAACCTACTGTTCACAACTTCTAGGAGCGATGATTCATACGGTTGGGAAAGATTATCATACGGATACGGAAACTGTGAATATGAAGCATCTGACAATGGAATTGGAGCGTCAGCGTAACTTGCAGGAAATCGAAGCTTTTTTCCATAAGCACTTTTTCGATAAATTAATCGTTTCTCAGCCAGAGAAGTCCTCCTTTGAACGCCAGCAAGTTGAAGAGGTCGTCGCGTATATTCGTGCCCACTATGATCAGGACATTTCGCTGCAATTGTGCGCTGATCTTGTTGGTCTTAGCAGTTCACAGCTAAGCCGTTCCTTCAAAAAAATGATGGGCATTAATTTCGTTGACTACGTCATTCAATATCGAGTCGGTATTGCCAAGGAACTACTTGGCGATCCGAAGAATTCCATCCAAGCGGTTACGGATAAGCTGCGCTATACATCGGTCAATAGCTTTAACCGCATTTTCAAGAAAATCACCGGCACGACGCCTGGCAGTTATCGGAAGGATTCGCAGGAGCTGCGCCTGTAGGGAATAGGTTCCGTACCCTCCCCTTGTCGCAACTTGATCCATTCATACCCCATCTCGCCCACCCGACTTGTTGACTTCAAATAGGCGAAGTGATATACCTGTTAGGTACCATAAATTGCGGAATGTATGCAGTCCGTCTTCAGGAGGAACTTATGAATCATCATTTTTTTGCTTACTTATATCGTCTCAAATATATCGACCGCTGGAGCCTCATGTGGAACATGCGCCGCGAGAACGTAGCTGAGCATTCCTTCTATGTAGCTTCGATTGCGCATATGCTGTGCACCATCTCCAACGAAGTCTATGGTGGGAATGTCCCGACCGACCGCGTCGTCTCCATCGCTTTGTTCCACGATGCCTCCGAAGTGCTGACGGGTGACATCCCGCAGCCGGTGAAACATAACAACGAGCAAATTTTGCGGAATTTCCGTGAGATCGAAGACGTCGCCGTAGAACGACTGATCGGCACGATCCCACCAGCGCTCAGCAGCATTTATCGCGGCTTAATTCAAGATCCTGACCCCGAGCTCTATCGCTGGGTGAAGGCAGCTGATCTGATTGAAGCCTATATCAAATGCTTAACAGAGCTCTCTACCGGCAACCGTGAGTTTGTCGTTGCCAAACAACAAGTGCTCGACAGTTTGAAGAAGATGAACATGCCGGAAGTCGATTACTTCTTGGAGCATATGAGCGCCTCCTTCGAGAAAACGCTGGATGAAATCACGTTGGATATCGCGGATCCTAGCTAATCTCAGCCTCAAACTTGAATAACTGGAAAACCTCCCGCTAAATTCTCAATATCCAGCATATAATCGGATTTAGATGGATTTCATGTAGCTAATTTGCTCATTATTCAGCCATTTTGCCGATGTGCGCGAAATTAGCTGTACAAAATCCATCTATATCAAGAAACCCCTCAAAATTTGCACAATTAGCTGGAGAAAATCCATCTATGCTGCAGATCCAGCAACTAACTGGGCTTTGGCGTTCATCGAACATACACAAAAGAACCTCCTTTCCACTTGGAAAGGAGGTTCTTTACATCTCTAAGACTATGCCAAAATTTGAGGATTGGTCATAATCACAATAGCTAGGATAACCGCGATAGAACCGATCCAGCTGAATGTTTTAATTTTCGCAGCATCTGCTGCAGTACTTTTACCTGCTGCACTGTTCGCTCTCAATTTCTTGATGCGACCACCGATCATTCCTGTAACTGCTCCCACAATTACAAGTAAAACGATAGCAAGTGCCATCCACAAACCAGAGAAACTACCTTCGCTGACCATTGCTCCTCCAGAGATGAAGGTAACAATCAAAGAAAACTGGCCAATTCGATTGATCGTTGCCAATAGTCCCATGAAGCTTTCTTGTCCTGCGCCGGATAAGCTAGCAGCTCGTCCTACAATGAAAGGGAAAACAACATAAGATCCAAGCAATAAAGCACTAATTACGTGTAAAAAAAGCATAACATGTTGCACTGATTCTGGCATTGAGTCGACCTCCGCAAATTTAATTAGAATCGTTCTCTTTTAGTATACAGAATCGGAATGAGGGTAACAAGAAAGCGATGTCAAAATTCCTACAAATTCACCATATCTCCATAAAACTGTGACTAAATAAACAGAAAACAACCCCTGATCCCCCTGCGGAAGCATGCGAACATGGACTTGGAAAGACTTCCGTTGTCCATTCATGCGAAGGCTTCCGTGCAGGAAGCTGGCGTTGTTCTACCTTCGTGTAAATCTTATGGTCTTACGGCAGCGGCTCTGCTGCTACATTCGCAATCGTTACCGTTCCTCACAAAAAAAGGCCAGCCCCCTAAAAAACCTAGGAGACTGGCCTCTCATTTATTAACCTGCCACTACTTTAATGACGTTACGTACAGATTCAGCTGTTTTGTCCAAAGCTGATCTCTCAGCGTCTGTCAATTCGATGTCCATAATTTTCTCGATGCCATTAGCACCCAGAACCGTCAGAACACCCATGAACAGGTTGTCATAGCCGTACTCGCCTTCAAGCAGCGCGATTGTTGGAATGATTCGCTTCTTATCTTTCAGGATGGCTTCCGTCATCTGCACAAGTGAAGCCGCTGGTGCGTAGTATGCACTACCGTTACCAAGCAGGTTAACGATTTCGCCGCCGCCAGTACGTGTACGTTGAACGATGGCTTCGATGCGATCAGCTGATATCAGCTTCTCAATAGGCACCCCGCCAGCGTATGTGTAGCGCACGAGTGGTACCATGTCATCGCCATGTCCACCGATAACAACCCCCTTCACATCCTCAACGGATACGTTCAACTCTTGCGAGATAAACGTTAGATAACGGGCTGTATCAAGTACACCGGATTGACCGATAACGCGATTTTTCGGGAAACCTAGCGCCTGGTAAGCGACGTATGTCATCGCATCAACAGGGTTACTCAAAATGATCACGATGGAATCAGGAGCAACTTCCTTCACGTTCTCACAAACGGATTTCACGATACCCGCATTTGTGTTAACAAGATCGTCGCGGCTCATCCCTGGTTTTCGAGCGATCCCTGCTGTGATGATGACAATATCAGAACCAGTTGCATCCGCATAATTGGAAGTACCTGTGATTTGAGCGTCAAAGCCTTGCACTGGACCCGCCTCAAGCATGTCAAGTGCTTTGCCCTTTGTAGGGTTTTCTAATTGCGGGATATCAAGTAGAACAACGTCACCAAGTTCTTTTTGAGCTAGCATTAGAGCAGTAGTAGCACCTGTGAAACCCGCGCCAACAACGGTAATTTTATTACGACGAATAGCCATTTAAAATGTACCTCCTCATAATCTTTTGTCTAACTCAACGATAGGTACGAATTAAGCCATGTTTTTGATGATTTCGTTCGCGAACTCGGAGCACTTAATTTCTTTCGCGCCTTCCATCAAACGTGCGAAGTCATAAGTAACCGTTTTGTTGTTGATGGATGTTTCCAAGCCTTTGTAGATCAGCTCAGCAGCTTCCAACCAGCCAAGGTGCTCAAGCAACATAACGCCGGAAAGGATAACGGAACCTGGGTTAACAACGTCAAGACCAGCGTATTTAGGAGCTGTACCGTGAGTTGCTTCGAAGATTGCGTGACCAGTCAAGTAGTTGATGTTAGCTCCTGGAGCGATACCGATACCACCAACTTGTGCAGCAAGTGCATCAGACAGGTAGTCACCGTTCAAGTTCAATGTAGCGATTACGTCAAAATCAGTTGGACGTGTCAATACTTGTTGAAGCGCGATGTCTGCGATCGCATCTTTTACGATGATTTTACCAGCAGCTTCTGCATCTTTTTGTGCTTTGTTTGCAGCTTCTGCACCTTCTGCTTCTTTAATGCGATCGTATTGTGCCCATGTAAATGTTTTATCAGCATATTCACGCTCAGCCAACTCATAACCCCAGTTTTTGAACGCGCCTTCTGTGAACTTCATGATGTTACCTTTGTGAACCAATGTTAACGTTTTGCGGCCATGTTTGATTGCGTACTCGATAGCTGCGCGAACCAAACGCTCTGTACCTTCGGAGGATACTGGTTTAACACCGATACCTGAAGTTTCAGGGAAACGGATTTTGTTAACGCCCATTTCATTTTGCAAGAAGGAGATTACTTTCTTAACCGCTTCAGAACCAGCTTCCCACTCGATACCTGCATAGATATCTTCTGTGTTTTCACGGAAAATAACCATATCAACTAGCTCAGGACGTTTAACTGGGGATGGAACGCCATCGAAGTAACGAACTGGACGGGAACAAACGTAAAGATCAAGCTCTTGACGAAGTGCCACGTTCAAGGAACGGATACCGCCACCGATTGGTGTAGTTAGAGGTCCTTTGATGGACACGATGTATTCTTTCATAGCTGTTAACGTATCGTTAGGCAACCAGCTATTGAATTTGTTGAATGCTTTCTCACCAGCGTATACTTCGTACCAAGCGATTTTCTTCTCGCCTTTGTATGCTTTCTCAACTGCAGCATCTAGCACGCGTACGGAAGCTGCCCAGATGTCAGGACCTGTACCGTCACCCTCGATGAAAGGGATAATTGGGTTATTAGGGACTTGAAGTACACCATTTTCGATCGTAATTTTTTGTCCTTCTGTTGGTAGCTCGTAGTTTTCGAATTGTGGCATGATTAATAGTTCCTCCTCAAATTTGTATGAAAATGATTTCTTTTCTATATGCTGTGCATAGCTAGGCACACAAAAAGTGACGGGAGTTACAGTACTCCCCACCTGGGGCTCAGTACCAAACGCCCGCACCTTGAGCTTAAAGAACTAACAATTAGCGTTGGCCAATTGGGATATATTTTTGGTTAACTGGACCTGTGTACTCAGCGCGAGGACGGATCAAGCGATTGTTCTCGTACTGCTCAAGAATATGAGCTGCCCAACCGGAAGTACGGCTGATCGCGAAGATCGGCGTGAACAAGTCACGTGGGATTTCTAGCGTCGTGTATACGGATGCCGAGTAGAAGTCAACGTTTGGTTTCAAACCTTTAAGACCTGTTACCAACTCGTCTGCTTTAATGGACATTTCGTACCATTTCAGGTTGCCTGTCAATTTGCCAAGCTCATAGGACATTTTTTGCAAGTGCTTTGCACGAGGATCGCCGTTTTTGTAAACGCGGTGACCAAAGCCCATGATTTTGTCTTTGCGCTCTAATTTACCGTTAATGTAAGGAACAACATTCTCAACAGTACCGATCTCTTCAAGCATAACCATTACCGCTTCGTTAGCACCACCGTGAAGAGGTCCTTTGAGTGTGCCGATTGCGGAAGTAATACCAGAGTAGATATCTGTCAGTGTTGCAACAGTTACACGCGCAGCAAATGTGGATGCATTCAACTCGTGGTCAGCATGAAGTACCAATGCTTTGTCCAACGCTTCGATTGCAACTTTATCCGGCTCGTTACCTGTCAATTGGAACAAGAAGTTAGCAGCTACAGAAGAATATCCTGGGGAAGCTACTGGCTCTTTGCCTTCACGAATACGTGCGAAAGCCGCGATAATAGCAGGGATTTGCGCTTGCAATTTGATGGCTTTACGCACATTGGATTCCGAACTTGAATCATTTGCTTCGGCATCATACAGGGCAAGTGCAGAAACTGCTGTACGAAGCGCAGCCATGGAATTCACATCTTTCGGGAATGTTCGAATAAGATCAATTACCGCGTCTGGTACTTTGCTGTATGCGTTCAGGTCGCTTTGCAATTTCTCAAGCTCAGCTTGAGTAGGCAATTTACCGAACCAAAGTAAGTAAATAACTTCTTCAAAAGTCGCATTTTCTGCGAGGTCATCAATATCAATCCCGCGATACGTAAGCACACCATCTACAATGGAGCTGATCGACGAGGTTGTGGCTACAATTCCTTCTAAACCTTTGGTTGCAGACATGGGAATCTCTCCTTAGCTACTCTATTAGCATAATATTGCTGTTTTCTTCTCTTAATAATAAAGTATTTTACTTGGTAAGTGAACAAAATAGGTCATAGAAGTAAATTATCACTACCATAGAAATTCTTTTTGGCGGAATTTTCACACCATTTTTCGTACACAGGTTCCAAACACACGATACAAGTTTTTGTTAATTTCCTCGAATTATGCAGTGTGCGCGGAAAAATTTGTAGACCTTGTGCGAGATTGATACAATGTAAGGAATGATTCCGTGAATTAAGTTATAAAGGAGCGACACAATGAGCAACCTTGCAGCTAGGATTGGCATCATCGATATCGGATCCAACTCCATCMGACTTGTCATTTATGAAATAAATGCCCATGGAGCTTATCGCGTTGTAAGTGAGCATAAAGATTCCGCAAGACTTAGCGAACGCATGGGTCCTGATGGCATCTTACATAACAAAGATATTATTTCAATCGTTCCTATCTTAACCCACTATGCCAGGTTATGCCAGTCTCAATTTGTTACAACCGTTCGAGCTGTTGCTACTGCCGCAGTTCGTAACGCTGCCAACACGTCAGAAATCGTACGTATTCTCGAGGAACAAACAGGGCTCACGATTGAGGTTCTGAGCGGCTTCGAGGAGGCTCGGTATGGTTATTTAGGCGTCATTAACTCCATGGATATCCGCAATGGCATGATTATTGATATTGGTGGTGGAAGCACGGAAGTTTCTTTAGTAAAAGATCGGGAGTTAGTCCAAAGTGTCTCATTTCCTTTCGGTGCCGTGAATACTACGCGTCAATTTATGAAGGGCGCTAATTTAACGGATCAAGAGATGGCCGATATTCGCAAAATGGTACATGAGGCCATCGCTTCTCAGCCATGGATTATGCAATCCCCCAATCTTCCTATGGTTGGCCTAGGTGGGACGATCCGTACACTTGGCAAAATGAGCCGCAAGAGAAATAATTACCCGCTTCAACTTGCTCACAATTACGTCATGAAGCCAGGTGAGCTTCAAGAATTTTCGATACTTTTATCCACATTAACTATTGAAAAAAGGAAAAAAATCGATGGACTCGCCAAAGAACGAGTCGATATTATTATGCCTGGCCTGCTTATTCTAGAGACGATCTTCGAAGCCGCGAAATCCTCATCTTGCCTCATCAGTGGATCTGGCTTACGCGACGGACTTTTCTTTGAAACCTATAATCCGAAGCAACCGGTGAAAGCTAACGTATTGGAAGCCAGCATACAGAATACACTGACTCTCCACCCGAATGCAGCTGTCGCACATGTTCGGCATGTTGATACCTTAGCAATGCAACTGTACGATGCGCTAGCGCCATCGACAGATTTAGAAGCACGCGGCAGGCTGTTGCTGCACACAGCTGCTCTTTTGTACMGAATTGGTGTGAGCGTCCATTACTACCAGTACTTGAAGCACACCGAATATATGATTCAAGAAGCACATATTGACGGCCTCAGTCATCGGGAGATTGTCATCGCTTCGCTCATCGCCACATTCAAAACAAAAAATCGGACCCAGCAGCAGGCACTTGTTTACAAGGACCTATTACAGGAATCCGATGTTACCTTAATCATTAAGCTTGGTGCCGTCCTTAAGCTTGCCATGGCCATGGATGCCAGCGAGACACAACCCATCCATGCGGCCATCCGTATCCAACGCAATGATACTTCCATGAATCTTAATCTGCTTTGTGCGCACAACCCTTTCTTGGAACTCAAGGAGCTGAACACATTCACCAAAGATTTCGATAAAATCTGGGGCATTAAGCTTAAGATTCAAACCGAAGTCTTTTCCATGAAGTAATCCGCATCGCCTCGAACTGGCTCCGATAAGGGGTCAGTTCATTTTTTATGCGCGTATACATCCCATTGGGCATGAGCTCTCTCGCTTTGACATTATCATGGAGTGTCACGTTTAGAATTTGAATCATCATTTTCTTCATATCTCTGTCCAAAACCGGGCACATCAACTCAATTCGCCGGGTTAAATTACGCGTCATCCAATCTGCCGAAGACAGATAGACATCGACATGTCCCCCATTTTCGAAATAGTAAATCCGCGAATGTTCCAAGAATCGGTCTACAATACTCCGAACGGTAATATTCTCACTTAGTCCAGGCACACCTGGCCTCAAGCAGCAGACACCTCGAATGATGAGTTCGATCTTCACGCCAGCTTGCGACGCCGCGTATAACGCATCCACCATTTCTTGATTCGATAGGGAGTTCATTTTCGCAATAATCCGAGCTGGACGACCAGCCCTAGCATGCGCCGATTCACGTGCGATGAGCTCAAACAGCTTATCTTTCAAGTCCGTTGGCGCGACAGCGAAGGATTGCCAATCATGAGGGGCAGAATAGCCCGTAATTTCGTTGAAAAGCGCAGAAGCATCTTCTCCAATCACACTGTTGGATGTGAACAAGCCAACATCCGTATAGAGCCGCGCCGTACTGTCATTGTAGTTACCTGTTCCGACATGAACATAACGACGAAGCGTATGCTCTTCCTGACGAACGACAAGTGTGATTTTGGCATGCGTTTTGAGTCCAACTAGCCCGTAAACGACGTGGCAGCCTGATTTCTCCAGCATTCTCGCCCAAGCAATATTCCGCTCTTCATCGAACCTTGCCTTCAGTTCGACAACCACCGTCACTTGTTTACCGGATTCTGCTGCTCTAGCCAATGCCTGAATAATCGGCGATTTGCCACTCGCCCTGTATAAGGTCATCTTGATGGCTAATACGTGCGGATCATAAGCGGCATGGACGATAAAGTCCGTCACTGCGTCGAATGTCTCATATGGATGATGCACAAGTACATCTTTCGTTTTGAGAATATTGAAAAAGTCAGTTTCATCCTCAAACTCAACCGGGTATTTAGCCACCACGCGCGGGTAACGCAGATTTTCAAAGCCATTCAACGAACTTGCGAGCTTCATAAAATAAGTAATATCTAAAGGACCGTCGATTTCAAAAATTTGCTCTTCAATCTCAAACTCATCTTGCAATTGGGCAAGCGCGTAGGGATGAATCCCTTCTTGTACCTCTAACCTCACAGGAGAGCCCCAGCGTCTGCGTCTAAGCTCCTTTTCAATCTCTTCCAGTAAATCCTCCGCGCCTTCTTCGTTAAGCGTTAGATCCGCATTACGCGTGACACGGAAGCCATGTACAGAAATCGGTGTATACCCGCTGAATAGCGATTGAATGTGATGCTCAATGAGTTCCTCCAGCAGAATAAATTCTGTCTTTTTACTATTGGAACGGGTTGGAACAGGTATGCAGCGAGCTAAGTTACTAGGAATTTGGACGATTGCGAAATAAGGCTCCTCATCCAAGTCTTCGCCTTCGCGTACAAGTAAAACGGCCAAATATAACGACTGATTATGTACAAGTGGAAAAGGACGGCTCTGATCGACTGCCATCGGCGTCAATACAGGGAATATAATGTCATGATAGTAGGCATCCATAGCTTTTTTCTGAGACGTGTTTAGATCTTCATACTCGGTAAATACAATGCCTTCCTTCATCAAAAGCCGCGTCACTTCTCGATACGTCTTATACTGCTCTGTCACCATTTTCGCCGTGCGCTTCATAATGCGTTTGATGAGTCCTGCCGGTGTGTAGCCGGTGAAATCCTTTTTGGTATAGCCAGCCTTAATCTGATCCTTGAGTCCTGCGACACGAACACTCATGAATTCATCGAGGTTGCTCGATACGATCGACAGAAATTTCACACGCTCTAGCAGTGGTGTACTCGCATCCTGCGCTTCCTCAAGCACACGCCAATTGAACTCGATCCAGCTCAAATCACGATTTAAGTACTTGGTTGAAATCTCTTTGACTTCTTTGACTTCTTTGAGTTCTTTAACATCATTTAGTTCTGGTTCGCGCGCAATACTCATAAATCCTCCAGTATTTTTCCATTTTTAGTGACCTAATATCTTCATTGTACTATGCGTCTTAGGGAGGCGACAATCCAATTCCCTGTATTTCAATATATTAAGATTTTGTAAAGAACATGATATTTCCGTATTTATCCATGTTCATGTTACAATATAAATGACTTGAAACAAGGAGTGATTCCTACCATGGGTATCCTAAATCCGCGACTGGTTCACCAAATTTTCAGAGGCATATGGGTGGCCATAATTCTCTTCTTACTAGCTACTGCCTTTTACTATATCATTCCACTCATTTACCCTTTTATTTTTGGTTGGATTATCGCACTTATGCTCAATCCGCTTGTTAATTTCTTTCAATTCAAATTAAAACTGCCAAGATGGCTGGCTGTCTCGTTATCCATGCTCCTATTCTTAGGTGCGATGGTTACGATTATCACCTTACTTGTAGCTAATATTGTCGTGGAGCTTGGCTCCCTTGCGGATACGATTCAACTTCAGATCAACCGGTGGGTCGAGGAATTTAATGTATTCATTAATTCAGTCACTTTCCAGCAATGGATCGAACGCGTAAATGAGTTTTTTGAAAATAATCCGAAATATCAGGAGACTGTTAACACGAATCTCTCCTCCACAGCTGGTTCTATTGCCGACATTAGTAAATTGGTCATCACCTATACTTTTGCAGCACTCAAAGCTTTCCTGACTTCTCTGCCTAATATCGCGACGATCACGATCATCGTCATGTTGGCCACTTTTTTCATCAGTAAAGACTGGTACGGGCTCATCAAACGCTATAAGGGCATTTTCTCTGACGTGATTGTAAAAACGACCAAATTGATCCGCACGGATCTACAGAAAGCCTTGTTCGGCTATTTAAGAGCTCAGTTGATACTCGTTTCGCTCACTGCACTCGTCGTGATCATCGGCTTGCTAATTCTCCGTGTTGATTATGCAATTACCATCGGCTTATTAACTGGTTTAGCGGACCTGATGCCGTATCTGGGAACAGGTGCAGTGATGGTGCCATGGATCCTCTATGTTTTCTTCGCTCAAGGGAATATCATGCTGGGTATTGGGCTCAGTGTCCTGTATGGGGTTATTGTGATCGCGCGGCAAATTATGGAGCCCAAGGTATTAGCCTCCTCAGTTGGCCTAGATCCACTTGCTACACTTATTGCGATGTTCGTAGGGTTAAAACTATTCGGGCTGCTGGGACTCATCGTTGGACCTGTCTCCCTGATCCTAATAACCGCCTTCTATCGGGCAAGAATCTTCCATGATATTGCAGCATACATACACAAAGGCTCGGCACCTCCTGAATAAGAGGATGACCGAGCCTTTCGTTTACTCTTTGCTTATCTGCGATTGATGATGTGCATGTTGCCTTTGCCGATTTGCTTACGTATGATCGCCAGCAGTAATATTTTAAAAATCGGTCTTGTGTAAGGAAAGACGAGCAGGAAACCTAGAATATCCGTAATGAATCCCGGTGTAATGAGCAAAATTCCTCCAAGGAAAATACAAATCCCATCGAGGATTTGCTGCGCTGGCAGCTGCCCCTGTGACCACTCGAACTTCGCATACTCCATCACCTTGCGCCCTTCGCGCTTCGCAAAGTAAGCACCTAAGAAACCGCTCGCTATGATTAACAGGAAGGTCATCCAACCTCCGACCAGATGTCCAAGCATGATCAACATCGTAATTTCTACGGCAGGTACAAGAATAAAAATAGCGATAATCCATCGAAACATAGGTTTAGCCTCCGTCTTCAGTATACTTCGCAATAAGCTGCCACAATTCTGGCGCTTCCTTCTCTATACGTACGGGCCTCCAAGAAGGATTCACCCAAACATGACCAGTTGTTCCAGTCACCAGTAATTCTGCGGTGAGATCGTCGTTTATTCTCCGAATTTCATATGCGAATTGCAGCCGAACGCTGCTTGTTTGTGACACGCGTGTATAGATACCCACGAGATCATCGTATCGTGCTGGTTTTTTGAATTTGAGATCCGCTTCTGTAACGGGAAGCAAGAGTCCCATTTCTTCTATTTTACGATAGGGATAGCCTAGGGATCGTATAAGCTCTGTACGTCCGATTTCGAACCAAGTCAAATAATTGGCATGGTACACAACCCCCATTTGATCCGTCTCCTGATAACGCACACGCAGCTGTTGTTGATGCCACCGTTCCTGAGTCATGCTGATCCTCCCGATAACCATTGGTATCCTCATTATATCATAGGTAGGGCGCAGCTATAAATTTGGCGCTGCAGACGCAAAAAAAGAGTGAAGCAAGATCGTTCTCTCGCTTCACTCTTCCTTATTATTTCACTTACAGAACGCTCGCTTGACCTGAGTAGATAACGCCTACTTCTGGGTAAATGGAAACTTCTGTACCGTCTTTAATTAGTTCTACTGCATTTTCCACACCTACGATGACTGGAATTCCAAGGCTAAGTGCAACGACTGCCGCGTGAGACGTGATGCCGCCCACTTCGGTAATCAAGGCAGATGCTCTTTGAACAGCCGGCATGTACTCTTTATCTGTTGAAACTGTTACAAGCACAGCTCCGTCTACCATCTTCGCGTTAGCTTCTTCCGGTGTACGCGCCGTTACAACAGTACCTGTCGCCGTTTGCATTCCGATGCCTGTTCCTTTGGCAATCATCTCACCAACGTGATGAACCTTGATTAGGTTCGTCGTCCCAGAGCGGCCTACTGGCACGCCTGCTGTGATAACAACGATATCGCCAAGGGAAACGATACCTGTTTTGATGGAGCTCTCTACCGCTAGGTTGAATAGCTCATCCGTTGTTTTCGCTTCTACGCCCATCACAGGGATTACGCCCCAAACAAGGGATAAACGACGAATMACTTGCTCACTTGGTGTAACTGCAATAATCGGGGATTTCGGACGGTATTTGGATACCATACGTGCTGTATAGCCACTTTCTGTTGCCGTTAGAATCGCTTTCGCGCCTAACTCCAATGCAGAGTTCGCTACCGCTTGTGAGATCGCTTCTGTTACGGTTACTTGTTGCGCTTGCGCTTGACGAAGGAAAATTTCTTTATATTCCAAAGCCGCTTCTGCACGCTCAGCAATACGAGCCATCGTTTCAACGGATTCAACTGGATATTTCCCAGCAGCTGTCTCACCAGATAACATGACTGCATCTGTTCCGTCGAATACCGCATTCGCTACGTCACTTGCTTCCGCACGTGTAGGACGCGGGTTACGTTGCATGGAATCTAGCATCATTGTAGCGGTGATAACCGGTTTACCAACGATGTTACATTTTTTGATCATTTGCTTTTGAACAACGGGCACGTCCTCAGCAGGAATTTCAACACCAAGATCTCCACGAGCAACCATCAAACCGTCGGAAACTTCAAGAATTTCGTCAAGGTTGTCAACGCCTTCTTGGTTTTCGATTTTGGAGATGATTTGGATATGCGAAGCGTTGTGACGCTCCAACAATTCACGAATTTCCATGACATCACTTGCTTTACGAACAAAAGAAGCTGCGATGAAATCTACTCCTTGTTCGATACCGAACACGATATCATTCGCATCTTTTTCTGTGATACCTGGAAGGCTGATTTTCACGCCTGGTACGTTAACACCTTTTTTACTTTTGATCGTTCCGCCATTGACGATACGGCATTCGATCTCTGTTCCACGAATATCAACAACCGTAAGACCGATCAAACCATCATCGATCAGAATCGTTGAKCCGACTTTAACGTCACGCGGCAGATCCGAATACGTAACTGAGATACGGTCTGTATCCCCTAGAATTTCTTCGGTTGTCAAAATAATATGCTTGTCCTGAACAAGCTCAATTGGCTCTTCTTTTAGCTTACCTGTACGAATTTCCGGTCCTTTGGTATCCAGCAAAATAGCAGCTATTTTACCAGTCTCGGCGGATGCAGCGCGAAGGTTGCGGATACGGGCACCATGCTCTTCAAAATCTCCGTGGGAGAAGTTTAGACGAGCTACGTTCATGCCCGCTTCTAGAAGCTTTTTGAGATTCTCTTGTGATTCGCTTGCTGGTCCAATCGTACAGACAATTTTCGTTTTACGCATGGTTACTGTTACCCTCCTGAGTGAATGTGAACCGACCGATATCTCTAAATTTCCGGTAACGGTCCTCGAGCAGCTCCTGTTCGTTCAAACTTAGCAGTTGCTGAAGCTGTTCCCAGATCGCTGATTTAATATGTTCGGCTTGTGTTGCTAAATCTCGGTGAGCGCCGCCCTTGGGCTCCGGTATGATCCCATCGATGACACCGAGTTCAAGGATGTGATCAGCCGTAATTTTCATAGCTTCTGCCGCGTGTAATGCTTTAGAAGCATCTTTATAAAGAATCGAAGCTGCGCCTTCGGGACTAATAACCGAATAGATCGCGTTCTCCAACATTAACACCTTATTGCCTAAACCTAAGGCAAGAGCGCCGCCACTGCCGCCCTCTCCGATAACGATACAGATGATCGGCACACGAAAAGAGGCCATTTCCAGTAGATTTCTGGCAATCGCTTCTCCTTGACCGCGTTCTTCCGCAGCATTCCCAGGGAACGCCCCTTTGGTATCAATAAATGTCACAATAGGACGCTTAAACTTGTTAGCTTGACGCATCAAACGCAGCGCTTTACGGAACCCTTCCGGATGCGGACATCCGAAATTACGTGCGATATTGTCCTTCGTATCTTTCCCTTTTTGGTGACCAACAACCGTCACGGGTACTCCGTTCAGCTTTGCCAGTCCACCAACGATGGCTAGATCATCACCATATAAGCGGTCACCATGAAACTCGATGAAATCCGTAAAAATCGTGTTAATATAATCGATCGTCGTCGGTCTTTGCGGATGACGTGCTAATTGCATTTTCTCCGCAGACGTCATCGTTGTATACAGTTCATCTTCTAGTTGCGCATATCTTTCTTCCAAACGACGAATTTCCTCTGAAAAGTCGATTTGCTTCTCTGCCCCAAATTTACGCAGCTCTGCAATTTTGCTTTTTAGTTCCGCTAGTGGCTGTTCAAACGGCATTTCACCCGCCATAAGTCGCCTCCTCCTTCGTTCCGTGCATGTCGAGCAGCTTAATTAACGTCGGTCTCATATCCTTGCGGCAGACGACCTTGTCGAGCTGACCGTGCTCGAGATTGAATTCAGATGTTTGGAAATTATCTGGAAGCTTTTGCTTAATCGTTTGCTCGATAACACGACGGCCCGTAAAACCAAACGAAGCAGCCGGCTCTGCAATAATAATATCGCCAAGCATCGCAAAGCTCGCCGAAACCCCGCCGAACGTCGGATCTGTAATAATAGATATGAATAATCCGCCATCCTCACTGAGTCTGGACAATGCTGCACTCGTCTTGGCCATTTGCATAAGGCTAAGAATACTTTCTTGCATACGTGCGCCACCAGATGTGGAATAAATGAGAATCGGAAGCTTTTTCTCAATCGCAATTTCGACGGCTCTCGTCATTTTCTCACCGACAACGGAACCTAGCGAGCCTCCCATAAAATCGAAGCTCATCGCAGCAACGATAACCGGATATCCGCCAATTGTTCCTTGACCCGTCATAATCGCATCTTGAAGTTTCGTTGCGTTCTTGGCTTTGTCCAATTTCTCGACATAATCAGGAAACTGCAAGGGATCTTCGGAGATCATATCCGCATCAAATTCTACAAATTGACCTTCATCAAGCGTAAGTTGGATTCGTTCGGATGCACTTAAACGATAATGATAACCGCAAGACGTACACACTTTTAGATTCTTCTCAAGCTCTTTGCTTGTTTGAATCGTGCCACACTTCGGACATTTATTCATTAAACCCTCAGGAATATCCCTTTTCGTTCTCTCGGAAGGAATCGTTGCATATTTTCGCTTTTGAAATAAATCCTTTAGCACATTTCCACCTCTACTTGGCTATGATCTATATTCCCTGACAAGCCACGTTTCTTAGTTCTACTTTAACTATCTATGTAAAATAGAATTGAGCACTTCTTGTACTTCTTCCAGCTCCCCTTCGGGAACAACAATTTCAAACTGATTTTTGGATAAAGAGATGCCTCGTACCTGAACTAGAAAACCTTCTTCCGTCAGTCTCTGTTTAATCCGCTCTGCAATTTTCGCAGTAGGAGCTATATAGATCACCGTCCACATGAATAAACCTCCTATGACGTGCAACTACAACCACTAAGGCAAGTAAGCAATGACGATAATACATGCATAGGAACACACAATGCAATAATGATAGCATAATTCCACTTTTGCCCGCAACAGAGCACATCATGGAAACGAAAATAAACGACTACAACAGTCCGCTTTGGACGTGAGCGTTTATCTAGAAATATATCAGATTTATCGCGAGAAACCTATCATTTCTAAATGTAAAATAAAGCCTGAACTATTATGGCTTAGTCCAGACGGTGTTTAGAGCTATAATCAGGCGCATGCTCATTTTGGTGCGCGATTCTGGCTGAGGCTGCTGCCGCTAATCCACAAACTAAATCATCTAGAAACACATGTACAGCGCTGCGATCATCGTTTAAAGCGCGAATAATTCCTATTTTTTCCTTATCCAAATAGCCAAAGCTGGTTAAACCAATCATTCCATAAACATGAACAATCCCAAGAGCTAACGTCTCGTCTACCCCATAGAGAGGTTCATCCACTTCAAGAATCGATTGCAGCGGCTCTGGCAGCATTTTCTTCTCGGCTAATTCATCCAGTGCAATCCCTGTATAGAGGGTGTATTGCACTTCACGCTTGGAAAGTACTGCCATAACACTGTCTACACATTCTTGGGTCGTGAGTTGATCATTATACGGCTTCTGCAGCTTGTATACAATTTCTGAGACTTGATCCACGGACACGCCGCGTTTCTGGAGTAGCTGGATCATGTGTTGGTCGGTCATAAATCCTCCTCCTAGCAATGGGATGCTGATATGAATAAGAAAAGCCGGGTTCCTATTCATATGCGGAGGAAGCTATATTTACCACAAGAACCAGAATAGAATAACAACGATTTACCTTTTCTTAATTGCTCAGTAAAAACGTTCCAAGCACCTGAAAATTTATATTACTGTCGTTTCTGGAGATGAATTAGTCAATAAAACCGACTAACTCAGGCACTTCCAGTGCTACGTGAGATGAATTAGTCGATTAAACCAACTAATTCAGCCACTCCCAGTGCTTGGGGAGATGAATTAGTCGATGAAACCGACTAACTCAGGTTTAAAAATTTACTGATGCGGGTTCACTGAATGTTTACAAATTTTCTCATTTCACTCGGACGGAATCTTTGCCCATAATCGTCTCGATCATGCGCGTAAGATCCTTGTTCGGATCGACTCTGTACTGGTCACTCAAGGCCAAGAGCTTGTTGCTGCTTTCATAGAAAAGCGCAACCGCAAGCTGGCCCTTATGCAGCTTCAGCAGCGCCTTCAGCTGCAAGAGCTTATCCGGCTGCTCGCAGTCAGCCGTGATCTTGACGAACACGCGCTGCGGCTTCGCCTCAGCCGCAGCGACTGGCTCTGGGCGGCCCGCTGCCGGGGCCGCCTGCGGTGCTGGAGCGGCGCTGCGTGCGCCGCTCTGTGGGGCAGCCGGGCGCGGTGCACGATCCCTGACGTCGTCAGGGGATCGTCTGCCCGCAGGCTGCCGGCGAAGCCGCTGGACGGCCTCCGGGTCGTCCAGTGCGGCCAGCTGCTCCGCGAGCAGCTTGGGCGGGTCCTCGTCCTGAAGCTGCAGCTTCGCACGGACGAGGACGAGTCTGCCCTTCTGCACGAGCGGAGCCGACTTCTTCCAGGTCTCGGGGAACAAGACCACCTCGACCTTATCAATGCGATCCTCCAGCTCCATGAACGCCATCGGGTCACCTTTTTTGGTGACGATCGTCTTGTTCGAGAGGATCATTCCGGCAACTAGGACATCGCTGTTATCTGGAAGCTCTGCTAACTGATGCAGCATCACAGCATCCAGCTCTGCCAGCTGTTCCGCATAGGCATCCAGAGGATGACCAGAGATGTACATGCCGAGCAGCTCTTTCTCGAGCTCAAGCTGCTTGGATTGCGGCATTGGAGGGATATTCGGCACTTCCACCTCCCAGTTCGGTTCTTCAACGAATCCGAACAGGTGAAGCTGCAGGTCATCCCGTTCCTTGCGCCATTTCGTAGCGGAAGCGATGGTTTCATCGAGAATCGCGAGATGCTGGGCGCGGTGACCACCAAGCGAATCGAAGGCTCCGCCTTGAATAAGCGATTCAACGACTCTTTTATTAACTACGCGAAGGTCCACCCGTCGGCAGAAATCGAGCAAGCTCTCAAAAGGCGCTTTCTTTCTCTCGCTAAGAATAGCATCGATCGCTTGTGTTCCGACATTTTTGATGGCGGCCAAACCAAAACGGATAGCTCCAGCTTTCGAATCGGGCGTAAACACCGTTCCGCTGCCATTCACATCTGGAGGCAGGACAGCCAACTTCACTCGTCTACATTCGTCAACATACTCTGCAACTTTGCGATGATTCCCCATAACTGCGGTTAGCATCGATGCCATGAAGTAGATCGGATAATGCGCTTTAAGATAAGCCGTCTGGAAGGCAAGGACGCCATAGGCTGTTGCATGCGCACGCGGAAACCCGTAATCGGCAAAACGCACGATCATATCATACACATGGTTCGCCTCATCTGCGTTAAAACCTTGACGTAAACTTCCCGACACGAAATGTGTACGCTCTTCATCGAGGACTTCCCGCTTCTTTTTGGAAACAGCTCTACGCAGTAGATCCGCTTCTCCTAAGCTGAAGCCTGCCATGGACGAGGCAATTTGCATGATTTGCTCTTGATAAACGATGATGCCGTAAGTGTCCCGTAGAATGGGCTCAAGCGTTGGATGCGGATAAACAACCTCCACCTGTCCGTGCTTACCGGCAATATATTTCGGAATAAACTCCATCGGACCTGGACGATACAAGGCTAAGACGGAAATAATATCTTCAAATTCAGATGGCTTCAAGTCCTTGAGGACCTTGCGACAGCCGGTTGACTCCAATTGGAATACGCCGGTTGTTTCCCCTCTGCTGAGCATCTCATAAGTGATATCATCCGAATCCATATTCAGGAGATCGAAATTAATCTGAACCTCTTCCATTTGGGAAAGCCAATCGACTGTTCTTTCAATAATGGAAAGTGTCCGCAGACCCAAGAAATCCATCTTGAGAAGTCCAATCGCCTCTAAGTGCTCCATCGTATATTGCGTGAGTGCCGTCTGTGTCGTTCCTTCTTGTAAAGGCACGTAATGCGTCAGTGGCTCTCGTGAAATGACGACACCAGCAGCATGCGTTGAAGCATGGCGCGGCATCCCCTCAACTCGCATAGCCATCTCTAGCAGTTCTGCGGTCTTCGGTTGTCTGGCCACCATCCCTTTCAAATCTGAGCTAACCTGAAGTGCTTCCTTCAAAGTCATCCCAAGCTGATTCGGAATTGCTTTAGCTGCCCGATCCACATCCCCGTAAGGCACATTAAGGACACGCCCTACATCTCGTACTGCAGCCTTCGCCGCCATCGTTCCGAAGGTAATAATTTGGGCAACATGTTCATGACCATATTTGGCAACAACATAATCAATAACTTCATCCCGTCGTTCATCACTAAAATCAATATCGATATCCGGCATCGTTATCCGTTCCGGGTTCAAGAAACGTTCAAATAGCAGCTTATATTGCAACGGATCGACATTCGTAATGCGCAGCACATACGCTACTAAGCTTCCCGCGGAGGATCCCCGCCCTGGCCCTGTCATGATCCTTTTCTCATGTGCGAATCGAATAAAGTCCCACACAATTAAGAAATAATCCGAGAAGCCCATGTTCGCTATGACACCAAGCTCGTAAGAGAGTCGTTCCTCGGCTTGTTGTCTCATGGGATGGCCTGCATCATGCCACTCTGGCTTGTTGCCGTAACGCTGCTCTAATCCTTGTCTGCACAGCTCTTCCAAATAAGCCCCTGCCGTTAAATGCTCAGGAATCGGACGGAAGCTTGGCAAAATCGACTTGCCGAACGTCAGTTCTAATTCACAGCGTGAAGCTACTACAGCTGTATTCGATAGCGCTTCTGGCACATGGACGAATAAGCGTCGCATTTCCTCTTCGCTTTTCAAATACATCTGACTCGTTCCCATCTTGAGCCGATCTGTGTCCTCTACCGTTTTGCCAGTGCCTATACAAATAAGAATATCCTGCATCACATGATCGGGCTCTGTTACATAATGCACATCATTCGTTGCGATTAAAGGAATCCCGGTTTCTTTGCTCAATTCAATCATGGAAACCATCACTTTTTTCTGCTCAATCATGCCGTGATCTTGAATCTCCAGAAAGAAGTCGTCACCGAATATGTCACGATAACGCTCTGCTGCTCGTCGGGCCTCGTCGTATCGGTTATGCAGCAAATGCTGGGAAACCTCACTCCCTAAGCAAGAACTGAGGCAAATTAAACCTTCCGAGTGCTGGGATAAATGCTCTAAATCAATACGCGGTTTATAGTGAAAGCCCTGTAGATGTGCAATCGACGTGAGCTTCATTAGGTTCTGGTAACCTTTAAAATTTTTGGCAAGCAAAATAAGGTGATATATCGGCTGTTCCTGCCGGGTCCCTTTTTCACGAATGGAACTCGAAGTGAAGTAAACCTCACAGCCAATAATTGGTTTGATGCCCCGCTGTTTGCAAGCTTTGTAGAAAGCAATCGCCCCGTACATGACACCATGATCTGTCAGTGCCAAAGAAGTCATGCCCAGATTCGCCGCTTGTGCAACAAGCTCGTCCATCCGTGCCGCACCATCTAATAAGCTATATTCACTATGCACATGCAGATGTACAAACGAACTCATCCGCTGGTTCCCCCCTTCTTTTTGATTTATTTCCATGCATTTTATCATATTGGAGCTAGCCAGTCCCATACAGTAGTAGAGAGAGATTGTCCTCCAACTCAGTAGAAAGGAAGCGATTGGCACATGGCTGGCTTTTGGGCAAGTATTATCATGTATTTCTGTATTGCTTTTGGAGTCGTATTCGGAGGCAGTATGCTAAGCGGGATCGCAGCCGTATTAACCTTGCAATCTCCAACGGAGAAAATGCTGACCATCTCGGAAAATATTAAGATTTGGGCGATGGTCGCTGCGGTTGGCGGTACCATCGATCCAATCCGTTATATTGAAAGTCATGTGGCCATCGGCCATCTCAATCCAGCAATCAAGCAGATTGTCTATATCGTCGTTGCTTTTACAGGAGCACAATTCGGAACGGCGTTGATTCAAATGATCTGCAAAGGTGGGCATCAGCCTTGAGAATCCCGCCTTTTGCAAGATACCAACGACTGCTGGCGAGCCTTGGACTGCTGCTGTCGGGAGCGATCATTGGGAGCGCTGTATATATGAGTATTCATCAACACACATATAATGAGTTGTACGTGCAGTTGCATAAGGTCATACAGGAGAATTATGATCTCCAAGATGATATCGCTAGCTTAAAAAAGACAAAAAACAATCAAACGTTAGTCAATATAGTCAATGTTCATCTACTTCCCAAAAACGACACTGACATCTTTAGCGAGGATATTCAAAAAGAAATTGAAGGTGATATTAAAAGTGAGCTCAAAGTCGCCATTGGCAAAAAGGCATCATTCGTCGGAGATGCCCAGCCCCTCTATGAGAAGCTAATTACACAAAAAACCTATTTTCTTCATGATAAAAAATATGTTGTTCAGGTCAAATCCATTGTGTTGATTCAGACGGAATTAACCATTTGGATTACGGCCGAGGAGAAAAAAACATAACGTAAAATGGCTGCTCATCTTGCAATCCCCTCTTAAAATCGCTAAAGTTAATTGTAAATTCAATAAAAGGGACGGATTGTCGTGATGCATGCCATACAATTGACGTTATTCATTCTTATTTGCCTCTTCCTTGGGCTTACCTTGTTCTATAGCATTCGCTCACGTCGCGAACCAGATGCTGCCAAACGAGGCTTGTACACTGCACGCATGAACATTTGCATGGGCTTGATGCTCGTACTTATTGCAATTACGCAAATCTTCTTCTTCAGCGAATCCAGCTTCCGCCGCATCTTCGRTACCGTGCTTGTGTTGATCGGCGTGTTCAATGTTTTCGTTGGGATCCGCAATCACGGTCACTTTGATCGTCTGCTCCGCTAGATCACTTGTGCGGTTAGCATCGCCTTGGAAACCAGGGCGCCTGCATGATAAATCTCTACATCGATCTTGCCAAATTTACGGCTCACCTCAATGATGGTGGGTCGTATTTCTATTTTGGAATCAATCTGAAGCGGCTTCAGAAAGTAGGTCGACATATTATCCATGACGAGATCCCCCTTCTTATGCTCCTGCACAATGCGGTAGGCCGCCTGCGTCATAAGAGTCGTAAGAACCCCTTCCGAAACCGTCCCTAAATGATTCGTCATCTGTGGTGTAATTACGCCATGAAATTGCAGTTTGCCCTTCTCATCTCTGACCTCTTCCATCCCGGACCAGATCAAATCTTCAAAGGTTTCGCCGTTCTGCGGCTGTTTCTGAATCGTTTGCATGGCTTTCAAAATATCGCTGCGGTTCAGCACGCCGACGATTTTGCGATTCGTATCTACAACTGGCAAAAGCTCAATGCCTTCCCACACCATCATGTGAGCTGCCGACGCGACCGACGTCTGAGGTGAAACGGTTAATGGATTGCGTGTCATTAATTTATCAACAGATTGCTGAATGCTCGCGCCAACCATATCTTTGGACGTTACAACACCGATAATCCGATTCCACTCATCGACAACAGGAAAGCGGCTGTAGCCCGTATCCTCGGACATGCGCTGCCAATCCTTCAATGTACTGTTCGCCTTCAAGGCGAAGAGCGCTGCACCAGAAGCGAGAATATCTTCCACGAGCATGATTTTCTTTTTGATCAAACGATCGTAGATAGCCCTGTTAATCATGGATGCGACGGTAAAGGTGTCATAGCTGCTTGAAATAATCGGCAGTTCCAGCTCATCCGCCAGAACTTTGACCTCAGGGCTCGTATTAAATCCTCCTGTAATGAGAACGCCTGCCCCTTGCTCCAGGGCACACAAGTGAGCTTTATTCCGATTACCTACAATAAGTAAGCTGCCTGCCTCAATGTAGCGCATCATGGCATCTTGCTCCATAGCGCCGATGACGAACTTATGCAGCGTCTTATGCAGTCCCTTCGCTCCGCCAAGGACCTGGCCATCCACCATGTTCACAACCTCGGCAAAAGTCAGCTTATCAATGTTCTGACGAAGCTTCTTCTCGACACGAACGGTTCCGATCCGCTCTTTCGTTGAAACGAGTCCCTGATTCTCGGCCTCTTTAATTGCGCGGTAGGCTGTGCCTTCACTGACTTCCATATTTTTGGCTATTTTGCGCACGGAAATCCGACTTCCTAGCTTCAAGTCCTCAATATGCCGCAAAATCTGCTCATGCTTCGTTAATGTATCGACGGAATGTGTATCCAACTGTTACACCTCATTATTAGATCCTGTATTAGTCTGTACTACTAGTATAATCGTTCTAATGGGTAAGAACAATGAGGATTTGGAAGATGGAAAAGCATCCAACCCTATTGGATTGGATGCTTCATATTCATTATACCAAACATATGTTCGAAGTCAAAGTTTAGCTCATTCTTCGCTTACTTGCGGAATTGAAGAAGCTTCCGTCTGCCTTGTACAAGCTGTTCCATTTGCCATTTCTTCATCCGGTTAATGCGGAGTTGTTGCTTACGTTTCTCTTCATCTACACCAAGGATTTGATGCAAATGAGCGGCGATGATGAGCAACGCCATCACAAGCCAGATGACGCTAAAAATCATCGGCAATGAGCCCACTTCACGAAAATTTAATTGGGGTATGGAATAAAATAACATGCCGACTGCCAAACTCATGTACACGACATTTTTGAAACCTTTCAACCGAATCACACGCCTTTCGTTCATAATAACCTCGAACCTACCTCTACCTACTTCCATTGTATGAGACAAGTCATCGAGATATGAATGCGTGTGGCGCAGTACGGCCAAGATTATTCGACTTCGTAGCCTTGGCTGCTCAGAAAGGCTTTCATATGCTTCCTTGGACGCTGCGCTTTGGCAGCCATTTCCTTGGACCAGGTCGTATCGACTTTGCCGTCGGTACGCACGTTCATGTAGTCGCGGAGCGTCTCGTCATAGGTCTCGACCGCGGCTTGGTTGAGTGTGTACCGATTCTCGTGGTACACGGCTTCGAGCGGGAGCCGCGGGCGGTGCAGCGGCTCTTGATCCGGCATGCCGATGCACATGCCGAAGATCGGGTACACGAGCTGCGGCAGGCCCAACAGCTCGGATACTTCCGCGGGCTTATTGCGCAGCCCGCCGATATAGCAGACGCCGAGGCCGAGCGACTCGGCGGCGATCGCTGCATTTTGCGCAGCTAATGCAGCCTCGACCGTGGCAATGATGAGATTCTCAGCATTGCCGGTGACCGGCGTGTCCACGTGTTGGTGGACCGCCTCCGCGTAGCGGTGTAGGTCTGCGCACCAGACGAGGAACAGCGGGCACTCGCTGACGTAAGCTTGATTGCCAGCTAGCTCGGCTAGCTGGCTCTTCAGATCAGCATCAGTCACATGGATGATGCTGTAAGCTTGCATATTACTCGAGGTGGAGGCAGCTTGAGCTGCCTGGATAATCGCCTCGCGTTGCTCGATGCTAATGGGCTCATTCGTAAATTTACGAATAGAGCGATGATTTTTTAGTAGATCAATGATTGCATTCATGCATGAGTCCACTCCTCTATCTCTTTTCACTCAGTATCCTTGAAAATGGAGCAATTTTCAAATTCAACTCAGATTTGAAACGAGAGGCGATAGGGCGGGCTGGTGTAGAGGCGGTTGCAGGGACTGGTGACGGTGAGGATGAGGATGCAAGTGTAGATAGTGGGGCTAGTTGGAGGTAACTGATGCGCTGGGGCTGAAGTTGGTGATCAGGCGATTATTGTTGCGAGGACAGACTAGTCAGCGGACTGTAGTAGTGTAGGGCTGTAACTAGTGTTCGGACTTGTTGTGGTTCGGGTAGCAGAAGATGATACGTTAACATAGACCAAAAATGCAAAAGTGCAACCTTTTCACCACACATCAGCTCAAAACTAGTAAATTGTTGCGAATAAGCATCCTTTTCACATGAAAACATGCTATTTTTACGAAATAACCAAAAATAAGTGCTTATTTGCACTTATCTCCTATTTCCTCCACGGGAAAATGCCCTGCAAAGATGCCTTTTCGCAGTTTTGCTTCTACTTTTGGTGAAAGCTGGAGCAGATACCGTTTCGCAATAGCGGTTGATGCGTGGTGCGGAGCTATGATAGTTGCTGGTACTTGTGCGGGTGGCTAGACGAATATTGCGCGTTGCTGGTGATCGCGCGAAAGCTAGACGGATGGTACTGTTGCTGGTGCTCGTGAGGAGGCTAGACGGATATGCGCTTTGCTGGTGTTCGTGGGGAGGACTAGACTGATAATGTGTGTTCCTGGTGCTCGTGCGGGGGCTAGACGAATATTGCGCGTTGCTGGTGCTCGCGCGAAAGCTAGGCGGATGGTACTAGTTGCTGGTGTTCGTGCAAAGGCTAGACGGATAATGTGCGTTCCTGATACTCGTGCGAGGGCTCAGCGGATGAAGCCAGTTACTAGGTGCTCGCGCGGGAAGTAGGAGCAATTACACATATCCCCCTCTCCCACGAAAAAGCTCCCACGAAAGCTGCATTTTCGCAGATTTGCGGGAGCCGTTAGTGTGGAAGCTGATGAGACGTTATTGTTTCTTTATGCAGCTACTGATCAGAATGTCGGACCGGCGCTGGGGCTAGAATAGCTACTGATCAGAGGACTTCCTGCCTCACTTCAACAAAACTTTTCTTCCCTTTCGATACAGCAAAGTTAAGATCCACGGTATGGCCACAATCAAGACAAACACAATGCCATTGTAGAGATTAAATAGTAGAATTGATCCCGGTATGTGAACCTTATATTTCCATAAGGAGAGCAGGGCTGGATGCATCAGATAGACGCCAAAAGAGACCAACCCCAGCGAGACGAAAAACTTCGCCACGCGCTTCCACCTCACTAGGAGTTCCTTTGCCATCCAGATCATACTCACACCGATGCCAAGATTGTACAACAGCCATGCGATCTCATACCAGGTATTTTCAAAAGAATACCCTCTAGATGCTAATAGATATAACCCCGTGTACACGAGTCCACACACGATGGAAGATGGAATGACCCACCCTGTGTTGCGATCCAACCACGCTCGGAAATTGCCGTAATTCATCCCGATGGCACCGCCAACTAGGAAGTAACCGAAATAGGTGATACATAGCTCAGGTTTATGGCTGATAGGACCGACCCAGTGACTATAGATGTAGACCCCCGCCTGAATCGCTAATCCCCAAAAGGCTAGTGTTTTGCGAAACCATGCTGCATTCCTTACTGCCCAGACAAGCAAAGGAAACAGCAGGTAGAACTGCACAATAATGATCATAAAATATAAATGATAACCGGAATCCGCYCATTTCAACTGCTTGAGAAATACACTTAAATCTATTTTAATTGGATGCCCTGGCGTCCATAACCACGGATTATATATATAGTAGAAAAAGGACCAAACGATATAAGGGACGAGCACTTGCCGAACGCGTTTCCAATAGAATATGCCTGCTTGCTTAGCGCTCCAATTATCCGCATAAATATAGAACAGCACGATGCCGCTCAAAAAAATAAAGACGGGAACAGCAAAATAACTTATTTTGTTCAGAAATAAAATAAACAGCTGCGTGCTGCTGCCTTTCAACGCTGGATCCACTGTCCAGTCTGCCGTTACATGAATCAGAACTACAGCCAAAATGGAAATGGCTCTGACAATATCAAGCTCCGTAATCTTTGCTTTTGCCATGTGAGTTTACTATCCTCATTTCATCATAAATACATTTTAACTATAGCCATTTTCGACATGTTTCGCAACAAGGGAATACGCAAAAGAGTCCCAATCCCCTGGATTGGAACTCAGAATCATATTTGCTTCGATTGACCTACCTTAACTTTACGTTTACGTGACGACAATTGGAATCTAAGCAGCGTTAAACTAACAAGGATGATCGCTGTTGTTATATACATCGTGGCTGCCCAGCCTTGCTTACTATCTGTCCCTAGGAAGATGCCATGCAGCATGGACAACATAAATATCGGATAGGACAACAGATGAAGTGCAAGCCATAACTTTCTTTTCAACTTATGTCGAATATCTGTTGTAAACAGTACAAGGAGTAAACCATACATGGCGATTGTCCCCAAGCCGTTTAGTACTGGATTATTTTTAGCTGAAAAAGGGATTAACAGTTCCGCCCAGTCGAAAGGCATGAAAGTATCTATAATGAGAAGAGCCGTGTGCAGGAGGGCAAAGCCCGTGCCTGTTAAATTCGCATAAGTGTGCCAGCGGAGCAGTTGGCCTTTCTTGTGCCCTTTGATCTGAGGATAGCTATAGGTAATACCGATCGCCATGCCAACGAACAAAGTTAAGTAAGAAAGAATACCAAAGGTTCGAATGAGCATCCAGGTAGGCAGTTCAATCAAGAAATGAATCATACGTTTCTTTCTCCTTTCAACCCTGTCCAGGAATGCTCCATGCTCCCGAGAAGCGGCTTCACTTGAAGCATATCACCAACGGAGGTATAGATGAGTGCTTCCATGCCTTGTGATCTACGCTGGAAGAGAGGGATTCCTTCCTCCATTCCGAGCATGCACAACACTTTGGCCCAGACTTCACAGGCAATCAAATCTTGGCCGACAACTGTGCACTGCACAACAGATGATCGGCTTGGCCGCATCGTGCGTGTATCTATAAGATGATGCATCTCTCCTGCGTTCGTTAGCCAACTTCTGCGTAATATGCTGGAAGTAGCTACAGCACCGGTTCGTAGTTGAAGCGTAACTTCCTTGGACGGATCCGTTTCCAAAGGATTGGCAATCCCGATACACCAAGGCTCATTCTCTGCAGCCCCTCCCCATACCGATACATCTCCACCCGCATTAATGAATCCTCTACGAACTCGCCAATCCGTCTGCAGACGATTCGCAACCTGCTGAGCAGTCCAGCTTTTGACAATCCCACCGAAATCCACTTTGTACCCGGCTAATAAGCGAACCGATTTCATCCAAGGATCCACTTGCAACGCCATACCTGAGTGTGGGAGTAGATTGGGTTGCTCAAGCTCCATCATTCTTTCCTGTATTCGCTCAAATGATTGCCGATATCCAGCCCGCTCCATCGCATGTCCAACACAAATATCAAAAGCACCATTGGTTTGTTCCTGATAATGCCTTGCTAGTTCAAGAACTTCGAGCATGCTGTCAGAAACAAAACTTAGCTGCCCGCTTCTCGCATTGAGATATGAGCATTCACTTGTCGGAATAAACCGGCTAAACCGTTGTTCTGCATGAGCAAAACCATCCAACACAGGGATTTCAGGCTCCGCAGTTGGTGTTTCCGTTTCCAATAAGATTTGTATGTGTGAATTCATTGCACGAAATGTAAAATCACGAAACATGTAGCCATCCTCTCCTGTCCAGACTCGACGCTAGGATGCGTGACTTCTTGTGTGAGTTTTGGTCTGATTCTGCTGCTGCGATTGTGAAAGTGATTGCGAGGAAGATCCATCTGTCCGATTGAGCTGATCTCGACTACTTTCACTGCGCCCCATCCTATTATTAGAATTTCGACTGAAAGCATCTGACGATGGCATATCTAGCTTTTTCTGTGCAATCACGGGTGTCGTATTTAGCTTAGCATTCGATGCTACTCGAACCGCCGTAAGAAATTCAGGGCTCTCTTTGACTTCCTGAAACAAATAGACAACAATCATCGCACTAACGAATCCGATCTGCCATTTGGTCCATTTCGAGGATGCTTTCATTCCCAACCCATCCCATCTCTTTGAATAAGAATCTAAGCTCATTATACGCGGTTAAGCACCTAAAAACCTGAGTAATTCCTAAAAAATAGCTGAATAATCACTGAAGTTATGTTGCAAGAATGGGCGCTTTCCTCCCGATGCCTAGGCACAAAGGGAAATATGTCCTCATATGATGGAGTAGTTTACTTTGCATAAACAGCAATACCGCCATGACCAGATAAGAAAGTATTCGCTTTCGATTTTCGAAACAGCTTTCTTGTTGGAGATAAAATCTACCAGATATAGGGATCTTTGGTCGAAGGCCAAAGTCTCTCCTTTCCCGGGGCCCCCACAAATTAATGTAGAAACGCATATCGAAAAAAGCCAAAGATGACTAACCGCTTTACGCGGAAAGTGTAGAAGCCGAAGGAGCGCTCACTCGGTGCGGACTGACTTTGCTTCGAAGATTCTCGTCACTTTGTAGGGGAGAATAGCGGTCGATCATCCTTGAATGGCCTCGATAGGGATTTTCTCATGCTGGAAGGAGTGTTCACTATTGACCAGATCGAAAGTTGGCGTAACCATTCAAAGCACCAGCATCTTTTTGGATGATCGGACCGTTGTTCTAAGTGAAGCCATTGCAAGAAAATGGAAAGTTCCGTCCAATCAAATGATTAACATGCGATTCGGCTCCTCTCAGCAGGATGTTAAAGTGGTCACAGCTGCTGTACCGAATAGCCTTCGCGTCGACCCTGCGCTTGCATCGAAGATAGGTCTTCATCATGGGGCTCGGCTTACCATCAACTATAAGCCAACTTCGAATACAATGTCGATTGGACCCTTAATTGGTGTCATGATTAGCCGCGTTAACGAGAGTTCCACGAGCCGCCCTTTTGGTGCTATCACCACTTTTTGTAAAGAATTGACCGATGCGTGCGATCAGATGGGGGCTAGTGTGTGTTTCTTCCCACCTAAAGAAATGCGCGCCAACCCACAGTCACTTTCTGCTTATTCTTATGCCAATGGTTCTTGGAGTAAAAGAACGTTCCCGATTCCGAATGTCATTTACAATCGTCTCACCTCACGCAAGTACGAGAATATGCCCAATGTTCAACAGTTCATGAAGGACGTCAAGTCCCGGTATGGCACAGAAATCTTTAACGAGAAATATTTGAACAAAACAGAGGTTTTCGAAGCTCTGCGAAAAGATAGCTCGTTGCATAGCTACTTGCCGGAGTCTTATCTTTTCAAAAACTTTCAAATGCTGAAATCTATGGCTGCTCGCCATAGTGTTCTATTCCTCAAACCCATTACGGGAAGTCTTGGAAATGGCATTATTCGTATTCGCAAAGAAGGCCTTGGCGAATCGTATACGGCTCATTCAACTAGCCTTGCAGGCGTCCGCCGACAAACATTCCCTTCTCTGCTTGCCGTTTTTCAGTCCGTTTCAGGAAAGCTCAAGACACAGCGCTATCAAATACAGCAAGGACTTGATCTCATTTCATCTGAGGGGAATCCGATTGACTTCCGAGCACTTGTGCAACGGGGAGAAAAAGGAGAATGGGAAATCACTTCGATTGTAGGTCGGATTGCGGGTGCTCAGCACTTTGTTTCTAACCTGGCACGAGGTGGATCCTTATCCACTGTACCGGCTGCGCTCGCCAAAGCCTCTTTCACTACGACTGTAACTCGCTCTTCGATTATTCGTCGTTTACGCAAGGCCTCTTTGGACATTGCCAAAGGGATTGAAACCCAAATCCCCAGTCATTTCGGTGAATTAGGAATTGATCTTGCCGTTGACCGATCAGGTAGAGTATGGCTGCTCGAAGTGAACTCTAAGCCTTCTAAGGATGATAATACAGCGCTCAACACCGACAACACGAAAAATAAAATCAGACCATCTGTTAAAACTTTAGTTAAATACGCTCGTTTTCTAGCGAAGCACTGAGGTGAACTATGCGATTGCGAACACAACGCCCCTTGTTAGGCATCATGGTTACCGAACTGAACCGAGAACTGCCCTTTGCAAGCTCGAGTTTTTATCAGAATCTGTCGGCACATGGTGCTAGCAAAGGGATCGATGTGTTTGTTTTCTCGCCTAATCGCATTGATTGGATGCAAGGGATCGTAAGAGGCTATATGTACGATCGGCTACAGTCAGCATGGATAACTAAGCTGTTCCCCCTGCCCTCTCTCATCTATGATCGCTGCTTCTTCAGCAGTAAACATAGTTATCTCACTTATCAGTATCATGTACGCAAGCTGCGTGAGATCCCTACGATTCGATTCCTTGGCTATGGTCTTGGCGGAAAGTGGGAAGTAGGGCTGATTCTGCAAAAAGATCCTGCCTTACTGCCTTACTTGCCAGAGACCAGCAGACTCCGAAGCGGACACCAACTTGAAAGTTGGTTACAGAGCCATTCAGACGCATTCTTAAAGCCTCAAGGCGGGAGTCAAGGCAAGGGTGCGATCCACATTCACAAAGCGGGTTCCCTGTTTAGGCTGCATGGACGAGATGGACGTAATCATCCCGTCTCGGAAGAGTTTCAAGAATGGTCCGCTTGCTGGCAATGGCTGAAGCATCGAATAGGCTCACGTCCTTACCTCCTGCAACATTATTTACAACTCCACTCCATGAACGGAATGTCCTATGACGTACGATCTCTAGTCCAGAAAAATGGTCGCGGAAACTGGGAACATACGGGTATGGCCGTTCGCGTTGGAAAGCCTGGAAGCATCACTTCCAATCTGCATGGCGGTGGCACTGCTGAAGATGTGAGTGCGTATCTAACTCGCGAATTCGGGGAGATGAAGTCTGAACAGCTGATAGACACCATAACCACGCTCTCTAATCAGATACCGCCTGTACTCGAGTCCAATCATGGCCGATTAGCCGAGTTAGGCATTGATTTCGGTATTGATACCAGCGGACGCGTGTGGATTCTTGAAGTGAATTCAAAGCCGGGTAGAACGATTTTCGCCCGAATGCATAATGAGCGAGCTTGTTCGARATCAATTGCAAATCCAATCCACTATGCTGGATTTTTGTTGAACAAACAGCTGAGCTGAGGTTTAGCAAAGCTTTGTTTGAACGTGCTCATGGGGGCAGAACGTCATATCTGCTTGGTTTGACACGGAAAGCCCCGTAGGGCAACAAGTTTAGGAGGGTAACCTAATGAGTTTGACATCGTGTATGCTCCACGCCGTACAACGAACAGATAGATCGGTCTACTTAACCAGTGATCTCKCCAAAGCTTTACGGTTAACCGGAACTAAATCCATTACTGTAAAGGTTGGGAGTAAAGGGACTTCGTTACCGGTCCGTTTGATCAAAAAAAGTGGTCAGCATATGTACATCCCGCTTTCCCTAATGGCCTCCTTGCGTATTCCTCGCACTGGGAATGTGTTAGTCGTTAATACCAACAATAAAGAGCTTCGCATCGGTCCACTTATTGGCGTTCTAACCAACGTGGAAAACGGTACATCGCCATTCGGCTCCAAAACAGGCTTCATTCGTCAAGTTATCAACACGGGCTCACAACGTTCTTTCAGCTTCGCTTTCAGCCCTAAGAGTGTGAATTGGATACAGGAGACCGTAACTGGCCTTATTCCCAAAGAAGGCGGCGGTTGGATGCGTAAAACCTTCCCGCTTCCCGATGTTATTTACAATCGGCTCTCCAGCCGTAAAGCTGAGAAATCAGCCGGGATGGAGGGATTTAAAAATCGCTTCGTGGCGCGAGGTATTCCGATCTTTAACTGGAGCTTCTTTGATAAATGGGATGTTTACAAAATGTTAGATGGTGACGAAGCTTTCCGCTTCGTACCCGAATCCCGAATTAATCCCACAGCCGAACAAATCAAAGAAATGTTGGATAAACATAAATTTATTTACTTAAAACCAACTGCAGGCAGCCTTGGCATCGGCATATATCGTGTTACCTATAATCCGAAGCGTGGTTATTTCGTCCGCTTCCGGAAAGGGAATAAGAATGTCCTGATTCGTTATGCCAAATTCGAAGGTTTGATGCAAATGCTGGGAACAGGGCGCGGCCGTTTAGCTAGCTATGTCGCCCAACAAGGAATTCGGCTCATCGAAATTGATAATTGTCCGATTGACTTCCGCTTCCACTTAACGAAAAACGGCAGTAATCAGTGGGTTGTTTCAGCGATCGGGGCTAAGAAATCAGGTAAAGGCAGTGTCACAACGCATATCCGAAACGGTGGGCAGCTCATGACACCTGAGCAGGTTCTTCGTCTAGTTTATGGGGCACGTGGGGAACAAATTCTTGATAATGCCAAGGAAACAGCGATTAAACTCGCACAAGGCATTGAAAATAACTACAATCATTTGCTCGGTGAGTTAGGCTTCGATATCGGAATTGATCAGAATGAAAAAGTGTGGATGTTTGAAGCAAATGCAAAGCCTGGTCGATCCATTTTCAAGCATCCTTCGCTGAAAGACGGAGACACGGCCACCCTTCAAAGTGTGTATGAGCATTGTCTTTATTTGAGCCGTTTCCGCTCAAGGAGGGAAAACTAATGGGTTTTACCCTTCATGAGAGAGCTCCTAAACCAACATTAGCTATCCTTACCGTAAAAGACAGTTCCCGTGTATTTCGCGGAAATTTAGAAAACTTTCTTGACTTAATTAAAACAGGCGAGCGATTTGGTCTTGACGTTTATGTCGTGACTACCAAGGACTTCAGTATTTCGAACTCTGAAATGTACGGTTATCGCTTTCGACCAAGTGCTAATAAATGGAGCAGGGAACTCGTTCCCTCTCCTCAAGTTGTTTACAACCGCATTCCTTATCGAAAAATGGAAATGAAACCTGAGGTCCAGCAAACGATTCAGGCTTGTAAACGCAGCACCAGCATTCATTTATTCAATCCTTCTTTTTTTAATAAATGGACATTATTCAGTTGGTTAAATAACGCCAAAGAAAGTAAGCCATTCATGCCGGATACCCTGCAGATGAATGAAGTAGCAGATCTCTCCCAATTATTACAGAAGCACCCTGTACTCTACTTGAAGCCTGTTAAAGGTAAAGCCGGAATGGGCATTATGCGTATAGATCGTGTTAGCCCTAAGGGAAGCAATGGACAATATCGGCTTAGTCGCCTCGAAGACAAGAAGATGGTCTATAGTTATCATAACGACGCGGAGGACATCTGGAACGAATGGGAGAGCCATAGCGGTGGCCAAGATTATATCGTCCAACAAGGGATTGCGCTAACCAGATTCAAAGAACGTGCTTACGATCTGCGTGCATTAGTCCAGAAAACAGCAAAAGGAGAATGGAGTGTCTCTGGGATTGGCGCCCGTGTAGCAGGCAAAGCCAGCATAACCACACACGTTCCGCGCGGAGGTTCCATTGACGAACCCAGGAAGCTGCTTGCCTATGTTTTCGGTCCCAAAGAAGCCAAAAACATTCTAAAACGGGTTCGTCAAGCAGTGATTACACTGGCTACACAAATAGAGAAATCATCAGGCAATCCACTTGGTGAAATGTCCATGGATATCGGTGTTGACACGTCTGGACATATCTGGTTTTTTGAAGCGAATTCGAAACCAATGAAATTCGATGAACCTCGAATCCGCCAGAAATCACTTGAACGGATTATTCAATACAGTCTTCATTTGATTAATAATCGGAGAAGAAGGTGATTATGCTTGGCTCAAGAACGACTAGGCGTACTCGCTATTTATTTAAACAACTCACGACTTGAGGAACTGGCTTATTTCCAAAAGCTTAGCAAGGAAGGCCAACGTCTAGGCGTTCAAGTCGAGGTGTTTACTCCGGCGGATGTACAGGGAAATGCCGTGCGAACTCTCACATTTGATTCCAGTCGAGGAAGATGGCTTCGGAAGTACACAACATTACCACCCATTATCTATGATCGCTGCCGCTATAGAGCCGCGGCGAATTATCATATGCTACAAGCTTTTCGCAACCGCCATGCCAAGCTCATCTATTTGAGCAAACCGCTGGCCAATAAATGGGCGATGCATCAAACCCTCTCCCAAAACACTGGCATCCGACCTTATCTACCATCCACCGTTCGCTACAGTACCATCCATGAGTTGATGAGGTTTCTGAAGAAACATAAGCTCATCTACGTAAAACCAAAGAATGGCACCGGAGGAAGAGGAATTCTTCGGATTGAACAGATTTCCTCTGATCTCTATTTGTTACAAGGCAGAAATCAATTTCGTTCGATCATTGCTCCCTTCAAAGCGAATGAGAAACAGCTGGCCATCAAGCTTCATACATTGAATTTGAGCTCCGACTATGTCGTTCAGCAAGGGATCCAACTAACTCTTAATGATGGTCGTGTTCATGACTATCGGTTGTTGATTCAAAAAAATGGTCAAGGCGAATGGGAAGTGACGGGGTGCGCTGGAAGAATTGGCCCTCATCGCAGTATTACCTCCAATCTTCACGGTGGCGGCACGGCTGTGACGCAAGATCGCTTATTAGGATACCGCTTCTCATCTCAAGAGAAAATTGCAGACATCAAAGACGAGATGAACGATTTCGCTTATAAGCTGGCTGATTATTTGGAGGTCAAATTCGGGAAGCTGTGTGAATTGGGGATGGACATCGCCGTAGATTCCAAAGGAAGTGTCTGGCTGCTCGAAGTGAACCCGAAGCCATCACGGGAAGTGTTTCGCAGGATCGGACAGCACGACACCTACCAGAAGGCCGTAACAAGGCCACTAGAATATGCGCTTTGGATGCTGCGGCAGAAAAAAGGCACGGATGACAGCACGGATTCATAGTTCACCAAAAAACAAGCGAATCACCTTGCTGGGTGAACGCTTGTTTTTTGGTTTACTTCGTTTTATTTGTGCCCTAGATGCACCATCGTTTGCACAAAAATCTGTTCAATGTGCTCGTCATCCAGAGAGTAGTAAACGGTCTTGCCTTCTTTTCGTCTTTTGACAATATGAAGATCCCTCAAATACCTAAGTTGATGAGATACTGCAGACTGCTCCATCCCAATTCGCATCCCCAGATCGTGAACACAAAGCTCCTTATTTAGTAGAAAGTAGATGATTTTAATGCGCGTAGGATCTCCTAGGGCTTTGAAAATCTCAGCAATACCAGTGGCTTGCTCATCGGTTAGCTCTCTCTCTCGTTCCGCTTGCGTTATAGCCGTATGCTCACAGCTACAATCATCATCGGTTACTTTCCTCGCTTCCAGTAATCCCTTATCCATAGGAAATCCTCCTGTCCTCGTCACCTATTTTAAACCAGAAGCGTTTGATGGTCGATCGTTGATTTCTCGATTTGTATGGTCGCGTGAGTAATACCAAACCGCTTCTCAATAACAGTAATTCCTTGCTGCAGAATAGTTTGGCTATCCCGATCATCCTTAATCAGCAAATGACAACTCATGGCTTCTATGCCCGAAGTAATCGTCCACACATGCAAGTCATGTACATCAATGACACCTTCGATTTCTTCTAGGACTTGTTTAACAGAGACCATAGAAATAGAACTTGGTGTTCCTTCCATCAAGATGTGAAGAGTTGATTTCAGGACGCCCCAGGCGCCTCTTAAAATAAGTAGAGATACAATGATACTAATGATGGGATCTGCTACATACCAGCCAAATAACAGCATCACAGCACCGGCTATAATCGCGCCTACAGAACCTAACGCATCACCTAAGATATGCAGATAAGCACTGCGTAAATTCAGATTCCCATGTACATCACCCTTACGCATGAGCGACCAAGCGCTTAATAAATTGGCGATTAATCCTATGCACGCGATGAGCATCATGGACCCGCTAGCAACAGCAGCAGGATGGAGGAATCGATCAATCGCTTCCCATATAATAAGTCCAGCAATGACGAATAACGTCACCGCATTAAAAAGTGCTGCCAATATTTCAAAACGGTGGAATCCGAAGGATAAACGAGCTGAGCTGGGCTTCGCTGTAAACCATAGCGCTAGAAGGCTCAATGCTAATGCACCCGCATCGCTTAGCATGTGGCCAGAATCAGACAGCAGTGCCAAACTGTTCGTCCAGAGTCCACCAACCAATTCAAGAACCATGATACCCGCTGTTATTCCTAGCGCGATCAACAGTCCTTGCTTATTGCCTGAATGCCCGTGATGATGGCCATGGTGATGTCCGTGGCCATGATGATGATCATGGTGATGACCGTGATGGTCAGATTCATAGTGAGCGTGGCCCTTATGCTCATGACCTTTTTCTTCTCCGTGGTCATGTCCACATGCGTGTTCCTTTTTCGAATCATGCTGTTGCATGGCATTACCTCCCCAGTTGCACACGACATACTTATAACTACATGTTTATATATGAATGATTACTCATATGTTAATAATAAATAAACATGCTTGCCAGTGTCAATAGGCTTCTCCAAAAAGAAAAGACCGATTCATCTCGCCACACATGGTGAGCTTGAATCGGTCAACTTCATAGGCAACTAGAATCGCTTAGGTCCCCGTTGCTGTCTTATTCGCCCCTGCATCAATCACATCAGGGTCTAACGTAATTGTTGCACTGAATACGGTCGTAGAAATCGAGAAGTCCCCCGTGATTCCTCCTCCAGCACCTGTGTATGATTTGGTGGCACTCGTCGGGGCAATGATACACGTATCTCCGTTAATCAGGTTTCCTTCATTCCTTATAATATTGAATATCCCTACAAAAGAAGGCATTCTGATCAGCACCTTTATCTCTCAATGTGCTACAGTGTATGCCCAAGGCTCCCGCTTTGCGACAGACCTGCGAGAATTAGGAAATGTAGTCCAGCAGCTCAGAAAATCGTCCTATTCGGATATGTGCTCCTTCAAGTTCTCCAGCTTCTCGAAAGCCAGCATAGTCGCATGCCACAACGGTAAGGTTATTACGAAGTCCCGCTTCTACGTCTGACGAACGATCTCCAACCATCCAAGCGGACTGAATGCCGTGTTTTTCGAGCAAAATTTGGACTAAATCTACTTTGGAACGCGTTTGGTACTCTCCTGCACTATATAAGCCTTCGAACAGATGCGCTAGCCCCATCTCCGCGATAACTTGTTTGACGTAATCTTCTAACCCATTACTGGCTACAAATAAACGAACCCCTTTGGCATGCAAAGTCTGTAAGGTTTCAGCTACACCTTCGTATAATACCCCGCGGCCCTCCTGAAGTCCTTCGACCTGGTACTTAATCAATAACTTATCTGCCTCCTGATGTACGGCAACAGGCGACTCTGGCATCACACGCATCCATATTTGTTCAAGGAGCATGCCTAACGCACCAAGAATTCGGTCTTCAGGCGGTGTCTCCCCTTCATATATTCCTTTGGCTCGAAGCTCGTCGAAAGTCGCATGGTACGCTGGTAATAGTAAGGTTTCCGTCTGAAATAACGTCCCATCCAAATCAAAAAGCATTGCTTCTGGCAGTTGTCCCCGAGTCGTCATGTTCTTACTCCTTTATCTGTATAAAATAGTTGTAATGATCTATGTTAAGAATGGCAAACATACCCATGTAAGTCAATGTAGAATTACAATAAACGACTACTCAGTCCTTCTTGGACGTAAGCGTTTATCAAAAATATAGACAATGTAGAAAGTGAAACTTTACACTCTACTATTTAGTGGAAAATGGTTATTGCCGATCTCAAAAATATCAGTTATGATTGAAATGAGAATAATTTGATCCATAAATGAAATTTTCACGCAAAATAAAAATGAACTCTTTCTAAATAGTCCATTGAACCTTACTTATCTCTCTAACCACTTACATTTTACATCCATGAAAGCGAGGAATAATGAATATGAATCTTCATATTTTCCAGAATCAACAAGAACTTAACGAAGCAGGTGCAGGTATTATTACCTCTCTGGTTCAAATGCAGCCCAAAGCTGTTCTCGGCTTAGCCACAGGTGGCACACCGGTTGGTATTTACGAAGAGCTCGTGAAAGCCTACGAGAAGGGCCGTGTTAGTTTTAAACAAGTGACAACTTTTAATCTAGATGAGTACGTTGGCTTACCTGAGGACCATTCTGAAAGCTATCATGCTTATATGCAGCAACATTTGTTTGCGCATATTGATCTTCCTGCGGAAGCCGCTCATATCCCGAATGGGAATGCACCTGACCTGGAAGCAGAGTGTGAGCGATTCAATCAACTTTTGGATGATGCGAAGCAAATTGATCTGCAAATTCTAGGCCTTGGCCATAATGGACATATCGGCTTTAATGAGCCTGACGATTCCTTGATTAGTGGTACACACCGTGTTGAATTAAAAGAAGAAACACGTGAAGCCAATGCGCGATACTTCGATTCCATTAATGACGTGCCTACACACGCCTTGACGATGGGCGTTGGTACCATTCTGAAAGCCAAAACAATTCTTTTGATCGTACGCGGCGCTGATAAAGCTGAAATCGTACATCGTGCTCTAACGGGACCGATTACAACTGAAGTACCTGCCACACTGCTGCAGACTCATCCTCATCTAGTTGTTCTACTTGATGCTGAGGCAGGGAGGCTGTTCGAATGAGCGAGCTTCTCATCTCAGGTGCCAAGGTCGTCACGGAACAAGGTATCATTGAAAATGGATTAGTTCATGTAATAGATGGTAAATTGGCCTACGTGGGTGAACAAACTGGTTGGCAGAACACAGCTAGTCCAAGTGTGGTTCGCATCGAAGCAGACGGCAAATGGTTGCTGCCTGGCTTCATTGACGTTCATGTGCATGGCGGTTACGGCGCTGATTTCATGGATGCGAATTCGGAAACTTTGGATACGATCACCAAATTCCATGCTTCGCATGGCACAACTGGCATGCTGGCTACGACGATGACAGCTACGCGTGAAGCCATTGATCGTGTGCTCGTTGAAGTGCACAGCTATATGGAGCAGGGTATGCCTTATGCTCAGCTGCTTGGCGTGCACTTGGAAGGTCCTTTCATTTCGCCGAAGTGGGCCGGCGCTCAAGACCCGAAGCTCATGGTTACGCCGCAGCTTGATTGGTTGAAAGATTGGCATGAGCGGTTCCCGCAGCTCATGAAGCAGTTGACGCTTGCCCCCGAGCGCGAGGGGGGCCATGAGATGATCGCGTGGCTGCGCGATCAAGGCATCGTTGCCGCTTGCGGCCACACGGACGCCTCTTACGCCGACATCCAGTCGGCGGCGGCTGTGGGGCTCTCGCATGCGGTGCATACCTTCAACGCGATGAAGCCGCTGCATCATCGCGAGCCTGGGACCGTCGGTGCCGTGCTCACCGACGCACGCATCAGCGGCGAGGTGATCKCCGATGGAATCCATGTGCATCCAGCAGCGATTAAGCTGCTGACGATGGTGAAGCAGCCGCAGGGCTTGCTGCTGATCACGGACGCTATGTCCGCCGCCGGCCTCGGCGACGGGCAGTACGACCTAGGCGGCCAAGCCGTGACCGTGCAGGCGGGCGTTGCCCGGCTGACGGTGGGCGGCGCGCTCGCCGGCAGCACGCTGACGATGATCGATGCGCTCCGGTTTATGGTGCGCGAGGTCGGTGTCAGCGTCGCAGAAGCGAGCCGCTACGCGAGCGGCAATCCAGCGAGACTGCTTGGCCTCGAAGCGACGCACGGCTCGATCGCCGCAGGCAAGCACGCCGACTTGTTGCTGATCAGCTCGGAGCTTGAGCTCGAGCAGGTTTGGGTGCACGGCGCGGCGATGAAAGAAGCTTAATTGTGGTTATCTAATAAGATACATGGAAGAAAAGTGGTCGCTCAGCTAATTTAAGTTGAGCGACCACTTTTTATGTCGACTAGTACGGGACGGACTACTCCCTCGGCAACTCATTGGTCCGAAATTGCCGAATTAATCTCATTGTTGTCCCATTACATCTTAAATAGTCCTAAATAGCCAAACTAATTCGATCAAAACAACTCTTACACAGGGAAAATGGATAATTAGTTCGGCAAAATCGAACTATTGGTCATTTTTTATAAGTAACCCTCGGTTTAGTTCGGAGGAATCGGACTAACGTGGTAGAGAGCCGCCCCGAAGTAGCGATAACTACTTTGAGGCGGCCCTCTTTCTATGGAATGCGGTACATGTACCACTACACTTAATATATCTTCTTCTCCACCCGATCCGCCTTCAGTATCTCTACTGCCTCCCTAAACCGCAGGGAATGCACAATCTCCCGCTCCCGCAGAAACTTCAAGCTATCTTGCAAGTCGACGTCGTCTGTCAAATCAATTAACCATTGGTAAGTCGCTCTCGCCTTCTCCTCTGCTGCTATGTCCTCGTAAAGGTCGGCGATAGGATCTCCTTTGGCTTGTATGTAGGTTGCGGTCCAGGGGACGCCTCCTGCGCTCTGATAGAAGAGTCCTCGATCATGGGCTGCGTAGTGATCATCCAATCCTGCTGCTTTCATTTGCTCCAAAGTGGCATCTTTCGTCAGTTTATACACCATGGTCGCAATCATCTCAAGATGAGCAAATTCCTCCGTGCCTATATCTGTCAGCAAACCGACAACCTTATCCGGAATCGAATACCGTTGGTTCAAATAACGAAGGGCCGCAGCAAGTTCCCCGTCTGCTCCCCCATACTGCTCAAGAAGCAGTTTGGCCATCCGCGGATCACATTTGCTTACCATGACTGGGTATTGCAGCTTTTTCTCATAAATCCACATGGGCTATCCTCCTTCTCCTTCCTAAACTTGCCACGGCCAAGGGGTCTCCACCCACTGCCATGGCGCTTTCGTGAAGCTGTGTCCAAAAGGCATCAAGGGGCCAAACTCCATCTCGAACTGCTGGGCTATATGCATTCGCTTATGGGTAAATTGATTATACTGTTGGATCACGCTCAGATCGTCAGGGTGGGTATCCAAATATAGGTTCAACTCCACCAATACAAAATCCACGGTTTGCAAATCACGAAGTTGCTTGTAATAGGCTTCGGGCAGCACTCGCTCGCTCATGTAGATTCGCCTCCTTCATCACCTCTAGTCTCCTGTAACGGATTCGGATAGGGCCCATAAAGCGCTGGCCACAATGTCCCTATTTTCAAAGCATCATAGGGGCTAAATTGTGGCAATCCTGGCGGTTGAAAATGCATATATAATTGCGGCGGTGTATTATACCATTTCACTCGAATCGGTGGACAAGGGTCACACGGTCCGATATACGGGTACCAACTTTTAAATTGTGTGTTCATACGTCTCCTCCTTTTCAAAGTCTATATGACTCGTTATATGCGGCATAACTTGACCAAAATCACCGATTTCCCATTTTTTTCGATGAGATGATCAATTTAGCTCCTTTCCCGAGCCTTTCGCCCCGCCAAAAGCAAAAAATCCCTTTCCGATTGCACCCGCGCAATTCGAAAGGGATTCCTTTTAGCTCATTCTTAATCTAATTTAATATTCAATTTCAACACGCCTGCTTTGCGCAACGCTTGATAAATAATGACGACCAAAGGACCGAGGAACAAGCCGGCTAAGCCCAGCCATTCGAAGCCAATATACAAGGAAATTAAAGCCGCTAACGAGTTGATCCCAACGGCATCACTAAGCACTTTGGGCTCTACAATCCGGCGGAGGATGACCAGCACCAAGAAGAGCACGAACAAGCCAATTCCCATGCTCGTATATCCTAGCAGCAGCTGGTAAATGATCCATGGGATGAAAATAATGCCAGTTCCTATCACGGGTACGAATTCCATCACCATAACTAGCAGTGAAATGGCGAGTGGGTACTCTGCCCGAAGGACGAGCAATCCAATGAAAGTCAACAAATACGTAAAGATCGCCATGATCAGCTGTGCGCGAATGAAGCCAAAAATAGCCTCACGCAAATATGTCAGCACATTTTCCATCTTATCCTTGGTTTTCGTTTCAAACATCGAGAGAAAAGAAACCTTCAAATTCGGCAAGTTGTACATGCACAAATACAGGGTGATCACATAGATGATCAATAGCATGAATAAATTAGGGATCTTCCCGGCCATATTGAGGAAAAATCCTGAAATTCCACTCAAAATACTCGTCAATGCTCCAGTTAACGTCTCTGTACCCCGTTCTACCCACATTTGTACTTGCGCTGCCATCTCTGGGGATAAAGAGTCATAGAATACTTGGGTCCGCACCACTGCTTGATCCACGTAATTATTGACATCTTCCATGTAATTAGGCGCTTTACGACCAAGATCGATTAACTCGGTGACGACATTCATCCCAATAAAATAGATTAATGCCACCATCAGCAAAGTAAATGCCGTACTAACGATTGTTGCGGCGACAAAGCGTTTCATTTTCGCGACACGCATCAAGAGAGTTGTGAGTGGGTCTAGAAAAATTGCAGTCACCAACGCTAAGAGAAATGGCAGCCCTACGGTGAACAAACCGTATAGCACCAGTATTCCTACCGCCATGATTATAGCTGTCCTGGGTGACATAGAGACTCCTCCGATTATTCATTTCCCGGTTTAATCGTGTCGATATTCGTTATATGTATACGAACAATACGTAATCGATCTACCTCGGTCACTTCAAAAACATGATTAGCAAAAGGCACTTTCTTCCCTTTGACAGGCGCACCTTCCACCTTCTTGAACAGCCAGCCGCCTATCGAATCCACATCATCATCTTCAATTTGGAGGTCCAGCATGTCGTTCAGGTCTTCCAGCAATACACGCCCATCGACAGAAGTATATTTGTCTTTCACTTCCACGCCAGGTCGCTCATTCACATCGAATTCATCATGCAATTCTCCCACAATTTCCTCGATGATATCCTCTAAAGCTAAGAGCCCCGCAGTTCCCCCGTACTCATCAACAACGATCGCGAGTTGGGAATGCTTTTTCTGCATGAGCTTAAGCACGCGACTAACTTCCATCGACTCCGGCACGTTCAAAATCGGACGAATGAAGGTCTTGAGTTCCTGCTCGACATCAGGATCCGCCGTTAGTAAGTCAGCAATATGTACAAAACCTACAATGTTATCTTTATGCCCATCAGCTACAGGGTAGCGTGTGTGTTTGGTTTCATGAACGAATCGCAAATTATCGATAAAACTTGTTTCCAGAAACAGACAATCCATATCTGTCCGCGGCAGCATCACTTCACGAGCGATGAGATCGGAGAATTCAAAAATATTATCGAAAAGCGTCATCTCATCTTCATTGATATGACCGCTTTTGACGCTCTCATCCATCAGGATTCGAATTTCTTCCTCGGTATGTGCTGCTTCATTCTCACTGGCAGGCTCAACGCCGATCATCGCAAGAAATTTGTTCGCCGCGCCATTAAGCACCCAGATAATCGGGCGAAATACTCGATAGAAAAACAATAGCGGAGCTGAGAGCCACAAAGAGGTCAATTCAGGTTTTTGGATCGCAAACGATTTAGGAGCCAATTCCCCTAACACAATGTGCATAAACGTAATAAATCCGAAAGCAATAATAAAAGACAAAGTCGTTGTATATACAGATTCCCCTAAGCCAAATGTATGAAATAGAGGCTCCATAATCAGATCATGAATCGCAGGTTCTCCAATCCAACCCAGTCCCAAGGAGGCAAGTGTAATGCCAAGCTGCGTGGCTGATAAATACCTATCCAATTGTGACGTTACGATACTCGCATATTTGGCTTTTCCGCTGCCTTCATTGACAAGCTGTTGAATGCGGGACTGTCGAACCTTCACAAGGGCAAACTCGGCTGCTACGAAAAAGCCATTTAACAGAACGAGTACGATAACCAGGAAAAGATTAAGTGCGATGGAACCGAAATCAAACGACGTATGTGGCAAAATGTATTTCTCCTTCGGAAAGATGATTAGATAATAGCTTTACGGCTTTTGAAATCCACAGTGCGATAGTACGAGTCAGCTACGAGCAGGTTGGGTCCGCAACAGGATGCCGTACTACAGAAGCAATTCACCTGCTGGTTTAGCGGATTGTTCTCCCAACGTGCAAAGATATCATCAAGCCCATCATCATGTATATTTCCAAGCGGAGGCTCATTAGCAAAATCGGTGACGAAAACCTCGCCAGTAAACGTACTGACGTTCAATCGGTTCCGCCCATCTGGGTCGTTACGAACGGTAACATTTGGCTCCTCACGTAGACGTTTAACTAACTTACGGTCCTCTTCCAGTTCATTGCATGCGAAAAAAGGCAGCGTGCCGAACAGCATCCACATTTCTGGATTGCGATGATCTAACAAGCGATGGATACTCGCGCGCAATTCGTCTAGCGTAACCATCGGAAGATGTGAGGCGAAAGAGCTTGCATACATCGGATGTACCTCGTGACGCTTGCACCCCATTTCGTTAATTAACTGATGAATCTCAGGCAATTTCAAATGGGTTCTCGTGTTAATCATCGATTCCGCAGAAACGTACAAACCGCCCTTGCTTAGCGCGATTGTATTATTCACCATTCGCTCATACATCCCTAATGCCGTTACTTGCCCCACGGGACGCTGAGAATTCACAAATCCTACTTGATGGAAATCATCTGCATTCAAATAATTAAACGAAATATGCATCACATCGAGATACGGCGCAAGCAGCTCATAACGCTCCAAATCTAAAGTTAGATTCGAGTTGATTTGAGTGCGAATTCCCCGCTCCCGCGCGTACTTCAGGATTGGCAGCATGTAGTCCTTCACAATCTTGATGTGGTAGGACGGCTCGCCGCCTGTTAAACTTATCGTTTCCAAATGTTCAATCTCATCCAGCTTTTGTAAAATAACTGGCAACGGAATGCGTGGTCCTTCTGACATCGTAAGTGAATCCCCAACTGCACAATGCTCACAACGCATATTGCACAGATTGGTGATGGTAAGCTCTATGCTGGTTAATACATGTTTCCCGTATTTCCGATACGACCGAATGGGGTCCCAAGGATCATATTGGGGAGTTAACTCCGGTAAGATGGAGTGTGTTACGTTCCTATTCATGCTGTTTACACCTGACCTATCATTTCCTATTCAAGAACATGTTACTACCTATTATGCCTATACCTATGCCCTTTATTGTAACTTATGATTCACAAAAAAGGAAACAGAGACAGGAATTGCAGATGGCGCTACCGCTTCTCTACTTTTGCCTTAGGCTTCACTCGGAGCCACCTTGGTGCCCACCAATTGGCGTCACCGAGCAGTTTCATAAGCGCAGGAACAAGCATAACCCGTACGATCGTGGCATCAATCAATACAGCGAGTCCGAGGCCAAGTCCCAACGCTTTCATAATTTCGATATCCGTAAAAATAAAAGATCCAACTACGACAACAAGAATGAAAGCCGCGCTTGTAATTAAGCTCCCCGTTTTTTTCAAACCCTCAGCTGTACTCTGATCATTGTCCCCACTCACCTCATACTCTTCCATGATACGTGAAATGAGGAACACTTCATAATCCATAGAGATACCAAATACGACGCAGAAGATGATAACAGGCAGCGTTGCACTCACATATCCGATTGACGTAATGTGCAGCATATCCGCCATAAATCCATGTTGGAAAACTAATACGACGATACCTAAGCTAGCACCTAAACTAAGCATATTCATCAGAACAGCTTTAAGCGGGAGCAGGACGGAACGAAATGCCAGCAAAAGAACGAGATAGGTAATTCCCATAACGAAAATAAGAACTTCAGGAATTTCCTTTTGAATGCGATCAATGATGTCCAATCGGTAGGCAGGCCCACCTGTAACGGCAGTCTCTAATCCTTCTTTGTTTAACTTGCGGAGCTCATGAACTAGCGTATCCGTCACAGGATCATCTGTGTCCTTCTCAGGTATAACGACCATCAAAGCGGTATGACCTTTCGCTAATTGCGCGTCTTCTAACTGCTTTTGAACATCCCTCTTTGTAAACATACCTGTAAGCTCTGTATTCGAATGCTGTCCTAAGACGGTTAGATAGCTCTGCACCTCTTTTACACCAGCGACAGCTTTGACCCGCTCTCCGTAAGCTTGAATCTCGCTGATCGAGTCTGCTGACCAGATCTCCTCTTTCGTATGTATCACAATTTGAATCGGCCCTGTCATACGAGGATCATAGGCGGTTTTGAGCAACTCCGCTCCATATCGGGATTCATAGCTTGGAGGAAGAACCTCCGCATTAGGCACCCCTAATTTCATATGCCAGATCGGTGTCATACTGTAGATCAACACACCGCCTATAAGCACAACTAAAACGACTGGACGTTTCATCACCGCGTAGGCGATTTTCTCCCAGAATTTCGATGTTTCTTGCTTACGGAATCGTTTAGGAAGGACCTGTAAGGAGTTAATGCGATGACCTAAAATACCTAGAAGTGCTAACAGAACTGTATTGGCCACAATGACGGAAATTGAAACAACGATAACCCCCCCGAGACAAAGGGACCGGAAGAAGGTCAAATCCACAAACAGCATCCCCAATAAACCAATGAGTACCGCGATACCCGAGAAGAAAATCGATCTTCCTGCTGTTTGACATGTCATGGCTACGGCAGCAGCTACACTACCTTGTACTTTAAGCTCCTCACGAAATCGGCTAACCAGAAATAGCGCATAGTCAATCCCAACAGCAAGCCCCAGCATCGTAACCATATTCGGCAAAAAATTCGATAAAGATTGATGCTGCGCGATAAAATAGGTAACTCCCAGTGTGAGCGTCACACTCATCAACCCCACGACCATGGGGAGGAATGCTKCAACAAATGTACCGAAAACAATTAACAATACGAGAAGTGCAATAGGTAAACCAATCGCTTCCGACTTGGCAATATCATGTTTGCTGGCTACTTGCATGTCATACAGAATTGCGGGACCTCCCGTAACATACACGTCCATACCTGCCGGTGGATGCACAAGCGACTTAAGCTCTGGGTATGCCTCCAAGGCAGGATCTGTATCCAATGTGAGCGATACACTAACAGCTTGGACATCTAGATGTCCCTCGTTCCGAGGCGTAGTTATAAATTTCACATTCTCCACATAAGACAGTTCTTTCAGTTTCGTAAGTGAGGCCATAACCGCGTCTTGCTGATCTTTCACTGTTATATCAAGTCCATTACGCCCCGCATAAACGATATTCAGCTGTGTTCGAGGCACACCAAGCTCATCCCTCATTTGAATCAAGCCCAGATCGGATTCGCTCCCTTTCGGAGTAAACCCGTTGTCCTTCAACATGCCTGGCGTTTTTTGAGCAAAAATAGCAAAGATAAGCATTAAACTAATGCCAATCGTTAGCACTAACCATCGGAACCGAAACATGGCGTGCCCCCATCTCCAAAACAACCCTTTTTCCATGGACTCCCGCATCGTGCTTCCTCCTTAATCTACAAAAAGAACCTGGTTTCCMAGGTTCTTTATCCAATACGTGCTATATCTATGCTATAGAAGTGTAGGCATACTTGAATCTAATTCCGATTCGCTAACCTTAATTTCCCCAATTTCGGAAATTAATATCGATAGCTTGCTTGAAAGATCAATTTCATAAGGTTCTTTAAGTACAGTACCTGCTTCATCTTGAAGCACACGAATAGTCGGTCTATGTGGAACAGTCATATTCAACTTCGACACAATGCCATATTCGCCAGTATTCAGTCGTACCGTAATCCCTAGTGGGTAAATGGCAATTTTGTCTCGAAACAAAGCAATCTGACTTTGATCATACATCGTACCAGATCCCGCGAATAACTGCTCCATTGCTTCATGTGGCAATAAAGGTCTGCGATACACACGTGTAGTCGTCATGGCATCATAGGAATCGACAAGTCCAATCCATCTGGCGAATTCATTAATTTCGCCCCCTTGAATGCCCCGTGGATATCCACTGCCATTAATCCGTTCATGATGCTGCAAGGCACAATGGGCTGAAAGAAGTGGGATATTCGGCTCATCCTTCAATAAATTGAAGCCATAGGTCGTATGATTTTTCATTTCCTTGAACTCGTCCGGTGTTAGCTGAGAAGGCTTGCGAAGAATGCCTAATGGCACTTTCGTTTTTCCAATATCATGCAATAACGCACCTAAACCAAGAGTTTCGAGCTTATCACGACTGTACCCATAACTGATTCCAAGCATGATCGCATAAATACTCACGTTAACCGAATGCTGAAATAAGTAATTATCTTTCACATTCATATTATTAAGCATGACCATCGCACCCTCATGAGCACTCAGATCATCAATAATCATCTTCATGACATTTCGAAAATTACGACCAATATCGTAATAATTCACTGCTCCGCGCTTATTCGAATCTTCCATTACCTTCTTAAACGTATTGCGAATTTCGATCACTGCTTTGCTTCTTGTTTCATCCTGAATGACATCCTCTTGAATAATATCATTCGTTCTAGCATCTTCTATGTAAATATAATCAATTCCATAGCTAAACAAGCGATCAAGGAGTCTCTGTGTAAGCTCAACATTAACGGCCAGAAGGACCATACCATCATCGTTGTATATATTCTTAGCCAGCCTCATCCCAGGTTGACACATGTTGATCGGCATAAACAGCATTTCAGGACCCCCGCATAGGTGAGCATTACGTTCTATTTAAATGTAATAGATTTTAAAGAAAAGTTCAATACAAAAAACCGCATCTTTCGACGCGATTCGCTAGTGTTCTACTTTAAAAACATATAAAGCGCGAAAATAATCGCAATGGCAAAACGATAATACGCAAAGTAAGTGAGCTTCATCTTTTGTACAAATTTAATAAAGGATACGACAGCCAGTAAAGCCACTACGAAAGCCACTAAAAATCCTACAATAAAAAAGGCCAAATCGTCGGATGACAATGCTTCATAATTTTTCAAAAAGTAGACCCCTGAAGCCCCGAACATAATCGGAATGGCCATTATGAAGGTGAAATCCGCTGAAGCGGCACGGCTTACACCAGAAAGCATACCACCTGCAATCGTGGAACCCGATCGAGAAAAACCAGGCCAAATCGAAATGAGCTGCCACAATCCGATAGCAAATGCTTGGCGATAAGTTAAATCATCAAGGACGGTCGTTTTGGGTTGTTCCTTTTTCTTCTCAGCAATGATCAATAGAATACCACCGAGCACGAGTCCAATTAAAACGGTTGTTGTATTGAATAGCTTCTCATCCACAACATCATTAAATAAAACTCCGATCACACCAGCAGGTATGATACCAATTAAAATATGAATTAAATTCAGTTTTTTCCCTGTTTTACTTTCGCTTTTCCGATTCACAAGTCCAAATAATGAAAGAATTCGTTTCCAATAAATAATAACTACCGCCATAATAGCACCCAATTGAATCACGAAATCGAACGTCTTCATGACTTCGTCATTTTGTGTGTTTAGCAGGCTCTGTGCCAAAATCATATGCCCTGTCGAGGATACGGGTAAAAACTCAGTCAAGCCCTCAACGATCCCAATAATGATCGCCTCAAAAATTGTATGCATAATTGCCCCCTAAATTCTGATAACTATCAGGAATCTTGCTCCGATTACTATTCTACCTTTTTAGGACTGGGTCTGACAACATCTGAGAATCGAAAGTGGTGGCTGCTTGCAATCGCAGCCTCATCTTGCAGTTGTTCAGCTAACACATCACGGATAAATTCCGGCAGCATGTAAACGATCTGCTTGCCTCGGCTCAACGATATATAACCTGAGCCGAACGTAAACATATCGATCGTACCCACGAGGTAGGAACGTTCTGGATCTAACAATTCCTCGCCGACATATACGGCGACGATGCGCTCGTAGGGAGGGCGCGTAGCATCCACTTGGACGGTTATCCCGTCCACACAGAGGACGCCTAGCACCTCCCCGCGGAAGCCGTAGCCGCGTATCGGCTTCTCCATGAACTCATCAAGCAGCGACTCTTCGAGCGCTTGACGAATATCCGCGCCGCTGAGCTGCATGCGGCAGGGATTGATCGGGCCGGGGCAGATTTCCAGCAGCCGGCCCCGGGTCAAGCCCCCCTCCTTCAGTCCCTGAAGGAGCTGCCCGCTATTGACCAGCCCGATCTCGGCGCTGGTCCAGCGGCGAATACCCGCGGCAAGCAAGTTGCCGAGCGGGGATTCGCCGTACCAATCCAGACGCAGCGGCTGCCGCAGCTGCGCCACCTCCACCKCCAGCGAGGCGCTGCTGGCGATGCGGTAGTGCTCCAGCAGCGTGATGACGCTGCTGTCTTCTTCGCTCGCGTCCGTCATCGGGACGACGCGGCCGTTCAGCTCCACGATCCGGCGCTGCGCCGGGTCGTAGGCAAGTTCGATGTGGCCGGCATACTGACCGAACTTGCCGGCCGCACCAATATAAGTGCCGCTGATCAGCAGCGGCTCTTCAAGTAAATGATGCGTGTGACCGCCAAGGATGAGATCGATGCCGTCCAGCTCCTCAGCCATCCGTTGATCCGTTCTCAGACCCAAATGCGACATGACGATTAGAATGTCCACCTTGGGGCGTAATAGGCTCACATGGGCGCTTACAGCCTTCATAGGATCACTTACATGCCAACCGAGCAACTCATAGTAAGCTTGATAAGCAGCCGTAACCCCAATCAAACCAATACGAAGACCGGATTTCTCAAGTGTCAGTGAAGGCAGCATCCAATCAGGAGTTTCATTCGTTTTGATTTCTGTAATGTTACTGCCAATAATCGGGAACTGCGCGTGTTCCAACACAACCGATCGCAGCCAATCCGGCGTGAAGGTTAGCCCTTCATTATTTCCCAGAACCATTGCCTCATAGCCTGTGGCATTCATGATCTCTAAATTAGCGATCGCATTCGTTCCTTCTGTCTCTGGAAACATCCGATCCATATGATCGCCAATGTCAAGTGTCAGTACTTGATCTGGCGGCCAGAGACGGCGGATACGATCAAAATAAGCGCTTATCTTGGGCATCTGTTCGAAATGGCTATGAATATCATTCGTATGCAATATGACTAGCCGTTGCAAGGGGGACGTCATCCCGTTCACCTCTCTTCATGGGCAAGTAGTTCCTAGCATGTCTCTATATTATGCAAGTATCCTCTTCCTCATTTCTTGAATTTGAGCTCACCCGGGGTAACTTTGTTCTTAAACCCATAAGTTGCTTCTTCACCTAAACCTGGATCGTTCAGAAACCATACCTTAACAATACTTTTTACATTCAGACATTCACTGCTTCCATCAGGTACATATAGTCGAATAGGGTATCCTTTCTTCAATGCTTGTCCCTCTTGTGCATATAGGAATAGTGCTTGATCCGCTTGCCCCCAAGGTATCAACGCTTGGAACTCATCTACCGCTTCCACCTTCACATGAGTAGGCTCTTCATCAGTACGATGCTGCCCCTTATTGTTCCAGTTACGGTACCACGATTTGAGATCAAATGCCTCCCCCTCTACAGACGGAACGCGATCTTGAATGTTCAACCGCAGCTCCGCTAATGTCACCATTTCATCAACAGTAAAGGTTTCCTTGCGCTTATGTAAGTCAGACACTTCTATGTGTGAATTGGATTGCATGCTTAGATCTCCTCCATTAATTCAAAATTCCATGCCCTGCCAAAGGATCACTCCATTATACCATTTTCAGGGCAAAATATGATATGCTGTAAGGGATTCTAACATCTATCGCAAGGAGAAACAAATTGAACTTACACATCCAACTCTTCGCAGGTCTTGTAGACCTATTCGGTACTGCGGTTCTAACGATTTCAGTCGATCAAGATTCCATTACCATTGCACAATTGAAGGATAAAATCGTCACCGATTATCCTGCTGCCTCAGGGCAGCTTCCTATATGTTTTTTCGCTAAAAATCAAGCTTATGCCGGTGATCAGGAAACGGTTTCCGCCTCCGACGAGCTCGCACTCATACCACCTGTTTCAGGTGGGCAGCCTTCGCTCTATGAGATCACCGATTCAACGATTGATGTCGTCTCCGTGACCTCTAAGGTGAATCATCCCAACCATGGCGCTTCACTCGCCTTCATCGGCACGACGCGAGAAATGACGTATGGACAGCGAACAGTCCTATTGGAGTATGAGGCTTATGTCCCTATGGCATTGAAAACGATGGCAAGCATCGGCGAAGAAATCAATGCGAAGTGGCCTGGCACGCTGTGTGCCATTACACATCGATTGGGTAAGGTCGCGATTGCTGAGGCCAGTGTCGTGATCGCTGTATCCTCGCCTCACCGCGCTGATTGCTATGACGCTAGTAGATATGCTATTGAGCGTTTGAAACAAATCGTGCCCATTTGGAAAAAAGAAATATGGGAGGATGGGTCCGAATGGAAAGGCAATCAAACAGGACCCTGGAACCCGCTTCAAGCACCGCAGGCTGATAACTGATTTGAACGGAGATGACTTTACTTGGACCCGCATTTACATACAGAAACTGCAACAGAGATTGACCCACGTTATTCGAGACAAATTCTTTTCCCCCCCATTGGCATCGAAGGTCAACGCAAACTTGGCCTTGGTCGTGTTGCTATTGTTGGTATGGGTGCTTTAGGCACCGTTCTTGCCAATCATATGGTGCGAGCAGGCGTTGGATATGTTCGGATCATTGACCGTGATTTTGTTGATAAAAGCAATCTGCAAAGACAAATGCTGTACGATGAAGAGGACGCTGCTGCCACGATTCCCAAATCAATTGCCGCTGCGAAACGTCTTCAGCTCGTGAATTCCAATGTCGTCATTGATCCTCATGTCTGTGATCTTAACGCTACCAATGCCGAAGAATTGCTTCATAATGTCGATGTGATTCTCGATGGGACCGATAACTTTGCCGTTCGTTTCCTGCTCAACGATGTCAGCATGAAATTAGGGATCCCTTGGATCTATGGCGGTGCTGTAGCTTCACGAGGCGTTTCGCTGACGATTATCCCTGAACAAACACCTTGTTTGCGCTGCCTCTTCCCACAAGCACCTGCTGCGGGTACCACGGATACTTGTGACACTGCAGGTGTCATTGGAGGAATCATCCATGTTGTTGCTTCTTTCCAAGCCACAGAGGCTCTTAAGTTGCTCGTAGGTGCGACGGATCAGCTCAATCTCAGCATGCAGCAATGGGACTTATGGTTCAATCAGAACTCCGCAATACGGGTATCTGGAGCTAAGAAGTCGGATTGTCCCGCTTGTGCGCAGAAGCAATACGAGTACTTAGATGCCCATCTTGAAAGTGATACCATTCAATCCTTATGCGGGCGCAACTCGGTTCAAATTCATCCGGTTATTCCCAGCACGCAACCACTGGAATACTGGGAGGAACGACTTCAACCGCTTGGTCTGGTTGAGAAAAATCGTTTTCTTTTAAAGTTTCACGCATCTGAGGATATTCAAATTATTCTATTCCCTGGCGGTCGTGTTCTCATTCAAGGGACTGAGGATTTAATTCAAGCCAAAAGTCTTTACAGTCGTTATATTGGGATGTAGTATTACAATATACCTACCAGATACTAGGACTTGGAGAGGAGCTTCTATGCGTGTACATGTGCTTCAACTTATTGTTGGTGACAAATTAATTTCCGATTCCTACAATGCAGTAGGCCTTCATCTTCTATCCTCGGGCACCGTTCTCGATGCTGGAGACATTTCGATGCTCAATCGCCACAGTGTGGATTATGTTGATATAGCTCCAAGAAGCAGTGAAATCGAGAATGTCGTAGAGGAAGCGCCAACTAGACAAGCTAATATCTTACAGGTTACCTCTTTTAACAACGCAACTCAGGGTATTAAAGAAATGTTTGAAGCTTTGCAAGACGGTGGATCTCTTCGCAATGAAACTGTAGAATCCGCTTTCAATCCACTGATAAACAGCATACAAGAGGAGAAGGATGTAGTTTCATTACTTCTATCTTTGCATAGTAAAGATGACTATACCCTACAGCATAGTGTTCAAGTTKGGATACTGTCTTATTATATTGCCAAATGGATGAATAAATCCGAGAAGGATGCTATCGTCATCGGAAAAGCAGGCTATTTGCACGATATCGGGAAATGTCGAATACATCCAGATATTCTGAATAAGCCAGGTAAGCTGACAAAGGAAGAATTCGAGGAAGTTCAGAAGCATACCATTCATGGGTACGATATCATTCGCAAATCATTAAAGGATGAAACGCTCGCTCTTGTTGCTCTTCAACATCACGAGCGTATAGATGGTACAGGTTATCCTCTACGGAAAAGCGGTACGGACATCCATTCCTACTCCAAGATTGTCGCGATCGCAGATGTCTACAGCGCCATGATATCCAGCAGAGTGTATCAACAACGACGTGATCTTTTGCATGTGCTTAAAGAGCTCCATCGCATGAGCTTCGGCGAGCTGGATCCCAAGATCACCCAAGTGTTCATACGCAACATGATTCCTAACTTTATAGGTAAAAAAGTGTCTTTGAGCGACGGACGTGAAGGTACGATCATCATGACGAACCCTACTGATTTCTTCCGACCGCTCATCAGCATCGACAATCAGTTCTTGGATTTATCGCAGCAAGCAAATGTAGAAATTACGAAAATTGCGATCTAATACATAGATAGTTAAATAATTAGACTGCTTACCGAAATCGCAATTCCGATATATACCGCAGCAAGAAGGGTACCTACAGCCACATTCCCTCCCTTTAGCTGGTCTGATAGCTTCATGCCTGGGGTTAGCCAATCGAACACCCAATATGAAGCTATTAAGCATGCGTACCCTACTGCAAACCATAAGCTCATATGCCAAATGGAGGCGTTCGTATAGGCAGCAATGCCTAGAATGATGGCCGTAGCTACGAACTTGCCTCCCATGGTAATCCCCACAGCCACGTTGCCGTTATTTATTTCTTCCATATCCCGATAGGGTGTCATTAAACTAAAGATGTACATCCCTGCAAACTGTAACAAGACAATGACGAATAAACTTATAATAAGATTCACAACGATCACTCTGCCCACCCCCGAAATTTAGCCATCGATTGATCAAAATCTGTATAATCATGTACTTCCTCTAGGACTACGCTTACTTCTTTTTTATCCTTGAACGATTTGTATCTCTCTTCTGGAATCGGCTGCTTAACCTTCTGCCCAGTTGGCAATTCTACTACCGCAAAGTACCTGAATTGGCTATCCAGCTCTGTTTTATAAACACCGATCAATTTCACATCCGTCTTTATTTCCACTTTCAGCTCCACGAGATCTTTGTCGGCTTCTTCTTTTGTTTTAAAGGACTTAATCGGTTTCCATTGTGACAAAGTAACATCGTTCTTTCCTTGACTGTCCGCTTTCATCGTGGCTTGCATGAAACTCAATACCCAGATACTATCACCAGTTGCAAAATTCTGATCGTTGGACATTCGGTCATTGTTCGGCAACAGCACCATATCACCATCAATGAGATCACCGACCTTAACTTGCTGGACTTGATAATCCCATGGCACGTCACCAGGAGCATAACTGGATGTTGTCGATACGTTGCCTGTTGTTGATTGGCTTAGGACGGATGGTTTCTTATCGAATATCATGCTGAAGAGCCATATGATAACGATAATTCCGATAAGTCCTATGGCCAATAGTATAAATCTTCCTTGTTTCAAGGCGCTTTCACTCCAATCGCCACAAATTGACTTGCATTTCCTGTTATGATGCCGCCTGCCCTACCTAAAAGCCCACATGGCGTACCATTCAATACGAATAGACCCGTTAATAAATGTCCTTGACCATGCTGGAAAGTTAGCCGCGGTAGGTCTGCCCTTTCTTGATACACACGTTTAAAAAACACACTCGTGTCAAAGCCCGCTTCATCCTTAAATTCCAGCTCTCCATTTTCGTTATACAGCTCAACAGAGCCGCCTTCGCGGCCAAACATCGATTTGGACACATAGTTACCTTCAAGGATAGGATGTGTATAGGTTGGCAACATGTAAGTCTTGATGATCTCATGTTCCTCTTGCGTAAATAATGCTGATTGCTTTATATGAAGATCCCAGATCAATGCTTGCAAGCCTTTGGATTGTAAAATCACAGCATGCAAGGGATTGAACAAATGAACGAATTGCTCCTCAATTGCATACGACAGCGCTTCTCCCCCGTCGTCAACCCCCATCCACTCCTTCGGATATAAGGCAAACATACGCTGAATGGTCTGATCAGCACCAACCTTGACGACGCCCTCGTCGATCCATAAATTCAAACAGTCCATGCATGTCACTTTTCTTCCGCTATGAGCAACGAGTGCATCTATCGTTCCTGTGTCTTCCGCATGTACACCGTAGGCTATACAAGCTGCATAATCTGGTGCCTCGATCTCCCAGGCCGCCTTGAGAAGCTCCTTCATCCTGCCGTTCGGTGATTCCAAACCATATTGATTACAAAGCCATGGAGTCGCGATAGAGGCTTCTACATAACCCGTAGGTGTATCTGCGTTTAATTCTAGTAATTTAATGTTACCTACCTGATCGACTGTAAAATCAAATCTCGCATAGCGGCTTATAAATCCCTCGCCATTCGGCTCAAGCCGATCCAGCCCATCCCAAAGCACTTCCGGTATCGATAAGTCTGCATAAAGCTCCCTTTTGCCGAAAACGTAACGAGCAGCTTTATCAAACACCTGCCAAAGTCCTGCAGCAGCATGAATAAGGTCCTCATATACCTCATTCGGCATAACGACAAGTTGATCAATCCAGTACTCTTCGTTCTCCAAATTAGCCCACGTAAATCCAAGCTCAGCTAGTTGCCGTACGCGAGAATTTCTGTCAAGGGCTGGTGTCCCAATCACTTCAAATACCATGCAATTAACCCCCAGAGCTTGAGCTGGAGGAGGAGCTAAAACCGCTTGATTTACCACCTATGCTGCCTGATGAGGTTGAGGTTGACTTGGAGCCGCTAACTGAGGAACCTGTTGTACCTGATTTGGTGGTCGTTGACGATTTATTCGAATTCGATGTAAAGGTGCCACTACCGCTTGAAGTTGTTGGAGCTTTCGTTGTCGAACGATTCGTAAAAGAGCTTGGTTGATACGTTTTATTGACATAGGGTGTATTGGATCGATAATAATACGAGCGATGATTATTCCCCCAGCTGCTAGATGAATAAGGGCTTACGGTATTGAAAATCAGATGATAAAGCAGCAGATCATCCCATCCAAACCCACCGCCTGACACTTGATTCACAATAATAGGAGCTGTACTCCCGCCTGTTGTGCTAGGTGTTGGCGTAGGTGACGGTGCAGCTAACCCCTTATCAGKGGGTATAGGTAATCTCCAATCCACCTGAGGATCGTAATAGGCCTTAACATCCTCATTCGACCATTCCACCAATTTAGAAGAGCCTGTATTGGGACTTGGTGTCTCCGCAGCCTGTGCTGTTCCTAGCAGCATGTGGCCTAACAAGATCAAACTCAGTGAAGTTGATAGTACTTTAAGCGGTCGTTTCACTCCTTGCTCCCTCCCCCCTCTGCGCCGGCTTTAACGAGCAGCAACTCAAACACATGGAGATCCAAATTCAAACGGCCCTCAATCATTTCGTATTCCTTCCCGCCAACGAGAATAAAATTAGCCACATTCAAGGCTTGAATAAGTTGTTCATCCCAGGCACGTTCACCAAGTTTGAGCAGTTGCCCCTCGGGCAACTTTTCATAAAGCACGATTGTCATAAGGCTAGCCTCCTCCACAAAAAGCTTTCTACACATTTAAACGCACGAGGGATTCAATTGTTTCAAAATAGACAAAAATAAAAAGCCTATCCATCGGATAGACTTTTCCCATTACTCCTATTAATAGGCAACTCTCTTTGCCTTTAGAAATGTTTTTTTCCAATAAGCTTTATCAATATTGCTGATTTGTACCCCATTCTTCGGCGCCGGGGAGGCATGCAGCATCTTCATGTTTCCAATGTAAATCCCTACATGACCAACGGTTTTGTTCGATTTGAAACGACCTGGCACGTAGAAAAACATCAAATCCCCTTTGCGTAACGACTTGCGAGAAACCAAATTACCTTTAGTAGCTTGTTGCCGAGCTACCCGCGGCAGTTTAATATTATATTTCCCATAAATATATTGTGTAAATGTCGAGCAATCAAATCGTCCTGTTTGGGGATATGGGCCCGTACCAAATTTATACTTTACACCCATATAATTTTCCCCTTTACTAATCAATGCATTAATATCGATATTCTTCAAAACCGGCATAACGTCATTTTGATCATTTGGCGACCATACTTGTAGATCCTGCTGGGTCTGAATAGGCATCCCTGCAGGATTTGCACCTGCCCCGTTGCCTTTGAATGGGTCTGTAGGATCATCCCCGAAACTCAACTCTGGTGAGTTATCATTCGCACTTGCAGGGTCATCTTCATGCTCAATGATTGCAACGGGAGAAGCATGAATAATGACGTCCCCTTTTCTAACTTCGTACGACATATCATCTTGAAATAAGTCAGCTAAGTCCGAGACAGGTAAATAAGCCGTTCCGCCCTCTTTCACTACCGGTTGGCTTAATTGAATATCCGCCCCATCCTTCATGGCTTTATTCGAGTTCATGATCAACTCAAAGTTAGCATCATTGTCCCCTAAAATCAGCTTGCCTTCAGAATCTTCCCATTCAGACTGGAATTTAAGTGTTTTGATTAAATCTTGAGCAGAAACATAATTAACGTTCCCAATTTGTTTCATCGGTAGGACTGCATCATTGCTTGCTAGCGCAATGATATCTTTCCCAGCTTGTGACATACTCTTCGTAACCGAATTGCCGGAGCCAGTTAAACCTGTCGGGCTTTGCGACGGTGCTACACTTGGTGGGCTCGCATTCTCCTTCCCACAAGCCGTCGAAATCGCCAGCATGACAATCACGCTTCCTATTGCCGGTATCTTTAGCTTATTCCACATGAAATTCTCTCTCCTTAAGGGACACATTATTGTCCTTTATAGAGTGAGACAAGTGGCATGCAAATATGCAATCCGTTCGTTCAAATGGGCTTGGCGTTTGTTGGAAGTAATGGAATCTGTGAGGGAGTACGCCGTATAAATGTAGAATTGATACATATATTTGTTCAAGGAGGAGTGATGATAGTGGGTATTTTTATCACCGACGAACGCATTATCCTAATTGATCATCAAGGTGTCACTGGTAAGAAAACGAAAGTCTCCACGATAGATCTGGATTCCATCTATGAGGTATCGATGGAATCTGGTGGTACAGGGTTTGATGACAGCGAGCTCATTATTCATTACATAACCTCACCTTATTACAAAGCGAATAACATCACGACGGCTGCTTATCGTTTTGAATTTAAGAAAAAGTTCAATATCCAGTCGTTATATGTGGCCCTCCAATCGGCAGCTACACAGAATCGTAAGCGAATTAACGGATAATATACGAAAAAGCGTGCCAGAGAAAACTCTCTGGCACGCTTTTTTATTAGGAGATTAACCGATAGACCCTTCCATCTCAAACTTGATGAGACGGTTCATTTCCACGGCATATTCCATTGGAAGTTCTTTGGTGAATGGCTCGATGAAGCCCATAACGATCATTTGCGTTGCTTCTGCTTCTGTAAGACCACGGCTCATGAGGTAGAACAATTGATCCTCAGATACCTTGGATACGGTCGCTTCATGCTCAAGCGTAATGTTATCGTTCAAGATTTCATTGTACGGAATTGTATCCGAAGTGGATTCGTTATCCAAGATCAACGTATCGCACTTGATGTTAGCTTTGGAACCTTGGGAGTTACGTCCGAAGGAAGCCAGACCACGGTACGTTACTTTACCGCCATGCTTGGAGATCGACTTGGAAACAATCGTTGATGTTGTATCTGGTGCCAAATGCGTCATTTTCGCGCCCGCATCTTGATGTTGTCCTTTGCCTGCAACAGCGATGGAAAGAACCATCCCTTTAGCGCCGCGGCCTTTAAGAACAACTGCTGGGTACTTCATTGTCAGCTTGGAACCGATATTACCATCAACCCACTCCATTGTAGCTCCTTCTTCTGCAACCGCCCGTTTCGTAACGAGGTTGTAGATGTTAGGTGCCCAGTTTTGGATGGTCGTGTAACGAGCGCGGGAGTTCTTCAAACAAACGATTTCTACTACAGCACTATGAAGCGAGTTCGTGCTATAGATTGGAGCTGTACAGCCCTCAACGTAATGTACGAAGCTATCTTCGTCCGTAATAATCAACGTACGCTCGAATTGCCCCATGTTCTCGGAGTTAATACGGAAGTAAGCCTGTAGAGGCACTTCACATTTCACGCCTTTTGGTACGTAGATGAAGGATCCGCCGGACCAAACTGCGCTGTTCAATGCAGCAAATTTGTTGTCAGCTGGCGGAATGATCGTTCCGAAATATTGTCTGAACAACTCTGGATATTCACGAAGAGCTGTGTCTGTATCTGTGAAGATAACACCTTGATCTTCAAGCTCTTTTTGCATGCTGTGGTAAACAACCTCAGACTCATACTGTGCAGATACACCAGCAAGGAACTTTTGCTCTGCTTCAGGGATACCAAGTTTGTCGAACGTTTCTTTAATTTCTGTAGGAACTTCTTCCCACGTTTTACCTTGCTTTTCGGATGGACGAACATAGTATTGGATATCATCGAAATCCAAATCATCCATGTTTCCGCCCCAACGCGGCATAGGCATTTTGAAGAATTGCTCAAGGGATTTCAGACGGAATTCCAACATCCATTCTGGTTCGCCTTTAATTCTTGAGATTTCTTCAACGATTTCACGAGTTAAGCCTTTACCGGATTGAAAAATGGATTTGTGCTCATCTCTAAAACCATATTTGTAATCTTCTAAATCTGGCATTTGTTTCGCCATGGTTGATTCCTCCTTAACGTTCTCTTATTTCCATATAGTTAACCTATTCCACCCGCAAATGCGTTAGTTATCGGTCTTATGAGAATGTTCAATCCCTTTGCGTAGTGCGTTCCACGCTAGAGTTGCGCATTTAATCCTCGCTGGGAATTTATTAACGCCCGACAGTGCCTCAATGTCTTCATATTCAAATTCTACAGATTCGCCCTTCATCAAGCCAGAGAAATCATCAGCCATCTTCAGTGCTTCTTCGATTGTTTTGCCTTTGACAGCATCCGTCATCATGGATGCAGAGGATAAACTAATCGAGCAGCCTTCACCTGTGAATTTCGCCATCTTAACGATTCCCTCTTCAACTTGCATCTGCAGGGAAATTTTATCTCCACAGGTTGGGTTGTTAAGGTCAATCGTAACGGACTCGCCGGACTCAAATTTCCCACGGTTGCGAGGAGTTTTATAGTGATCCATAATTACTCTACGGTATAAATCATCCAATTGCATCGCCGAAGTACTCCTTTGTTTTCAGTAAAGCCGTCACAAGACGGTCTACATCATCTTCCGTATTATATAGATAAAAGCTTGCACGCGCTGTGCTGCTTTGTTTTAACCATCTCATAAGTGGCTGGCAGCAGTGGTGACCAGCACGAACTGCAATACCCATGGAATCCAATACGGTTGCTACGTCATGAGGATGAACATCTCCAAGATTGAACGTTACCAGTCCTGCACGATTCGTTGTAGGTCCGTAAACAGCTAAATCTGGAATCTGCATCATACGATCCAATGCATAATTCGTAAGTTCAACATCATGTTTAAATATGTTATCCATCCCAACTTCGGTTAAGAAGTCGATGGCCGCTCCAAGCCCAACTGCTCCTGCTATCATAGGCGTTCCGCCTTCGAATTTCCACGGAAGTTCCTTCCAAGTCGACTCATACAGATCAACATGATCGATCATTTCTCCGCCAAACTCAACAGGCTCCATGTTATTCAATAAAGACTTCTTCCCATACAATGCCCCGATTCCGGTAGGGCCACACATCTTATGCCCGGATAATGCATAAAAGTCGCAATCCAAATCTTGCACATCCACTTTCATATGAGGCGTGCTTTGCGCACCATCGACCATGATTTTGGCACCATGCTTGTGGGCAATAGCAGCAATTTCCTTGATCGGGTTGATCACGCCGAGCACATTGGACACATACACAATCGAAACAATCTTAGTACGATCGGTAATGGTGTTCTCTACATCTGCAAGGGAGATAGATCCGTCTGGCTGCAGCGGAATATATTTTAAAGTGGCGCCTGATTTCTTAGCAGCTTGCTGCCAAGGGATCAGGTTGCTGTGATGCTCCATCGGTGTAAGGACGATTTCATCGCCCTCACGAAGTACCGATTCAGCAAAGCTAGCTGCCACAATATTGATTGCGGTTGTTGTGCCTCTAGTGAAAATAATTTCCTGCTCACTGGCTGCGCCGATGAACTTAGCCACTTTGGCTCTAGCTCCTTCATACGCATCTGTTGCTCGGGAACCTAGGGTATGAACCCCGCGATGAACGTTCGCATTATCCCACTCGTAGTAATGCTTCAGTGCCTCAATCACCTGAATAGGCTTCTGGGAAGTAGCAGCACTATCCAAGTAAACCAGAGGATGACCGTTCACTTCTTGCTTCAGAATGGGAAAAAGTTCACGTATCTCGGCAGATATCATTGTCCTAGCTTCCTCTCCACTAAGCTTTGCAGCTGTTCTTCAACGCTCTTAACTGGAATTACGGAAACAACTGGTGCCAAGAATCCGTAAATGATTAAGCGTTGAGCTTCTTCTTTGGTAATCCCACGGGACATTAGGTAGTGAACTTGTTCTGCATTCACTTGCCCAACACTTGCAGCATGACCTGCTTTAACATCATCTTCGTCAATTAGAAGAATCGGGTTCGCGTCTCCGCGAGCTTTCGGGCTAAGCATCAGGACTTTCTCGGTTTGTTGACCGTTACAGCCTTGTGCGCCTTTTTCGATCTTCGTGATTCCGTTGATAATCGCTGTAGAGCTATCGCGCATAACTGCACGTGTAATCATATCGCTTGTAGACGCTTTGCCCCAATGAACAGCGCGAGTCGTCAAGTTTAATTTTTGTTCGTGCGTACCCACACAGATTACTTTCGCATCGGAGTCGGAGCCTTTCCCTTTGAGAATAGATGTCGTATCGGACATCGAATTCCCATAGTTCAACTCACCAACAACCCATCCAATACGGGAGTCATCTTCAAGAATCGCACGACGATACGTGAGATCTGTTACGGATGCTTCCAAGCTATGAATGGAGGAATAACTAACACGTGAACCTGGTTTTGCAAACACTTCAACGATCCCGTTCTGTACAAGATCTGCGCCCCCAACGGAAGACACGAAGTTGTCTACATACGTAACGGAACTGAATTGTTCAGCAACGATGAGAACGTGTGGTGCAAACGTAGCTTCTGCATCATCTGCAACAAACAATGCTTGAAGTGGGATATCTACAACAACGTTTTTGGGCACGTAGATGAAAATACCGCCATTCCACAACGCTGCATGCAAAGCTGTAAGTTGATTTTCATTCGCATGAACAGCCTTCATGAAGTATGGCTTAACCAAATCTCCATGCTCACGAACAGCCGTTTCAAGATCTGTGAAAATAACGCCTTGCTGTTTCAAAGCTTCGGAAACTTGATTGTACACGATACCGGAGTTCCGTTGTACAATCAGGTTTTCGTTATTCGTTAAGCCTTTGGTCACTTCTGGCAATTCATCCAGTGAACTCAAAGCTGCTTGTGATTTATAGGAACCGTAGGCGGAAATGCTCCAACGGTCGATTCTTGTTTTTTCTAGTATAGGTAATTCCAACGAATTCGCTAATGCTACCCCTTCAGTACGAAGGGCTGTCATCCACTCCGGCTCTTGCTTGCTGCGGGAGAGCTCAGTAACAGCATTAGTATCGATGGAAAGTGTTGTTTTAGTGCTCATGATTTCCTCCATTTATAAGTATCTTTGACCCTAAGATCAAAGTCTCTCATCTCCTAGTACTTCGGCCCTGGTGTGTTCATTGGAACTTTGAATTCTTCCTCGTCTTGACCAACAGTTTCATCTACAATGCCAAGTTCTTCTTTGATCCAATCGTAACCTTCCGCTTCCAAACGCTCAGCGAGTTCAGGGCCACCGGATTTCACGATGCGACCTTGCATCATAACATGTACAAAATCAGGTTTAACGTAGTTCAACAAACGTTGGTAATGCGTAATGATTAAGAATCCACGCTCTTCACTGCGCATCGCATTAACACCTTCAGCAACAATACGCAAAGCATCGATATCTAGACCGGAGTCGATTTCATCAAGGATAACGAATTTAGGCTCAAGCAAAAGCATTTGAAGAATTTCATTACGCTTTTTCTCACCGCCGGAGAAGCCTTCGTTCAAGTAACGGTGCATGAACTCAGGGTTCATTTCCAGTTGCTTCATTTTCGCTTCCATTTGACGAATAAATTTGATCAAAGAAATTTCGTTACCTTCACCGCGGCGAACATTCATTGCACTGCGCAAGAAGTCAGCATTCGTTACACCAGTGATTTCGCTTGGGTATTGCATAGCCAAGAACAAGCCAGCGCGAGCTCTTTCGTCAACAGCCATCTCAAGAACATCTTCGCCATCTAATGTAACAGAGCCCTCTGTTACTTCATATTTCGGGTGACCCATTAACGCGGATGCCAATGTACTTTTACCAGTACCGTTCGGCCCCATGATCGCGTGAATTTCGCCGCCTTTAATTTCTAGGCTAAGACCTTTCAAAATTTCCTTTCCTTCGATGGTCGCTTTCAGACCCTCTATTGTAAATGTTGATGAATTTGCCATTTTCTTTAAGCCTCCATAATGTTTGAGTGTACTAGATAGATGACAATCAAATGTAATGATTATCACTGATTCTCATTAGAATAATTCTATTATAACTTACTGTAACAAATCAAGAAAGGGCAATTCCATGAAAAAGGCGAGCTTTTTGTGAAATGCTACGTGAATTTTACGCCAAAGTACGTTTTATTTCAGCAACTTGCGCGGTAAATTCTTCCTCATTCAACACAGGGGTCATTTCGGAATCATCCGGGACCAATGCCTGCAGTTGTATCCATGATTTGCAGCCAATATAGGCCTGTTCGATCTCAATTTGGATCGGTTGGTTCAACGTATAGACCCTTAAAATCATTATATGCAGCGGGTTTTTACGTTTCCACTTCAATCGCTCTTCTGTGAAATTTTCTGTCCAAATATGAAAAGGGAATAGCTGATTCAGCTTTTCTTGGTCGCTGACTTCGATATCTTCCACCATTCGGGCAAATGAATTGATTGTTACGTGTGTATCCTGCGCGCTCCAGTTGACCAACGTTTCATCGATAATCCCGCGATACCGCTCTTTCAGCAGTTCTTTTCTCTGATGCTCATATGTTGGATAGAGAAAGAAATCATTCGATTCTACCTGGAAATCTCTTGTTTCTTCAACAATACCTCCTTTTCTCATAATAAAAATTTGCGAGCCTGCTTCTAACGCTTTTACCGCAGAGGCCCACTCCTTCAATGCTTTCCCATTCCCCATCTCGCCAACCCCTCGTTCTCCTCATTAATCTATCTATTATAAATAAACTTTGTAAGCAAAACAAATGAAGATTGACATTTTTCAGGAAAAATAAAAAGGAACAGCCCTAATAATCGGCCATTCCTTTATTTCTTTACATCCTTTTCATACGTAACCTGCATTCGGGTAAACTGATCTAGATTATGTTTCATTGGATTCGGATCATGGGTGCTGTCGGGAACATCTGCCTGATACGCAAGGAGTAGGAAAATCGTGCACACAGCAATGGCGAATATGACATTCAGAATTTTCATCCATTTCACATCCTTTGAAATCGTCTGTCTCTAGGATAATGGAGTTTCATATCGTGAATGTTTGTTCAAATTAAAGATTGTGTAAATTTCTCATCCMAGGAATGATTGCAGCATCCAGCGATGCTTTTCCAAAGAAGTTTGGATCGCCAAAAGCATATCTGATGTGGTATCGTCACTCGCTTCCTCACAAATCTGCATGCCMGCCTTCAACTCTTGCGTAAGGATCGTGAAATCTTCTATAATCGCTTCAACCATTTTCGTAGCAGTTTCTGTTCCGGATGCTTCCTTTAGCGAAGAAATCTCTAAGTAGGCTTTCATCGTAGCGGCAGGTTGACCGCCAATCGCCAGTAATCGTTCAGCCAACTCATCCACATGCAGCGCAGCTTCATTGTAGAGTTCTTCAAATTTTACATGAAGCGTAAAAAATTGATTCCCTTTTACATACCAATGAAAATTATGAAGCTTAACGAACAGTAAATTCCAGTTAGAAATTTGCTTATTAAGAACAGTTTGAATGGATTGCGTTGAAACTAATGTTGCGCTCGTCATTTAAATCCTCCTTCTTTTTGCCTAAAATCGTCCTTGTACACGCTAATTTACGTTAATCACGCGGATTTTATGTAAAATAAACGACATTTCTGAAAAGTGTATTTCATGCGGAAACAATTTGTCTTATACTAGGTAAAGACAATTAATACTCAGTAAATTAGTTGGAATTAATTCCAATCACTTTAGAGGACGCTTACGAAGTCAGTTTTCTGACGAAAACATTTAGGAGGTTCATCCATGTCCACTTATCATCCGTTATCGGAAGTGCAAGCCATCGAATACGCACGCCGTATTCCGCAATTATTTCAACCAGGTTCTGATCTAGTCAGCCAAGAAATCGGGGATGGGAATTTAAACCTCGTATTTCGTATAACAGAAGCTGCTACAGGAAAAAGTATTATTTTGAAACAAGCTCTACCTTACGCCAAAGTTGTAGGGGAATCCTGGCCGCTGACGCTCGATCGTGCGCGTATTGAAAGCGAAGCATTGATCATTGAAGAAGGGCTCGTGCCAGACCTAGTCCCCCATGTGTACGCCTATGATGCAGACCTAGCGCTAACTGTGATGGAAGACTTGAGTGATCACGTGATTATGCGCAGAGGGTTGATTGAAGGTAACCAATACCCGCTTTTTGCTGAACATATTGGGCGCTTTCTAGCTAATACGTTATTCTTCACTTCAGATTTAGGCAAAAATCAACAAGAGAAAAAGATTCAACTTGGACGCTTCATCAACCCTGAACTTTGCAAAATCACGGAAGATTTGATCTTCGATGATCCATACCGTGATGCGGAAACAAACAATTTTGAAGCAGCTATCCGTGATGCAGCGGAACAACTTTGGGCAGATAATGAGCTTCACTTCGAAGTTGCGATTCTGCGCAACAAATTTTTAACTGATGCGCAAGCCCTGCTTCATGGCGATTTGCATACAGGGAGCATTTTCATCAAACCCGATTCTACGAAAGTGATTGACCCTGAATTCGCTTATTATGGCCCTATGGGCTTCGATATCGGAGCCGTTCTCGCCAATCTTTTGCTTAACTTTGCTGCGCAAGAAGGTTGGAGTAAGGATGAAGAAAGCCGTTCCGCTTTCCGTGCTTATTTAACACAAACCATTAAGGACGTGTGGACGCACTTTGAAGAAAACTTCCGCGCCCTATGGAATGAGCACGGCGTTGACCGCGTATTTACCGCTCCGGGTTTTCAAGATTATTACATGATAAACTTGCTGCGTGATACGGTCGGATTCGCAGGAGCCAAAATGGTCCGCCGCGTAGTGGGTCTTGCCCACGTCGCCGATATCGATAAAATCGAAGATGCTGCTGCAAGAGAACGCGCTCAGCGTATCGCGTTAACGATCGGCACGGCCAGCATTCGAGCTAACCGTCAGGTAACGACGATTGATGAACTAATAGCAATCGCAACACGAGCAGCAGAAAGAGGTTTTGTACTATGACGACTACGAATGATGTAAAAGATGAAGTGCAAGGTGCTTTGCAATCCTTGCGCTGGAATGGCCAGCAGCTGGATTTGTTGGATCAACGACTGCTGCCAGAGGAGATTGTTTATTTGCCGCTGGAGACACCGATTGAGGTGTGGGAAGCGATTCGGCACTTGAAGGTTCGCGGCGCACCTGCGATTGGGATCGCCGCCGCGTATGGGGTATATCTCGGCATCCGCGGCGTGGATGCTGCGGTTGATGGGCTTCTGGAAGAAGTCCAGAAGCAAGCGGATTACCTGGCGACGTCACGTCCGACAGCGGTGAACTTGTTCTGGGCGCTCGATCGCATGCGTGCGAGAGCGAGAGCTTTGGCATCCGAGGGCGTGAGCCCGGATGCGTTCAAGGCTGCGCTTCTGACAGAAGCGCAAGTGATTCAGGCGGAGGACGAAGACACTAACCGCCGTATTGGCGAACATGCGCTCACGCTGTTCGAGGATGGGTTCGGCGTGCTGACGCACTGCAACGCCGGCGGTTTAGCTACCGCCAAGTACGGCACGGCGCTAGCGCCGTTCTACTTGGCGAAGGAGCAAGGGCTGAACATCAAAGTGTTCGCCGATGAAACACGCCCCGTGCTGCAAGGCGCGCGGCTCACGGCTTTTGAACTGCAGCAGGCAGGCGTAGACGTCACGCTGATCTGTGACAACATGGCCGGCGCAGTCATGGCGAAGGGCTGGATTCAAGCGGTCATCGTCGGAACGGACCGTGTTGCGGCGAACGGCGATGTAGCCAACAAAATCGGCACCTACAGCGTAGCTGTGCTGGCGAAGGCGCATGGCATCCCGTTCTATGTGGCTAGTCCATTGTCGACGATCGACTTGAACACGCCGACTGGCGGCGATATTCCGATCGAGGAGCGCCATGAGGACGAGATCACGCAAGGATTTGGCAAACGCACAGCACCTGTTGGTGTGAAAGTGTTCAATCCGGCGTTTGATGTGACGCCAAACGAGTATGTAACCGCGATTATCACGGAAAAAGGTATCGTTCAGGCACCTTATGGCGAAAACCTGCGTAAACTTTTCGAATAGATCTTGTTGGGATGAAGTTTAAATGGAAAAACTCCAGTTAAATTCATCAACTTCAGCTTAAATCTAAGTTTAGATGGAAAAACTCCAGTTAAATTCCGGCTATCTGCTTCTTTTGCGGAGAAAGCCTGAAAATAGCTGGAGTTTTTCCAGTTATTCGGCTGAAAGTGCGAAATTGGCATGAAATAGCTGTATGTTTTCCAGTTAGTAGGGTGCTAGCGTGCGGCGGCTAATTGGTGGGTTGCGGAGGCTGATTTGTGTGGTGGTTGGAGTAGCTAGGGGTTCAACGTGATTGAGCTGCTGGGTGCTTATTTGCTGATGTACTAACTGCTGTTTTGAGGTGGTTGGAGTAGCTAGAGGGTCGTTGAGAATGAGGTACTGGATGTACTAGATTGCTAATGTGCAGGAGTGAATGACTAAATTACCAAACAGAGCTGTCCAGAAGTAGATTCTCTACTTTACGGACAGCTCTGTTTGGGGTTTACATCGTGCTCGCGTGTTGAAGCATTGTATTCTCGCGGTAGGCATTAGGCGTTGTGCCGTGCGCCTTCTTGAACACGTAGTGCAAGTAATTGCTGGACGTGAAGCCGCTGCGCTCGGCAATTTTCTCAAGCGTCAGCGTGGTTTGCTGTAGCTCGCTGCATACGAATTTAAGACGAATTTGCTCCAAGTATTCGCTAAAGGAAACATTAGCTTTCTCCTTGAAAATCCGTTGAAGCTGTCTAGAACTAATCTGCACACGTTCAGCCACCCCCTCCAAGGTCAGAGGACGACGGAAGTTGTCCGTAATGAATTGAACCGCCATCTGATAGCGATAGTTCTTCATATCACGGGCTGGCAGATTAACGCCCTGCTGTTCCGGTTTATATGCACTAACGGTTCTTAACAGCATCTGGATGATGGACTGTTTAATAACGGTGTACTGACCTAACTGGTTGTTCCGCCAAGCTTCATAAGCGACAAGGAAGCATTTCATCGCTTCATGGCGATCCACTGCAGGCGTATGGGGCAGCTCACTAAGCTGTCCGATGCACGCTTCAGCTTCTGCCATCTCCCATTCCTCTCCCCAACCAGAGGAGGACATCGCGGAGGTTCCTGCTTCTTCCTGAACCGATAGTTTCACAATATCCACGTGGAGACATAGTTCGCCCATCGCTTCATGCTCATCCGCTTCTTGCCGATGAATGACACCAGGTGCCGTGACGTAGAGCAGTCCTTCATGGAGTGGATGGGTAATCCCATCTAGAATTACTCTTCCTTTGCCGCAAGGGATATAGTGAATCTCGTATTCGGAATGTTGATGATAATTTACGATGGCTCCAGCTGGAAAGGAAGTCAGATGACAACGCAATACTCGAATTCCGTAAGCTCCCCAACGGAAGCTTAATTCCAGACGATCTAACGCCATCGGATTTTCTAGCATAGGTTCGAAGTAAAAGGGTTGACTCATAGGGGAAACACCGCTTCCTTTCCAGATGGTGAGGATTAGTTTGCCAGAGAATCCAATCGAACTTGGCTTTTGCTAGCCACGGATAGATTGGAAGCTTCCATTAGCTTCGTTAAGTCTACAGCCAATCCGATATTTTCGGTGGCTTTGGTACCATTTTGAATATGTGCTACCCATTGATCAAACGCTGTTGGCTTTGCCTCCGGTATAGATTCGTAAGCCACCCATTGTCCAGTCGCTTCTTCCAGCTTGTTCGTGCGCAGCATGACACGGCCATCTTGCTCTGAGTATAGTACGCTGCCTGCCGTGCCATGTACTTCAATAACGAAAGGCGAGAAAGCATTCACAAAGCCTGCTTCAACGATACCCAACGCACCATTCTCATATTGGAGCAATGATACGGCATTATCTTCAACTTCTCTTCCCGTCACATAGCCATAAGAAGCGCTTACAGCGACTGGTAGACCTAGCAATAGACGATTGAGATACATCGGATGACAGCCAAGATCGATGAGTGCTCCGCCACCACATTGCTCGGCATTATAGAAATGCTGCGGAAGCCAGCCATTCGGATTCGCTGTAGTCGAAATTCCGCCATTATGAGAGAGTCGTGTACGCACAAGCGTGATTTGACCTAATAACTCTTTAGCAACGATATCTTGAATAGCGAGTGTTGATGGTGAATTCAAACGCGGTAAGGAGACCGTTAAGGTCACGCCTGCTTCCTCAACTGCTGCGAGGATCTCGTTCACTTCGTGTAGCGTAGGAGCAATGACTTTCTCTGTAAAAATATGTTTACCTGCCCGTGCAGCAGCGATGATGACATCTCGGTGAAGGTTGGTTGGCGTATCTACAACAACGGCTTCGATTTCTGGATTGGCCAGTAACTCTTCAAGGCTTGCGTAGAAGGCCACACCTCGTGTTTCAGCTTCTTGCTGTCCTCTTTCTGCAATCTCGTCCCAAATCGCAACGATCTCTGTATCCGGGTGCTCGTTTACCTGTTTCGCATAATCCTTTGCATGTACATGCCAGAAACTCAACATTGCTACTTTCATCCTAAATGACCTCCAAATAAGTGACTTGGGTTCATTGTATCAYGGGCATGAAAGCGGATAAATTTCGAATTCGTGACAGATGAAGGTGCAAAATTACGACATACATAGTTTTATTATCTTACACGAAGATTAGGATAGAATGTCTAGTACGTCAAGCTTTTTTAATGAAAAAAACTTCTATCGAAGTCCTTCAAGGATGAGCGACCGCGTTTCAAAGGTTGTTTTTATCGCCAATAAGAATTTGTTTTTCCATGTACCGGAAACCAATAAATTCTTATGTGGTCAGAAACTTAAAGTTGATAATTCCAACTGGAATAGTATACAATTAAATAATTATTTCTATCCTTGTAAGGAGTTGATTATGCATGTTATTTACACCCTACACCATTGCCGGCATAACCTTGAAGAACCGTATCGTCATGTCACCTATGTGTATGTATGCATCGGATGAATCCGGTGAAATCAAGGATTGGCATCATATTCATTACGCCTCACGGGCCGTTGGCCAAGTGGGACTACTTATATTTGAAGCTACAGCAGTCACTGCACAAGGACGGATTTCAACGCGGGATTTAGGAATCTGGGAGGACGCTCATATTGATGGCTTAAAGCGTGTTGTCACGTCCATCCATCATCATGGCTCTCATGCAGGCATTCAGCTCGCCCACGCAGGCAGAAAAGCCGTCCTGGATACGGCCATTATAGCCCCATCTGCCATCMCTTTCTCAGATACGTTCAAAACACCTGAGGAAGCAACACTCACGGACATTCAGGATACGATCAAAGCATTCGCTGATGCAGCTGATCGTGCCAAGCAAGCGGGTTTTGACGTTATTGAAATACATGCGGCGCATGGCTATCTCATTAATGAATTCCTATCCCCCTATTCGAATCATCGTCAAGATGTGTACGGTGGTGATCAAGAGGGACGATTCCGCTTCTTGCGTGAAACGGTTCAGGCTATTCAAACCCGGTGGGATGGTCCCCTATTTGTCCGTATCTCGGCCCATGAGTATGTAGAAGGCGGACTTACACCGCAGGATCATGTCTATTTCGCGACTCAACTCAAAGAACTTGGCGTCCATCTGATTGATGTCAGCTCCGGCGGCAATGCACCGATCGTTCCGCACTTTTTCCCAGGCTACCAAGTGCCTTTCGCCGAAGAAATTCGTACCAAAGCTGAGATTCCTGTTGGTGCCGTCGGGCTTATCACGGAACCACAGCAAGCGGAAGAGATTCTTCAGAATCACCGTGCCGATCTTATTTTTCTAGGTAGAGTGCTGTTACGAGATCCTTACTGGGCAAGATCAGCCGCCCGTGACTTACGTGTCGAGCTTGCTCCACCAGGACCTTATCAACGAGGATGGTAAAACCAAAGCCAAAACCCCACTTGGACTACAAAAGTCCAGGTGGGGTTTTGAGCCTACATTTATTTCGAAACTGGAACGGTATGGTAATATTCTTCCATCGTCAAGTTCTTCGACTGGATTTCATTTGCAATGTCTGCTCCCACATATCGCAAATGCCATGGCTCATATTGATAGCCTGTAATTGCTGCTTTTCCCTGTGGGTAGCGGATAATAAAACCATACTCACCCGCGTGCTTCTCTAACCAAATTGCTTCTTTCGTTCCACCAAAGCAATCCGCAGCTGCACATTTCCCATTGCTGCCGGTAACATCGATGGCAAGCCCTGTTTCATGCTCACTAGTTCCAGGTACCGCGCTGTAGGTTTTGGCTTTTTCTTCGCCATCCTTTTTGACGTAACTATCAAATAGGGCTTTCTGTGTGGCATACGAACGGTACGCAGAAACACCTGCTAACGGAACACCATCTTTTGCCGCTCCAGCGAATAGCTTCTCTATAGCAGTTGCTGCGACTTGGCGCATTTTCCGCTTATCAATTTTTTCGCTAAATGTAAATGCAATGTTCGGATAGACAAGATCTGTCGGCTCATAGCTGGAAGGCAACGCGTTCTGCTTATTGACCAGAGCTGTAATACTTTCCGGTTTAGCAATTACCTGAACCGCGCCATTCTTAGGTGGTGTATGACTTGCCGCGGGTGAAGCCGCTGGACTAGACGATGGTTTCGCAGTAGCAGTAGCTGCAACCGTTGACGAAGCCGTCGGTGTTGTCGTCGGTGTCGCTCCAACACTTGGTGAAACCGTTGGTTCTGTCGTTGCACCACCTGTTATTGTTGTTGGCAAAGGCGAAACCGTAGATATGACATCACTTTTATTGCCGCAACCTGCCACAATAGTTAATGCCATTAGGATGGCGATCGATATGTTCATTTTAGTTTTCGTTTTGTTAACCATGTTGTCTTTCCATTTCCCTTTCATTTCTTGTCTTCATGCCTCCTAGAAGTTCTATATGCTTTTCAAAGTAATAGACAGCTATTTAATTAAAAAAGTTTCATACCTGACGATCATTCATTCAACTTAAAAAGGCTGCATTTAGGTTGAGCTCCTAAATCGCAGCCTTCTCATATTTTATGCGGAACGGGTTAACGTTTCAAGTTTACTTTTGACTAGCATTGATCGCTTGTTCCAAATCATAAATAATATCTTCAATCGCTTCTGTTCCAACGGATAGACGAATAAGTCCAGGAGATACACCAGCTGATGCTTGTTCCTGCTCATTTAATTGCGAATGTGTCGTGCTTGCAGGATGAATAATTAAGGATTTGGAATCTCCCACATTGGCCAAATGAGAGAATAGCTCTACAGCATGTATCAGCTTTTTGCCCGCTTCGATGCCGCCTTTAATACCAAAGCTMAATATTGCGCCTTGACCCTTCGGTAAGTATTTCTTAGCCAGTGAATACGACGGGTKGCTTTCTAAACCAGCATAGCTTACCCACTCCACGGACTCATGTGCTTCTAAATATTGAGCTACCTTCAACGCATTGGAGCTGTGACGCTCAAGACGAAGATGCAGCGTTTCTAAGCCTTGTAATAATAAGAATGAACTATTCGGGGATAGGGATGCTCCCAAATCTCGTAATAATTGCACGCGTGCCTTGATAATATAGGCAATCGGACCGACCGCTTCCGTATATACAACACCATTATAACTCGGGTCTGGTGTCGTCAAACCTGGGAATTTGCCGCTTGCTGCCCAATCGAACTTCCCTCCGTCAACAATAACCCCACCGATCGTCGTACCGTGACCTCCGATAAACTTGGTCGCAGAGTGCACCACAATATCGGCGCCATGCTCAATCGGTCTAAGCAGGTACGGACTTGGGAACGTATTATCTACGATAAGCGGAATACCATTTTCATGTGCAATCGCCGCTACAGCTTCAATGTCCAAGACATCCCCTTTGGGATTGCCAATGGATTCGGCATAGATGGCTTTCGTTTTCTCCGTAATCGCAGCTCGGAAATTATCAGGATTACTAGCATCAACGAACTTCACTTTAATCCCTAATTTAGGCAATGTATTGGCAAATAAATTATAAGTCCMGCCATATAAAGCCGAAGCAGATACGATTTCATCACCAACTTCAGCAATGTTCAGAATCGAAAATGTGATGGCTGCTTGACCGGACGCCACCGCAAGCGCGGCAGGTGCACCTTCTAGTGCAGCAATACGTTGTTCAAATACATCTGTCGTTGGATTCATAATCCGTGTATAGATATTGCCAAATTCCTTCAGTGCAAATAAATTCGCAGCATGCTCGGTGTCGTTGAACACATAGGACGTCGTTTGATAGATAGGAACCGCTCGTGAATTAGTCGTGGGGTCAACCTTTTGACCTGCGTGAATCGCTAGTGTTTCTGGTAAATGTTTACGTTCCGAATTTGACATGAACATGCCTCCTAGGATAATGAGTGATTCAATGTGGGATCCACCAAAGAAATAATACTATAATAATTCCTACTAAAATAGTATGATATAAGTTTAAAGGAATAATCTACCTAAAGTCAACACAAGAATTTCCAATAGGGAAAAGCCCGCAATCGAAACGAATTTCGATTACGGGCTTTTCCTCACGTTTTGTCCTGAGGGAGTAGTATAATGCGTCCATTTTCCATTTCTACACGCATTTTATTCGTCCCCGCAGCACCAATGGATTCCAGATAATTGGCCGGAATTTGCAATCTGCCCGCTTTGTCGACGACTGCATATTCAACATGGGAATCTTCTTCCGACGAAATAATCCCCTGCTCCAGCTCCAGCAATTCTTCCTGATACGATTTGCGTCGAAGTATCTCAGAGGAAGTTTTGCCATCACGAATCGCAACGACACGGTCTACCTTCTTCGCCAGATGAGGATCGTGCGTAACGATCACGACGGTCAGACCGAAGTTGCGATTCAGCTCTCGAAACAGATCAAGGATCTGATTCGCCATCTTCGTATCGACAGATCCGGTCGGTTCGTCCGCCAGCAAAAGCCTAGGCTGATTGGCCAGTGCAATCGCGATCGCGACGCGTTGCTGCTCACCACCAGACAGCTCATTAAGTTTGTTATTTCTACGATGGCTCAAGCCTACAGCATCCAATAAATCCAGCGCACGATAGCGTTTGCGTCGCCCCTGCAGCAGAATGGGCAATTCTACATTCTCCAATGCCGTCAAATAGGGAATCAGGTTACGGGCATTATTTTGCCATACGAAGCCAACAGTTTCGCGCTTATATTTGACCAAATCGGACTCTTTAAACTTCAATAAATCTTTCCCATCCACACTCAGATTGCCAGCCGAAGGTCGATCCAGCCCTCCCAGCATGTTGAGCAGCGTTGATTTCCCACTGCCGCTATTGCCGATAATGGCCATCAACTCCCCTTCTTGAATATGAAGGTCAAGGCCTTGCAGCGCAACAACTTCAAGATCTGCTGCCTTATAAATTTTAACTAAATTCTCACAATGAATCATACCTAATCCTCCCCAAGCTTAACAGCTTGATGAATCTTAATTCTGGAGAGCATCGTGCCGAGCAGCAGCAATCCAAGCCCAATCATGATCGTAACGATCAAATATAAGTGAAGCTGATCTTTCGGTTCAAAGCTGACTTGAAAAGGTGGCACTTGGCTTGACGAATCGAACGTTAACTGGAATAAAGGAACGAATAAGCGGCTAGCCACGTTCCCTGTAATCATACCAATCAGCACGCCTGCCCCCGACGTTAGAAGCTGCTCGGCGACTAGCATTCCGATCAATTGTCTATAGGAAATTCCCATTGCACGAAGCACACCAAATTGTAAGATCTGGCCATACAACGAGAGTACCCAGTACAAAAGAAATCCAATGAAGCTGATGCCAATCGCGATCAGGAATCCAAGCGTCATAACACCATTCACTGCCAGTTGGAAGGGATCGTTCTTCGACCGAATCACCATCATATTCGTATCCACTAGGCGTGTGACTGAGATGCGCTTCTGCTCCAATGCTTCATATAAGGCTTGACTGGTCATTCCCGGCTTCAGCTTTAGCCACACATCATAAGGCTCTACAGCTAAATTATTTTGGATATAAGAGAGATGGCCAATGACGAGTTTAGGTGCATTTGTTTTGCTTCCTGAACTCGATGTGGCCGTTAAGATCGGATTCGGATTCCAGCTAGGCCAATAATCAATGATGCCATAGATCACCGATGTAGCGCCTTCCACATCATTCCAGCCGATTCGAATGACATCTCCCACTTTGGCTCCCGTTTCCTCGGCGATGGACCTAGAGATCAGCACTGCTTTGGAATCCGTGGCCAAGACGTTCAGGTAATCATAGAAATGATGATCTAACAAATGATCACGGAACCAGGCTGTATGGCCGAAATCATCGGTATCAATCCCCATGAGTGCCGTTTTTTTCGTATCTTTGCCAATGGAAATATAGGCATCTTCTTTCTTAAATACCCTTGCCGCTGACTCTACACCGGTCAATTGTGCGAACGGCATGAACGGAGGTTCTACGTATTGGACGCGTTTCTTCCCCCCGCCTTCGCTGCCTTGCGGTTTCACTTCACTCTCGATTCCTGGCGGACCAGACTGTGGAGGAGGCGCATCATTATCCCATGCGGTTTGCAGGACGATGTCCGATCCATTCTTATACTGAATTTTCTCTTCCACATTCTTATTCATCGTTCTCGCTGCGCTCGCGCTAAAAATACCCGTAGCCAATGTCATAATAATAAATAACATGATGAATTGATACTGGGTGGTTGATCTCCCCACTTGCAACAACGTTGAATATAAGTAGGGCGGCCACCATTTTCGACCGACTGCATAGATCAGTTTAATGACCCAAGGATAGATCCTGAGCAGGAAGAGCCCCATAGCGAATATGAAAAAGGCGGGGACGACGAATAAAAGTGGATCAACCTTCATGTCCAGAGAATCTAACCCTAGAGCTACCAAATCATCCATCCGTCGCTTAAAGCTTTGCAAGAGATACATGGAAACAGCCAATAAGACGACGTCTAGATATATTTTATGGACAAATGATAGCTTATTCTTCCTCGCGAGTGTTTGTTTATGACCCACTATGCTCACTCGTGTCGCGAGTACGGCGGGAATGAGCACCATACCAACCGATGCAATTACTGCAATCAACCCGTATTGGTACGCCTCTTGACCTAGCTTTACTTCAATGGCTGCACGTTGGACGAACGACAGAAAGCCATTCGAAGCCCCCAAGACTTTCGTTAATTGCAGCCCTACAAAAGGACCGATTAACAGAGCAACTCCACCTAGTAGTATACCTTCGATCACATACCCAATCATGATCTGAGCTCGGCTTGCACCTCGGCTTCGCAGCACGGCGATTTCTGTTTTCTGCCGATCGGTAATCAAATTCGCAACCATAAATAAATAGAAAGCAAGTAAAATACAAACGGGCACATTCAATGACCATAACAGGATACGGAGCTTCTTCTCTTTCTCTCCATAGGATTGCAAAGTGAGTACCGTTGTATTACTGGATGTATACGTTTCTAAATTTCGACTAAAATAGTCATCCATTTCCTTCTGAATCGCGATAAAGGTGTTAATACCCTCTAACTTCAATTGATGATAATCCAAGACGATACTCCACTGTGAAAACTGATCCATAAAAGTATTGCTTTTCGTAAAATCTTGTTCAAATAAGGTAGATGGAATGAAAAATCTTGAATCCAAATCCTTCAACGTATTCGACCAATATATATCTGTGAAATCTGCCCGATCAATCACGGCAACCGGCTTAATTCGAATACTTTGCTTCAAATCATTGTCCACGACCGTGACTTCATTGCCTAATACGATTTTCTGCTTCGTCAACAACTCTGAAAATACCCAGGCCTCATAAACGCCGTTCACGAGCTTTGTGGAAGGCATAACGCCATCAACAAGACGAATATGTTTTTCCAAATCAGTCATGGCAGCGATTTCGCCATACCTGTCTACTTTGGGATCTAATTTACTTGGATCGCTAGGTGTAAGTTTAAACGTCTTCGTGGCCCGGATTATCGTAGAAAGCAGAATGGGCAAATCAAAGCGTTTACTCATATCGGTCATGAGCGCATCGGTCTCTGATAATCGTTTATCGCCTTCTTTGGATTTGGCAAAGTAAGCTTGGTTAGCTACAAGTCCTGGATACTTCTGTGTATTCGTTTGTTGAACTTCCAAGTCTTTGATCAACATACGTTGCAAAATGGCATGCGTATAAATCGGCATGGAGCTCGCAAGGGCGACAGAAATAATTAACCCTAGTAATAAACTTAGCTCTAACCAACGGTTCTTTGCCATTTTGCGGAGAATCATCAGTAATAAAGCCATTGTAATCCTCCTAAAAGTTTTGCTTTAGCAAAACTAGCATCGTGAGCATTTATCCTTCAAGTGTACTAATTATTTAAAATGACGTTCTGGCCCTCCGTTAGCCCTGTTCGGATTTCTACTTCCGTAGCGGAGACAAGCCCCTTCTCAACATCGACTTCTTTGCGGCTCTCGCCATTCAGCACTTGCACATAATCTCGACCTAGATAGGAACGGAGACCTGTTCTTGGAATAATAAGGATGTTATCACGTTTCTCTACGATGATCGTCATATCTCCAGATGCCCCGATCTCTGCGCCAGCTGTGCCTTCTGGAATCCCTACTATGATCGTTTTGGCATTTCTATCAGCTATCTGCTTATTATCGCTCCGTGGAGCACTTGAAGGGGTCTGAAGCACTTTACCTGGCACCACACTTCCATTAGATCCAAACTTCACTTCCACGTTCATCCCCACTTCAATTCCTGTAAGCGTTCCACTGTCCGGTGCTTCATAAAATAACTGCAGCTTACTCGGATCTGACACAACGACTAGCGTGCTGTAAGCATCCACCATATTTCCTTGTTGTGCTTCCGTCACGTAGGTAACGATGCCTCCGGCTTCAGCTATTAGTTTTGTTTTCGCCAATTCAGTTTGTAGATTGGTTAGCTGCAGCTGCGCTGCTTCCACATCGATAGCCTTAAGACGAATAGACCACTCTTGGTCAGACGAAGTCGAGGTCATCTTAACTTGTGTATAAGCGATCTGAGCCTTCTCCAGATTTAACTTCTGCAAGGCAATTTTCGTTTCTAAATCACCCTGCTCTAGTTCTGCAAGCACATCCCCCTGCTTCACGATATCCCCCGATTTGACACGTAATCCAGCAAGTCGGTGACCCGATTCTTTAAAAAAATAATTAGTCGTTCTGCTCGATCTTAGTGTCGCCATCGCACTGACTTTCCTCGTAATGGAGCCTTTCTTCACTTCATACAGCTCAAAGTTTTCTTTGACTGGCTTCACCAGAGGCGGCTTCAACGCTTCTTCTTCTTTGGGCAGCAACGAGCAGCCAGCAAGTATGAAAAGGGCACCTGATAGCATCACAAGCCTTGATGCGATTTTATTAACMTTCATCGACAATGGAACCATCCTCCAATGCATAAACTTCATCTACAATTTCCATAATCGCCAAATCATGCGTGGTCAAAATTATGGTCATCCCTTCCTTCACTAAATCCTTGAATAGTTTGAGAATCTGAAGCCCCATTCGGCTATCTAACTCCGCCGTAGGCTCATCTGCCAGAATCAGCTTAGGCTTATGAGCAATCGCTCTTGCTATGGCAACTCGCTGTTGTTCTCCGCCAGATAGTTCATAGGGTCGATGTTTCATTCTCGCCTTTAACCCCACGAATTGCAGTGCCTCTTCAGCAAGCGTCCTGTATTGACTGGGAGGTACACCCGATATACGCAGACCAAACTCAACATTTTCGTAAGCGGACATATACGGCACTAAGGCAAACGATTGGAAAATAAGCCCGATTTGCTTCCGTCTAAGTTCATTTCGCTTGGATTCAGAGAGTGTGCTGATCTCCATCCCTTCCAAGTAAACGGCACCTTCGGACGGATGATCCAATGCGCCTATGATGTTAAGTAACGTTGTTTTCCCTGAACCGGATCTTCCACGCAAGGCTACGAGTCTGCCTCTGGGAATCGAGAGATTCGCTCCGCGCAAGGCATGAACCGAACCGGACCCCTTTCCAAATACACGTGTTACACCAATGGCTTGCACCATAGGAACCTGATTGTCCTGCATAGTCAAAGTGAACACCTCATCTTTATGCTAATCCTGCATCTTCTCTATAAATGTAAACCTTTACATAACAAATAAACAGACTGCCTTTGTTGGAAAAGGTGTCTGTTTGTTCGTTTTTGTTAGTCCATACTAACTAAGGGGACATATCGTAATGGTTTAATTCGGCTTCTCGAACTCTTTCGGTGAACAACCGACAACACGCTTGAACGTTTTGGCAAATGTTTTGGCATCAGGAAAGCCTACGGCGTCCGCTACTTCATATACTTTCATTTCGCCCGCACGCAGCCTCCGCTTCGCTTCTTCCATTCGAATTCGAGTCAGCGTTTCACTCAGAGATTCTCCGATTTCCTTACTATATAAATCACTTAAATAGCTGCGGCTAAGCCTGACATGATCAGCCATATCCGACGTACTGATCGGTGAGGCATAATTCTCTCGCATATACGTGAGTACCTTCCGGATAAATGGATTGTTCGAGCGATGCTTCTGATCATGACCGAGAGTTTGCTGATGCTCACTGAGCATGCACATCGCTTGTATGAGAAGCTCCTGCACCTGTTCAAAGCTGGCGCATGGATGAACTTTGTTATGCACGAACATTTCTTCATAGCGTTCAATCTCCGCATAGCCGCGTTCACGAGCATAACCCGCGGCTAGCGCAAGCAGCTCTTGGATAAAAGACAGCACCCGCTCCTTCTCTGGGCGCTGCTCCCTCAGTCTCGCGCAGAGAACGTCCGCGTGATGCAGATACCCCTCGCTGTTATCGTGCACGATACAGCGCAGCAGGTCGCTGCGTATGTCATACGGCAGCGCTGTGGTTGGCTTGCTTGCGGCCTCCGGCGCAAGCACAATTCGGCGATTCCGGCTCATGCCGTAGAATCGCTCGTGCAGCTGCTGCGCGTGAAGCGCCGCAGCAGGCTGCACATCTTGGAGCCGGCGGAGGACGACGCCGGCTCCGATGAACCAGTCCGGCGCGTCTGCGAGCCGGACCTGCGCAGCGCGCTCGAGCGCTGCGGCAGCGGCGAAGGCGCCGCCGTCTGTGGCTGCTGCTGCCGGCATGAGCAGCAGCACGCTGTCCGCGGCCAGCGGCAGCGCCGCGAGGCAGCCGGTCCAGCGCCAGCCCATGGCAGCAGCGCTGGCACCGGTGTGTAGCAGCAGGCTGACTAGGCTGCTAGCTGCTGCACCTGCACTTGAGCTGCCTGCTGCTGCGCCGAACAGTTCAGCCTGCAGCTCTGCTTCGCCCACTCCCGACTGCAGATAGGCCTGCAGTCGGGTGGATAGCTGCATCTGCAGGGTGGAGGCAAGCTCCAGCTCTCGCAGCCCCTGCTCCCTTCGCTCATTTCGCTGTATTTCCAGATCGCGCTTAACGCCAACCAAGATGTCCATTAACGACTCGGGCTCCATCGTTGGTTTCAGAATATAGTCTTTGGCTCCCAGCTTCATCGCTTCTTTGACATAAGTGAAGTCATCCATACAGCTCAGGACAACGCTGCTGATCGGTCTTGAACATTCTTTGAGCTTTCGGATTAAGGCTAAGCCATCCATTCGAGGCATAATGAGATCAGTTATGACGATATCGATATGTAAGGCATCTATAAGCTCATATGCTTCCATGCCATCCTCTGCATCACCCGCATAAGTAAAGCCAAAATGTTCCCAATCTACCAGCTCTCGCAAACCTTGCCGAATGATAGGTTCATCATCCACCACAAGCACATTCATGTACGCTTCACTCCTCACCTTGATGAATGGGAAGAAACATGCGAACCGTGGTTCCTTCTCCGGGTTTACTGCTAATATGCATTTTGTACTCGGGTCCATAGATCAGCTTTATTTTCTCTCGAATATGTGAAATCCCCACACCGCTCATGCGCTCCTTCAGCATACGATCAGCCTGCGCACCTCCAGTTCCAGTTGCAGCCATCGCATTCCACGCTGAGTCGCCCTCTTCGACCTGCATGCCAACCCCATTATCTTCCACTTGGCAAAATAATAGATCACGATCTAACCATGTCCGAATCGTAATCATGCCTTCACGCTTGGTTGGACCAATGCCATGAATGATCGCGTTCTCCACCAACGGTTGTAAGAGCATCCTGGGAACTAAACAACCTAATGTGATGTTATCTACTTGCATATCCATCTGAATGCGGTCCCCGTAACGAAATCGTTGAATTTCCATGTAATCATGCGTTAAACCAATTTCATCACGTAAAGTGATAAAGTCCCCTTTTTTACCTAAGCTAGCTTGCAAAAGGCGAACTAACGCGCTAACTACCTCTGAGATCTGAGGTGTCTTATGGATTTTGGCCACCCATTTGATCGTATTCAATGTATTGTAAAGAAAGTGGGGATTCAATTGATAATGGAGTGCTTCCATTTCCGCTTCTTTCTTCAGGGATTCCTCCCGCTTCACCTGCCTAATTGAATCTTCCAATCGATTCAACATCTGATTGTAGCTCTCGCCTACTTGCGTCCAGTCATCCGAACTTTTGAACGTCCAATAAGCCCTCAGATCGCCTCGCTCTGCACGATTCATTAATGCTTTCAGAACATAAAGCGGCTTCGTCACAGTGTTGATAAAGAGGAGCAACCCACCTAGGCTAAGTGCGATTACGAAAGTGATGAGGGCGATGAGCCAAGTACGGTAATTAGGAAATACATCTAGAAGGCCTACTGGCATAGGAGCTTCATAATACGATAACCACGGAATATTTCCGGTTACCTCCATTTGTTTCACTGAATGAATCATCTTCCCATCCCTATACACGCTGTCAACTGGTGTGCCTGCTCCTTGCAGCAAATCCCCAGTGTAAACACCTTCTCGATACAGCACCCGTTGATCTGGATCCATCAATACATAGGTATGTGTTGGACTCTTTACTGTGAACTCCTTCCAAACCTTGTTCATATTCATCCAAACTGTAAGCTTACCAAGTTCTTGCGTACTTGAACTGTCTATAATTGACTCCGAATAGGTCATTAGATAGGCGTTATTACGACTTGATTCTTCTCCTAACGGCTCAAAACGTTTGTTCGTACGTTTCACTTGTGCAACGAATGCTCCATCCGTTTCCCCAGTATGCGCACATAACGTTCTATTGGTTGACTGAACGGTCAGACATGCCTGCTCGATATAACGTGTATGCATCGTTTGCTCGGATAACAAGTTATTCACATAGGTACTCAGTTCTTTGGCAGCCTGTGAAGAAACATCGTTGAGTTTCGTATAAGAAATTAGGCCGTAGTCCGCTGCGTGTCGATGTGCCATCTCCGCTGTATAGCGTAATTCTTGCTGTAATCCTGTGATAATTTGATCATGTTGTACGTCCACGGCATGCATGACCGTTTTGTCCATGTAAGATGTGAACTGCTGATAGCCCACATACAGCACAAGTCCTAGTGGCAAGGAAACCGCCAGAAATACATAGAGAAACACACGAAGTTGGAATCGATTCGTGAGGTGAGAGAACAACGATGGCATACGTCACCTTTCATTTTCGATTGGAATGTTATCTGAATAAACTTATTTTCTATCATAGCATATTGGAAATTTTTGTAGCTTCATTTTTTTTGTTTAAAATGCGGGGAAATCCCCCTATTTTCTTGCTTATTTAGAGCATTCAGTCTACAATAYTTCCATCAATTGAAATCGTTATCATTCAACTTAAGGATTGGGTACGTAATGGGCAAACTAAGAGCTTTCAAAAATAGCATTTTCGGACGGTTATTCCTTACATTCATCCTGCTTAGTATCATACCCATGAGTGCAATTGGCTTGGTGTCCTTCAAGGTATCCGAGAGGCTTCTTGATGCCCAAGTTAGTCGGTCCAATACGGATACACTGGAACAAATGGATAAAAACATCAACGTCCTGCTTGACCAAGTTACAGCTATCGTTAACATTTACAATATGAATAATGAGCTTGAAGCTAATCTTACGAAAACGTATACCAATATTTACGAGCAGCTGCTAGATCAAGCCAAAGTAGAAAATAGCATGCTGCGGTATTCCTTCGCCTTCGATTGGCTCAATTTCCAATCCTTTTTGATCGGTCAAAATGGCTTAATCTATACCCAGAATTATCAGAATAACATTGTCGATCCAACTAGATTACTCAGTTACAATTGGAAGGAATTATTAGCTGCATCGCCTGACCGTATAACCTGGTTAAGCACTCATAAAAGCTTCTTAAAAAACAATGAAGATAGCAATGTGTTCACAGCTGCCAAATTACTTCAAACGGATAACACTAATAAATCGTATGGTGTATTCGTGCTTAGCGTCAAAGAGACTAGCTTATACAACATTTATAAGGGATTATTAAGTGAAGGCAAAGACATCTTTATCGTTGATGAGAACATGAATATTATTTCCAATAGCACTCGTGGCCTAGTTGGCAGCAAGCTTGCGGATGATCCCAATTTGGAGAAGTTGACTGCAAATAAGGAAAATTACAATGTCTCCATGATCAATAACCAGAAATACCTTACGCTTTACAAAAAAGTAAACCGAATGAATTGGTATATTGTTGAACGAATTCCTATGACATTAATTTATAAAGATATTGATGTGCTGAAATCCAAAATATTTTACATCGCATTTATCTGCATACTGCTGTCCCTCATTGCCGCTGTATTAATCTCACGCACATTTTCCTTGCCGCTGCGCAAGTTGTCTAGGCGGATACAAAGCTATGTGCTTAAAGGCAATGTGCAAACGGTCAAAGTAAATGCTCCAGTGAATGAGATGAATCTATTAGCAACGGAATATGATAAGATGATTCACAAACTAGAGAGCACCATTAGCGAATTAGTCAAAAATCAAGAAGAGAAACGTGTGGCGGAGCTCCAAGCTCTGCAGATGCAAATTAATCCGCATTTTTTATACAATACACTCAATTCTATTAAATGCCTTGTCTGGGTGCAGAAAACACATCTCATTGAACCGACGATCAATGCGCTCGTCAATCTGCTAGAGCACACAATCAATCGCAGTCATGAGTACATTAGCATCAAAGATGAAGTCGAGAATATGGACCATTACATCTATATCCAGCAAATTAGAACGTCTAATCCGATTACGATGCATTACCAAATTGATGAAGAGCTTTTGTCGTATAAACTGCCTAAGCTGCTCTTACAACCTATCATTGAAAATGCGATTTTCCATGGGCTTGAACCTAATTCGTCCGAGGGAACGATCTCGGTCTATGGCTCTCGCTATCGGGATGGTATACGTATTGAAATTATCGATAACGGCGTAGGCATGACAGAACAAGAAATCGAATCCATTTGGGATGATTCAGGTGAACGAGCTCATTCACGTTTCAGTGGTATTGGCGTTCGGAATGTGGATGAGCGTTTGAAATTAAATTTTGGCAGACTATACGGTTTAACGATCACTAGTCAACCTGGTAAGGGCACCTCAGTAGCCCTGACACTTCCTATCGTACTCTAATGTAATGAGGTGCAAGACATGTATAAAGTCATCATTGTTGACGACGAAAAGCTTCTGCGTCAKGGATTTATTCATATGACAGATTGGACCCGAAGTGGATTTGAAATTGTTGGCGATGCTGCCAACGGCGTTGAAGCATTGGACCTCGTGCAACGTCTTCAACCTGACATCGTCGTCACGGATATTCGCATGCCCGTCATGGATGGCATAGAGCTTACCCGCATCCTCAAGCACTCGTACCCACATATTCAAGTGATCATTCTGAGTTCTTACAATGATTTTGATTATGTTAAAGATACGCTACAGCTGGGAGCGCTTGATTATATATTGAAGCCTAAGATGCAATATACGGACCTCGTCAATGCGATGGAAAAAGCGAAACTGACCCATCTGCAGCAAGCAAGTTCAATTCGCCCTGATAAACCAAGCAGCTTTTCCAGGCTCAGTTACTTGAAAAGTCTCTTGTCACCTAGCACGGATACGGGTGAAGTCATTCTAAATAAGCTGTCTGATTTCGATATTTCGCTGCAATCCAGCCAGTTACGCCTAATTCTGGTACAGCTTGAATATGAAGAGGGAGATTCCTTTCTTGTCGAACCCGACCAAGTGATCTCTCAAGTCATCGTCGATGAGATACAGAGGAAACTCAGTGAGTGGAAGAATGGCTGCTGCTTTGCGGTGAATCCGGAGCAAATCCTCATTCTCCAGAATGATTCAGATTCTAACGATCTAGGATGGTTGACAACAAGTCTCGCCCCTTATGATGTGCAGTACTGGCTTTGTGTTAATGAAATCCTCTCAGGCTTGGAGGACATTCATTATGTATATCAACAGCTGCTTGCGATATCAAGCTTTCGATTCTATCAACCGTCCGGCACCGTATTACAAGGAGCTGACTATCGTGAACGCAGCAGTCGTTTGGAATTACAATTCAAGTTGCTGAACGACTTCATTGATAAGCAAAACTTCCAAGGACTTTATGGGCATGTCGACGCCATTGTCCAAGAGAGTCTACGCCATCAACATTATGTTGATCCCTATGCTATGCGAAATGGGTTCATCGAAGTATTATATTATGTGATCCACCGGCTTGATGAAAAAGCATTTGATATTGAAGTGTTGAATACGCAGAAACTTACTTTTTTCAAGGATATCGAGAACTCCCGTCATCTGGACGAATGCTTAGCTATGTTTCAGCACATTCTCATGGAGATCGAACACCAATTGAAGCACAAACGAAATGCTCAGATGAGCCCGACCATCCAAGCCATTCTCGATTATATCCATCAACATTTTAGTGAAGACATTTCGCTTCAGTCAATTGCTCAGCAATTCCATCTGAATAAAAGTTATCTCAGCCAGCTTTTTAAAGTTCAAACAGGAGAAAATTTCAATAACTACTTAGCTCATCTGCGGATTAATGAAGCCAAGGCGATGCTGAGAGAATCCAACCCCAATATTTATAACGTCTGCCAAGCCATTGGCTATCCGAATCCGAGTTATTTCGGTCAGGTTTTCAAGAAAATTGTTGGGATGAAACCATCAGATTACAGCAAACTGTATCATAAATAAAAAGCTGTTCCCAAAGTAAACAACTCTGGGGACAGCTTTTTTCTTTTCGAATCGGATTATTTCATAGCTGCAGCCAGCAAACGAAGGACGGCCACGACAACTTCGGCTCTTGTCGCTTTCTCATTCGGTGCGAAGGTATTGCCCTCACGACCGTTTACGATCCCATTTGCCGCGGCTTGGGCAACGAAACTTCTCGCCCACCCAGGGATGCTCGCATCATCAGCGAAGCTCGTTGTTGCTGAACCATTCTCACCCAACTTCATCGCACGCCCCAGAATTGAAACAATTTCAGCACGCGTAATGAGTTGATTAGGACGAATGGTATTGTCTTCATAGCCAGTCAACCAACCCGCGTTGACCGCGCTATTCATATCGGCTAATGCCCAGGCTGGAATTTGGCTAGCATCTGAGAAGCCTGCATTCGTTGTATTTCCTTGTACATGTAAGGCTCTCGCCATTATGGCTACGAATTCGGCACGTGAAATCGCACGATTAGGCAAATAAGAACCGTCTTCATACCCATTGATGATCCCTTGTGTCACACCTTCCTGCAGCTGCTTCTCTGCCCAGTGTCCTGTAATATCTTTCCACTTGGAATTAATTTTAAAGGCTGTCAACGAATGAGCTGGGAACGTGTACGTAAAGTGATCGCCGTTGATGTTCATCTTCGCGGTATCAATCTTCACCGTATTCGGTTTCGCATCCGTGTTGATGGAGTCCAGCTTGTCCCCATTCAAGGTCCAAGCCTCTGCTGTCCCCGCTGTGTAATCCTTCAACTGCACATCGKAGCTAACGGCATCCGTTGCATCCTGGTTAAGAACGATGACATACAGATCGTCTCCTGTTGCTGAAGCCACCGTCATCAATTTATTGATGTTACGCTCTTCTTTATTGTAGGTAATTGCACGCACCGGATTGTTGGCAATGACAGATGCTACTTGGTTCTCGCCACTCATAGCTGTAAACATCTTGTACATATGGGCAGACGCAGAAGGCAAGAAGGAATACGTATCGAAGAGTGCCATCGGAACCGCTGATTTATTTTCGAACCATCTGTCAATTAAAGAATGTCTTAACGCATACTCGATGTCCATATCCATGAACTGCATCAGCATATTGGCTGTTTGCAGCGTTGCACCTAAAGATCCCTCATACAAGAGTGCGGATTTGGTAACGCCATTCTCGTCTTTGTACATCTTCATCTCAGAATCATGAAGACCGAATTCCGTGACAATCGCTTTCAGATCACGCCCAGAATACTTCGTAGATAACTCTTCCACTTCTTTCACTTCTTTGATTTTATCCTCCGAAGCAGCGATAAAATAATTGTTGTACGTAGCTATATCATTCGGATTGTAGGCGATTTGACCTGTCATATCGAACGTATACGGATGTACAACAACGCCGTCATAAGGGACTTTGCTGCCGAAGGTTTTAATCGCATACTCTTTATCCATCGCACTATAGATCTTAATCGAAGGATCAACAGCTTTCATTTTCGTATAAAATTCACCAAAACCTGCATGTGTTGTCTGGTAGCTGATTCGGACTTCTTTCCCATTTGCCGGAATATTCCMATTGCTGCCACCGCTGCCAAAAGTAATAGCGCCTGACTTTTCATCCAGCGTATAGACATTTTTATCGCCTGCACCAACCAAATTAGTCACGCGAGTCCACGTTTCACCAACCCAATCCGATTTCCCAGTTGCTGTGTTATACACATTGTTTCCAACCGATACCGCTACAGGTGTACCTACATCAATCGGTGCGTAGTACGCATACTTCACTTGATTAGGCTTGCCATTGCTTTTGGACGCATCCGTCGGATCTGCCTTATTCGTTCCATCCCGCCAATCATCTATACCGCCAGTCTTCTGTAGTGTAAACTTCACTGTTCCGCCATTCGCATAGAGATAGGCTATGCGATCATTTCTGTCCATGGCTAGGAGCGTCGGGTCGGTAGATACCAATTGCCCTTCCATCCAATACGTTTGGGAGTTGAAGAAATTTACTTCATTTCCCATTTCAAACGTTTTGATGTTATACGGCGCTGGGTGCCCATTCTCAGCTCGCTTCATCGCCCATGGATGCGCAACATCTGCTGGGGCATTCAGGTACTCAACCAAGTCAGCAGCATCCTGTGGATTCCCGTTCCCGATGTTATACACGTACGGTGTGACATAGCCATGTTTTTCAGAGAACTGCATCGCTTCATCTAAGCCGAAATTCGGTTTCTCAGGTCCATTTCCTAAGTAGGGATTGATTTGATTCATCCTTTGTTCCGTTGGTCCAATTGAACGCTTCCACCAAAATAGATTCGAAGTCGTCCCTCCTGGATAGCGAACAGCTTTCAGTCCAATATCCTTCACGACTTTATCAAACTCAGGGAACACACGCTTTTCCTTCGCATCCCACATGCCCACACCATCAACGAAATAGCGGTGATTTACACCGAATAGACCAGGTTGAATTGGATGCTTTACATCACTTGGGTTTACGGTAATTTGTGTCGTCGTTGCCTCCGCAGCAGCTGCGCTCAGAGGTGCGATTGTACCCCCGACTAGCATCGAAGTACCCAGAACAAGACTCGTGAATCCGCTTACATTTTTCTTTAATTTAACCATCGTAACCTCCCTGAAGCTGTTTTTGTTATAGTAAACGAAAGGAAGGTCCTAGTAGCAGGATTAATTTGGACCTTCCTGACGATGTTACTCTAAACCAAGACGTACATATTGCTCATCTGGTGAATCGTGATCAGCTAATGCTTTGCGCAGGAGCTCCATCATGTGTTGCTCTATCACTTCATCCTGGATAGGATGATGCTGTCCATAATCTTCACTGTTATCGTAAAGCAGACTCTCCCGAATAAGCGCACCATTGATATGAAAAGCTTGCGTTTGGTCCTTCATCTGTACATTACTTCCAGCGATTTTATAAACAGGGAAGTCCGTCCACTTGAGGAAGGGTCCCATTTCAATTTGACTTTTGTCCACAATTTGCTCCGCGCCATAGTAATGACCAATGGTAGTTAACATGGAGCCATAGAAGTATATGGGAGAATTATTCGCAAGTGGTGAAGCTCGGAAATACGTATACTTCCCATCCGTAATGTTCACATTTTTACCGAAGTAACCGTAAATGGCGCTATCTCGAATCGACTCGGACTCTCCGCTCAGCAGCGGTATCCACGATTTTCCATGCAGCTTGTTCCGGCATGTATTTGGATCCACTCCGAAGTGTTCTAAAAGCGTAGGAAATACATCGATATTTTGTGTTAAAGCATCAATCCGCTTCCCCGCACAATCGCTCCCTGGCACATGCACCATCAGTGGAATATGGCAAATTTCGTTGTACGCTGGCATGACATTTTTGGCCATAAAATTGTGCTCGCCTAGCAGATAGCCGTGGTCAGATGTAAAGATCAGCATCGTATCATCCCACATGCCATTGGCATMCATCTTATCTAGCAACTTTCCTACCCAGCGATCCGTCATTGTCAAAAGTGCGGCATATCGTTTGCGAATGTGCTGAACCGCATCTTCCGGTACGTTTACTTGTCCATACTCTGGCCAATAGTAGGAGGGACCCTCATAATCATCCCCGTAATTCGTCAGCTCTTGCTCTGGCAAGTCGAATGGTTCATGCGGATCGAAAGCCTCCACCCATAAAAGGAAGTTATCTTCATCCTTGTTGTTATTTAACCAATCAATTGCTGACTTAATGGTCTTGGGTGAAGAATAGTCCTCTTCCGTTTGGAATTGTGTACGATTCAACGCGTACTGTGGCAAATATTTGCCAATTTGCTCTGGCTTCTCCGGCGGCGTCACCTTCGATACCCAAGCATCCAACTCTTGTCCTCGAATGAAATCATACGTATTGAACTGTTGGCAGTAGTTCTCCCCGCCTACGCGGAAATAATGGTAATGATCTGTTGATATGTGTGAAAAGATACCGTTATCCCGTAATACTTCCGGCAGGGATTGATCAAATGGCTCCAAGGGGCCCCAATTTCGTTCTAGAAAACCAAGCCGCCCAGTCATCATATCGCGGCGTGCCGGCATGCAGGGGAGCGAGCCTGCCCAATGGTTCGTGAACACAGCCGACTTCTCGGCAATTCTGTCGATATTCGGTGTCTCCACACCTTCTGCGCCATAGGCACTGAGATAGTGCCTATTGACGGAGTCCATTAGCAAAACAATTGCTTTCATCCTGAATTCCCCTTCTTTCTCTACGCTTGTAAATTAGCCTTTGATACCCGATGTAACAATACCTTCAACGAAGTATTTCTGTGTAAATAAGAAGAGAATGAGCAATGGTAAAATAATAAGTGTGGTTGCAGACATCAACAGATTCCACTGCACTTGTGTCTCATCCCGGAACATCGTGAGCGCAAGTTGAACGGTTTTCATCGAATCCGCGTTCGTCACGATCAGCGGCCATGTGTATTCATTCCACGACTGCGTAGCCTTTAGTGCAATCAAAGTAGCAAAGATTGGCTTACTTACTGGGACATAGATATGCATGAATGTTTGGAAGCGTGTTAAGCCATCAATTTTCGCAGCATCATCCAGTTCTTTCGGAAAGCCGAGATAGAACTGTCTGAACAAAAACACTCCGAAGGAACCAGCTACATAAGGCGCAATCAAGCCCATATAGGAGTTAATCCACCCTAAGCCGCCTTGCCCTAAGAAATCATTTCCACCCGCGAACGGGACATGTCTCAGAATTAAGAACACGGGAATCATGGTCACTTGTGGAGGAATCATAAGTCCAATCAAAGAGATTAAGAAGAGCAAATCTCGTCCTTTGAAATTCAATCTAGCAAAGCTGTAACCCGCAATGGAGTTTAGTAACAAACTGACTACAACCGTGATCATGGTAACAAAGAGCGAATTGAAAAAGTAGCGACTCCAGTTCCCACGCGACATGGCTTCCACGTAGTTATGCCAGACGAATGTTTTGGGGAAGAAGATAAAGCTTGGTGACATGATGTCTCCCATTGTTTTGAGCGATGTCAGTACCATGAGTAGAAAAGGAAAAATCATGAGAAGCGAAAAAATCAGAACAATAATGGAGAGCGCAATTTTGGGTTTGGTTTGTTCCATTTTTCATCAACCACCTTATTTAATCGATGTCATTACCTTGGCCATATTTGAAATTGACGATGGTAATAACCGCAATAATTCCAAGTAAAACCGTTGCCATTGCTGAAGAGTATCCTAGCTGGAATTCCCCGAAAGCTCGGTTATATATTTGATGAACAATTGTAGTCGTCGAATTCATCGGACCGCCGTTTGTTAAAATTTTGATCTGTTCGAATACATTGAAATTATTAATAAGTCCCGTAATTAGAAGGAAGAAGGTAATCGGCTTAAGCATTGGAACCGTAATTCGGAAAAACTTCTGAAGCGTACTAGCCCCGTCTACGGAAGCTGCTTCGTATAAATCCCGCGGTACACCTTGAAGACCTGCTAAGTAAATCACCATGTTGTAGCCTACGAATTTCCAAATCCCCATAATAATAAGGGCAACCATCGCCCAGTTCGGGTCATACAACCATTGCTTGCCTGCGATATGGAAAAATCCGAGTACACTATTCGCAATGCCGCGAGATGGTTCATAAATCCACAACCAAATCATCGATACAGCAACCATGGATGTCACATGCGGTGTGAAAAATCCTGTTCGGAAAAACGAAAGCCCGATTAATTTATTGTTCAATAAGCTGGCGAAAATTAAGCCGAGTCCTAGTGTAAAGATGAGCGTAAAGAATGTGTATATAAACGTATTTTTGAGCGAGATCCAAAAAAACTTATCTCCCCACAAAATTTTGTAATTTTTGAACCCGATAAAATCCATGCTGTTCATGTCATAGTTCGTGAAGCTGAGATAAATGTTCATGAGAATCGGAACTAACACAAAAATAAGCAAGAAGAAATAAAATGGCGCGATAAGTACATATCCGATGGGATCGCTATCAAGCTGTCCCTTCTTCACTTTTGGAACAGTTGAAGCTTCACGAGGTGCTAGGCTTGCATTCATGGTGACTCTCCTTCCAGCCTGTTAACGGAGTAAGATGAGCGGGCTGACAGCTCCGATGAATCACTGTCTGAAAGCCCGCTTGCTTCTTCCTGATTTAACGAAATTTATTTAGCTATATTTTTGAGTTCATTTTGAAGATTTTCTTGTGCATCTTTGAGTGCTTGTTCAGGTGTTTTCTTCTTGCTAATCGCTTCTTCATAGGATTGGATGATGTATTTGTTATACAAAGCCAACCAAGGCACAACTGGCTTACCTTTTCCATTGTTTACATAATCGAGCAATACGCTGTTGAATGCTGGATCTTCATCTGTAAATTGTTTGCCAAGTGACTTCTTGACCACAGGGATTTTCAAATCTTTATAACGCTTCCAAACTTGCTCGTTGGACATCATGAATTTAATAAATTCGAAGGACTCATCTTTATGCTTACTTGCGTTTCCAATTGTGAATAGACGGTAGCCATTGAAGCCTACTTTTGTTTCTTTTTGAAGTACTGGAGCGAAACCTAACTTGTCTTTCAAGTCTGGATTGTTTTTGATCAGGTTGCTGATTCCACTTGTTTGCAGGAACGACATCGCCGATTTACCGCTTACAAAAGGAATTTCATCTTTCTTCTGATAATTGTAAGGAATGCTTACTTTCTTGTTGTTCAACTCCACTAAGTATTTCAGACCATCAACGGCTTTCGCATCATTCAGAACAGGTACGCTTTGCGCCTCGTCGATGAGCTTTGCACCATTCTGGCGAAGGAACGGTTCAACGAATACGTCTGCGGACGTAAGTGGAATATCAAAGCCTGCACGCGTTACATTTCCATTTGCGTCCCTCTTAGTAAGCTTCTCCGCGTAGCTTGCAAGCTCGTCCCAGTTCGCTGGTGGTTTGTTCGGATCAAGACCTGCTTCTTGGAAATAGTCTTTACGATATGTCAGAATTTCAGGTGCTGGGAAGAATCCTAAGCCTAATGTTTTGTTCTGATATTTACCTGCGTTCAAAGCACTATCCATGATATCTGCTTTTTGATCCCACTTATCGATGTATGCATCTAATGGAGCAAAGTCGCCTTTCGCCCCTCTTGTTCCCATGAAAGCAAGGTAGGCAGAAAAAATATCTGGCATTGTGCCACTTAGCTTCGCAGAGTTCAGCTTGGTATCAATATCCTCAGCTGCAGATGGAAGCACGGTTGTTTCGATCGTGACATTCGGGTGAAGCTTTTCGAATTCTCTAGCGGCGTTGTTGAAATATTCATCATTGGCCTTATCTGCGCCCGGGAACCAGAACGTTAGTTTAACAGGATCTTTGCTCGCTGCAGCAGGAGTCCCCGTTGCTGTTTTCGCTGTTTCGGTTGCTGCTGGCTTGTCTGTCGAGCTACATCCAGCTAATAGTCCTCCTGCAATGACCGTACTTAGAGATAAAGCGGTTACTTTTTTGATATTCATTTTATACAACTCCCCTATTGTGCTTTTGTGTAGTATTTGAATCTCATTGGCCTACTTCATTATTATAGATAGCGCTTTCTTTTACGTGAAGAAATGAAAATTAGATCATTTGTTTAGTTTTTCAGTAGTTTTTCCCATTAGATTCCCAATTACTTGAATCGCATCTCCAAACTAATAAAATATTTTGGTAACTCCTCGATATATTTAGATTGGTTACTTCAACGGGAAACAAAAAAGCCCGCGCTAAGCGCGAGCCTCCTCATATATAAAATAAACCCTATAGCACTTTGGACAAAAACGATTTCGTACGTTCCTGAGTCGGTGCCTCAAAAATTTGTTTCGGGTTGCCTTCCTCGACAATAATTCCTTGCTCCATGAACATGACGCGATCGCCAACTTCACGCGCGAAGCCCATTTCATGCGTCACGACAACCATGGTCATACCTTCTTTGGCCAATTGTTTCATAACCGCAAGCACTTCGCCTACCATCTCTGGATCAAGCGCGGAAGTGGGTTCATCGAACAACATGATCTTCGGCTCCATCGCGAGTGCACGTGCAATCGCAACACGCTGCGCTTGACCACCGGATAAAGAATCCGGAAGTGCGTTTGCTTTGTCTGCGAGTCCAACTTTGGCCAAGAGCTCCAAGGCTTTCTTCCGTGCTTTATCCTCCGGCCATTTCCGTACCTGGATTGGCGCAAGCATAATATTATCAATAACCTTCATATGAGGGAATAAGTGAAACCGCTGAAAAACCATACCTAATTCCATGCGGATCTCGTTAATTTTGTTCGCAGGGTCCATGAGATTGCGACCATCAATCGTGATCGTTCCACCATTGGGCTGCTCCAGCAGATTCAAGCAACGTAAGAAAGTAGATTTCCCGGATCCGGAAGGACCAATTACAACCAGCACTTCTTGGTGCCGAATTTCCGTACTAATGTCACGAAGAACAACGTTATCTCCGAACGCTTTTTTCAAGTTCTTAACTTCTATTAAAGCCGTCATATTATACTCTCCTTTCGATATAGCCAAGAAGCTTGCTAAGAGAGTAAGTAAGAATGAAATAAATAAGTGCAGCTGTCAAATATGGCTCCCATACTTTGAAATATTGGCTGCGCATCGCGTTCGACCAATACATCAACTCAGGCGCTGCGATAATGGCGAATAACGAGGAATCCTTGATAAGTACGATGAATTCATTCCCGAAAGGCGGAATCATCCGTTTGATCGCTTGCGGTAAAATAACCGATTTCATCGTTTGGAAATGCGTCATGCCTAGAGAATGCGCGGCTTCCGTCTGGCCTTTATCAATCGATTGAATACCTGCACGGAAAATCTCCGCCATATACCCCGCCGAATTCAAGGACAATGCCACGATGGAAGCAATGATGGGGTTTGTTGACCCTAAAAACAAAGGAACAACCCCAAAGTGAACAAGCAATATTTGAACCAGCAACGGAGTACCGCGGAAGAAGTTAACATATATACTTGTCGGCCATCTCAAATAGCCGCGGTGTGACATTTTACCTAAACCAACTGCCAGACCCAAAACAGAGCCGAAACAGATGGAGAGAATGGAAATACCAATCGTCCATAGCGTACCTTTCAGCAGCAAGGGGACATAATCAAGAATAATATCAAACCGAAAATCCATTCCACACTTCCTTTCCATTTATTATTCTGCTACTCACAGAAGAAAAGCATGCGTAAGGTTGAGTCACGCATGCTTTTGAACTTTTATTTTTGATCGAGCAATTTCTTCGTATCTGGCTCTTGACCGAACCATTTTTTGTACACTGTTGCATAAGTGCCGTTCTCAATTACTTTTTTGATCGCAGGATCCAGCTTCGCTTTCAGGTCGCTGCCTTTAGGAAGCAAGATGCCATAGTACTCGGATTCGAAGTTTTTGCTGTCAGATATCGAAACGATTTTTTTGTTTGGATTGTTTTTAACATACTCACGAATAATAGCAATATCCGCAACAACCGCGTCAACACCGTTACTCTCAAGTTCCATCAAGGCAAGCGTGTTATTATCCATACGTTTGAGTGACTTATTATCTCCACCCATAATTTTCGTCATAAGCGTATCAGCCGTAGTAGAGATTTGAACCGCTACTTTCTTATCTTTCAAATCAACTGCAGTTTTGATCGGGCTGCCTTCTTTAACAAGAATCATATTCGTTGACTCGAAATAAGGAGCTGTATAATCATACGTTTGTTTACGCTCATCCGTAATGGATACGCTGGAAATACCTGCTTGATACTCTTTACCTTGTTGAACACTCGTCAACATCGTATCCCAACCCGTGTTCGTAATGCTATAAGCTAGACCTGCTTCTTTCATCACTTCAGCAAGGAAGTCGATATCAAAGCCAGCTACCTTGTCTTTATCCATATATTCCATCGGTGCATAAGCTGCATCTGTTGCAAATTTAACTTTCGTACCACCACTATCTTTGGAGCCACAACCTGCCATTGTTATAACTAAAGCTGCTGCTACCACAGAAATCATTAATTTTTTCATCATTTTTCCCCCGCTCTATGTAATGGACGAATCATATATTAACACTTGGTCAATAAAATAACAACACTTTTATGTGTAAAAAAAGCAAGGAAATTGCAGGAAGTATGAATTTAAATGCATTTTCAGATTCATGCACAGATGGCACACACAGCTTTGTCATCATGCATGATGCAAAAAAACGCTTTGGTCTTAGAGACCCAAGCGCTCGAGCTTGCCGTTACATGATTTACATCATTTTAAGTATCGCTTCTCTTCCAGTCATCCCTGCTACAATACCTAAGTCTTCCGCCGTATAGGTTACTGATTCAAGCGGTGCTTCCAAAAGCTCCTCGATCGTTCGAACCCCGGTAGCTCGCGCCGCTACAATATTCCTGTCACTTAAACGCTCATTGAGCAGCGCCACATCGAGGGCGCCACACATAATATAGCCTTTATCCGTTGTCACCACTAGCAAGGTTGTTTTCGGCAATTTAACCTCTATCGCGATTGCTGTATGTCCTTCAAGAAGAATGGGTTCTACGCGCATCATGCTCTGCACAGCTCCTCTTCGCAGTCTTACATTAGTATATGCGCCTGCGGCTAGTACGGTGTGAGGTCACTGTAAAGATTCTGTGTGTTTTTCCATTTTATTGCGAAATCGTGAAATTAGGCTAGTTCATAACCATTTCATAACCTCATCAGCGCTCTCCGCTCGGCTTGAGGTCTACATACTGGACAAACGCCAACAACTCTTCCTTGTTCGTCTGAATAGAAACTCAGCTTCTTTTCCTTTTTACGACAAAACGAACACATTTGCTTATTCACTTTGGATACTCGCTTCCCATGAAGTGACATCTGTATAATCTTCGTCGTCTCAACTTTATCTCTAATTCTAAAAGTTAGTCTATAAATCAAAAGAAGCACACTCAATAGGATGATAACAAGTACGATCCATTTCATAGCGCAACCTTMCTTCATGCCATATTCTTTCAGGTTTACTGGAGATGCAAATCTGTTGTTGCCTTAATCATGCGAATTTTTTCTTTCTGTTCTTTAATAACGTCTTCATACACTTTTAATTGCCTTACAAATACAGCATATTCCTCTTCTGCTTCTTTGAGAATGGCTTCTGCCTCCATCAATTTTAATCTCAAATCTTCTCTCGCCGTATAATCATCCAATGTAGTACCTCCGTAAAAATGATTTATTTTCTCTACTCGAATTTACTCGAAATTACTCAGGGGAAGAGCCATTTATAAAAACGAGGCTACATTTGAATATGATATCATGATATAGTTAAGATGAGTGCGATTTTCGTGCAGTTAGGAGGCTATGATGAACCAACGGGATTCAAACACAAGTCCGAAGAATGGACATTTATTCACCGTAGAGATTTTAATTGAAGATCAGACCAATGGCCTAGCAATGGAAAAGCTCCTTCATTTGTTAAATGTAGACGCGATCAAAGATTATCAAATCCTTAAAGGCATCCAGCTCGGTCAACTTATTGAATTGAATACGAAACAAGGAAGTCCCGCTTCCTTACATACAAATAAAAAAACTGGCGCTCCTACGCCAACCTCAAGTGGCAGAACGAACCCCACTGAAGCCGCGAAACACATTGTTGAGCAGTTAGAGAGTTTCAAGAAGAACAATACCTTGATTCGTTTGACGGTGATCAAAGCGCAAGGAATTAAACTAAACCTCCCTTGTCGAATCCTCAATTTTGACGCGAGCAGCCAGAATGTGACTGTCTATCATGTTGATGAGAAAAAGGTATATCTATTCAAGTTAAATGAAATTGATGACTACGTAGCAACAAATTGAATAAAAGGTACCCTTGCTAACGATCTGCATGGGTACCTTTTTCTATTCACCTGACGCAGCTGCAACTGAAATGCCATGCTTTAGCATATGCTCCAGCTCTAAACGATCAACAGGAGGACTAAACCAATATCCTTGAACCTCATTGCATCGATTTTGATATAAGAATTTCAATTGATCTTCCGTCTCTACACCTTCTGCGATAACTTTCAGATTCAAATGGTGCGTCATGGCTATAATGGTCGCAACAATGGCCGCGTCATTCGGATCTACCATGATATCGCGGACGAAGGAGCGGTCAATCTTCAGCTTATCAATCGGAAATTTCTTCAAATAATAAAGCGAACTATAGCCTGTACCGAAGTCGTCGATACTCACATTCACACCAAGTTCTTTCAATTCAAGCAGTGATTGAATGGCATGATCCACATCCATCGTCATACTTTCAGTAATTTCCAACTCCAAATATTGCGGATCCAGCTCGGTCTGCTCAAGAACATGCCTTATTTTCCCTTTCAGATTATGCTGGAAAAACTGTCGCATCGATAAATTCACTGAGATCGGAATAGGGGCATACCCTTCAGACTGCCATGTTTTGTTTTGCTTACAAGCCGCGCGGAGCACCCACTCGCCAATCGGAACGATCAATCCACTTTCTTCCGCCAATGGGATAAAATGATTAGGCATAGCCATCCCCTTGTCCGGGTGATTCCACCGAATTAAAGCTTCTACACCAACAATTCGCCCCGATCCTATATCCACCTGAGGCTGGTAGTAAAGTACGAATTCTTCATTAACTAACGCTCTGCGCAGCTCATTCTCCAGCCTCAAACGATTGATCGAAACAGATTTCATATCCGAATTGAATATCTGAAAATCGTTTCGCCCTTTCTCTTTGGCCCGGGCTAATGCAATATCCGCATATTTCATCAATTCATCAGCCTCACCTGTATCTTCCGAAGAAATGGCGACACCTATACTTGCCGTGACATGCAGCTCATATTGTTCAAGGAGGAATGGCTTCTCCAAGACACGATTGATTTCAGCAATAACGGTCATCACATCATTCACATCTTCTACATTGGAATAGAAAAAGGCAAATTCGTCACCTTCCGTACGCGCCAAGAAATCCTCAGCGGTCAAACAGCGAGTGAACCGTTCTGCGAGTTGAAGTAGCAGCATGTTGCCATAGTCATGCCCAAAGCTATCATTTACAAGTTTGAAGCGATCAATATCCAAATAAAACACCGCGACCTTATGTCCTTCTTCTTTACAAAGACGCAGTCGTTCGTCCAAATGATCTTTAAATAACCGTCGATTCGGAAGCCCCGTCATATCATCGTAATAGGCCATGAAACGGACTTGCTCATCGCCACGTTTACGTTCCGTAATGTCCTGACAAATCAGAATATTACCTTTGGCATGATGATGGATATCGACAGGAACAGCTGTTACGTGCAAATCGACACGATAACCGCGCTGATGCAGTACCGACGTATCAAAGGTATATGGAATTCCGTTGCGACTTTGCTGCAATTGCCACTCGGTTGTCTCCAACTGTTCGTCCGTTACAATGCCTGTAAAAGGTTGATGCATTAGATCTGTAACCGAGTATCCCAGAATCGATTCTACTGCTTGATTCATACGAATAAAATTACCTTCATCATTAAAAATCCCGATCGCATTGGGATTATGTTCAAATAGCGAATCCAGTACACTTAGATACGCATGATCTCTCGGGAGTTCCTTGGGTATCGGCGGTTGTCGCAGCGAGTTCTTAGTACGCAATACGTAAAGTAGTGCGAGTGCGCCCGAGAGACAAATCCATGGGGCGTACGGCTTTACGAAAATGCTAACGCATATGGCTACGACGACATATACACCAATATAGAGCCGATTGTTCACGAATTCGCCTCCTTCTAAAGTTCTATGTTCGATAGGGTAGCCATTCGTAGATGTCCGATCCTAGCTCCCAAATGATGTAAAATAATCTCGCGCACATTACCAATCCGTGTTTACTTTCTACAAAGGTTGCGCCATTTCCTGCTAACTTGCCATGAAATGCGAAAAAGAGCCAGATTTCTCCGGCTCTTTCGACTAATTTAATTTAAACGCTGCAATGGCTAACAGGGTCCAACCGACAAGGAAGCTTAATCCGCCTAGCGGAGTTATAGGTCCAAAGGCTTTAATACCTGTCAAGCTTAATCCATACAAACTGCCAGAGAACAAGATAATTCCGATGAAGATAGCCCACCCTGAGGCATTCACCAAGGAAGTATTTCCTAGCTTGTCCGAGAGCAGCGCGATCACGAGTAAAGCAATCGCGTGTATCATGTGATAATGAACGCCTGTTTGAAACACGTCGATCTTATCAGGAATTTTCGTTTTCAAATAGTGGGCGCCAAACGCACCTAATGCAACAGATAGGAAAGCATTCAAGCTTCCTAAAATCATAAACAATTTCATCATAAGACTTTATTTCCTTTCACTGCTGTAATGAACTACTCGACTTCACCAATATCATGTTGGCCTACAATTAAACGAACAGGCTCCAAGAAAACACGCGTAACGGTTGGCTGCTCGATTAAATTAACTTCAATATCTTCGATCTTATAACGAATCGTCTTTCCCTCACGCTTGTCATAGACAACGTCGAACTGCTTCAAACCTAGTTGATGAATCAAAACGGAAGAACCAATCGAGACTGCATTCGACTCGAATTCTCCGTGTTCAAATATCACCTCGGACATAATCTCATCATTCATATCGACAATCGTGACGTACTGGCAAAATTGGTATCTCATCGTAAAAAATCCCCCTCGAATTGGATGTATTTAGGTAGATATACCCATTCGCCGAAAATTGTCGATATTCCTGCTAGTTTCATGATTCTCCACAATGTTCAAATAAAATCCAACAAATAGATGACAATTGGTATCGTAAACATACTAAATAATGTCGAAGTAAAGACCGCCTGTGAAGAAAACTCAGCCTCATTCTCATACTCAATGGCAAGGAGCACACTACTTAATGATGTAGGAACTGCGCAGGACAGAATCAACGCCTTCGCGGTTAAACCTTCAATTCCCAGCATCCACACAACCAAAAACCCTAATAGCGGACCTATCGCCAAGCGCAGCATATTTGACAACAAGACATTCGAGAACTGAAATGTCCATTTCATGGCGCCAAGCTGTACGCCTAACGTCAACAGCGCTGTGGCCATAAAGGCATTTGCGATGTAGTTCAACGGGATGTTGATCGAGGATGGCACCGGCACATGGTAATAACGTAACAAGAGTGCTATTGGAATGGCATAAATGACAGGTAACGAGAGAATCGTTTTCATCGTCGCCTTCCAAGAAGCCTTATGTGCATTTAAGGTGTAAATTCCATAGGTATTAGGGATGAGCGTCTGCATAATCATAATAACGATCTGGATAGCTAGTGTATAGGCGTTGCCGCCGAATACGGTTTGATTGAGTGGCAGTGCATAATTAGCGCTATTGTAGAAAATAACACTATTTCGCATGGCGATCCGCATGCCGCGCTTCAGCTTCTGTATGCGGATGATCACTTCAATGATCGCAAATAGAAGGCTGAAGAAAATGACAAAAAATAAGAGCACCTGCATGAGGATGGAGAGACTCATTTCGGATTCATACAGCTTTACAAAAACAAGTGCTGGCGAAAATACATAGAAATTCAGCTTCGAGAGTGTACGAATGTCAATTTGAAAGGCGCGATACATGGTCACGCCAACCGCGATCATGATACAAATCGGAACAATATTATTGATTAGAATATACACAAAATAATTCATTGCATAGCCTCAATTCATCGAGAATCCCCATGATGCTCCTTACATGGAGGCATTAACGCTTGTGATAATTCGTTTCAACTGCGCGTTGAAATTCGTAATTTCTTCCGGTGATAAACCACTCGAAGCGAACAGTGTCTGCGGAATGCATAGTGCCTGATCGTAGAGAGCTAGTCCGGCTTCTGTGATGCGAATGAGGACTACTCGCTCATCTTCCTGTGAGCGATTCCGAACGAGCAATTTCTGCGCTTCCATTCTTTTGAGCATCGGGGTCAGTGTTCCTGAGTCCAGATCTAGCTTCTCACTAAGCTCTTTCACCGTGCTCTCCTGCTGCTCCCAGAGCACAAGCAGAACCAAGTATTGCGGATACGTGATACCAAGCTCCTCGAGAAAAGGGCGATACATCCGAGTGATCGCTCTGGAGCTCGCATATAGGCTGAAACAAAGCTGATTCTCCAGCTTCAAAAATTCACTGCTGCTCATAGTTGTTTCCTTTCCTCCGTCATATTGTGAACAATCGATTTGCTTCCAATTTAAACAAAAAGTCACCGACTGTCAATACAAAACGCGGATGAGCGCCCATCTATCAGGCACACATCCGCGTTTTTCAAGATTATTTATTTAATATTTTGACTTTTCACATACTCCAACCATTGTTTCTTGTATTCGGCTTGAATTTTATCAAGCCCGGCTACTTTGGCTTTTTCCATAAATGTTTTCAATCCGCCTTCAACATCCGCAACCAGACCTGCTTCAAGTGGATACAGATATTGTTTCTCCACTTGCTCTAATGCCGCTCTTTCTGCTTGATAGCTCGTGTAGTCTTCTGCAAATCCTGTGTATTTATCAGGTGTTGCAATTTTATCCAGATCAGCGAAGATTTTTTTCACGCCATCGTAGCCTTTATCGAATAACATAAACTCAGGATTTCTCCATGCCCAGCCCTGCATAGCTTCTCTAGGGAAACCATTGCTGTTCGTGTCACCGATCATGGTGTAGTAACCATTATCAACCGTGTAGTTTTTGCCTAAGATACCGTACTCAGTCAATTGATTGTACGTTTTGTCTGTTACCATTTTTTCGTAGAAAGCAAGTGCACGCTCGGCGTTTTTACTGCTTTTCGGAATTGCGAAGCCATTATGGATCGGGTGAACTGGCTCTGCATGCCCTTTAATCATTGGCGCTGGGTAGTACTCAAGCTTCCAGTCTGGGTGAGTAGAAGCAATTTTCAGCTTTTGATCATTGAAGCGGCTAGGGTTATCTCCAAGATTCGCTGCTGCTTTACCGCTTGTAATCAAATCCGTCATCGCATCCTTCGTGTTCAGGACGTTCTTCGTAATGTAGCCGGCATMCTGCCATTTCTTCATCGCTTTCAGCTCATTCAAGTGCTCCGCAGAACCCCAGTACAAGCTAACATCAGATGGCGTTTTATAGCCAATGTTCAACCCATAAGGAACGGCTCCAATTGGATCGATTGTTAAGTTTTTGTATTGATCAGAAAGACTGCCTTTCACATCACTATTCGCTGCTAGTGGTACCATATCAGGTACATTTTTCTTAATGCCAGCTAGATATGATTCGAAATTAGCAAGGGAATCCGGTTTCGGCAAATTGAACTTCTCTCTGAGATCTTCACGCCAGATAAAGCCTGTCGTTACGTACTCTTTATAAGTGGCAGGAACGGTGTAGATTTTGCCATCAATTTTGACAGCTTCCCACATGTCTTTCGGTACGAAGCTATTCAATTTAGGCGCTGCTTTCGGAAGCAACTCATCCAGTGCTAGGAAAGCTCCTTTTTTGGCATAGGATTGGTATTGTGTCCACTCTGCTGTGAAGATCAAATCAACCGCTTGGCCGGAAGATAATAATAACTTATATTTCTGATCCCAATCCGTCCACGTTGTGAAATTGAATTTAACTGTCGCGTTCAGATCCTTCAAGGCCAGCTTGTTAATCTCTTCTTCAATAACTGGAAGATCTTTCGGTGCAGGTCCTAACATATAGAATTGCAATTCTACTTTCTTCGATGTGTCTATTCCTGCTGGCTTAGCTGTAGCCGCCGCTGCTGTAGCTTCTGGTGCTTTCGTTGCTGGGGCTGTGGAAGGACTTGGCGAACTTGTGGATGTGGAACTGCTACACCCTGCAACAACGGAACCCGCAAGCACTAATGCCATTGACACACTGTACATCTTTTTCGCATTACTTTTCATGTAAATCCTCCCTTTATTTGTGCATAATTTAAATAAGTCAATAATCTATGTTAGCTGACGGAATAACTCCGTTACAGTTCTAACCTTTCACAGCGCCTATGGTTAGGCCTTTAACGAAAAATCGTTGAACGAATGGATACAGGAATAAAATCGGCCCAGTTACAATAATAGCCATTGCTAGTTTGGTAGATTCCGATGGAATGTCCTGGCTCATCGTCACTCCCGTACTAACACCAAGCTGTGAAACCGCTGCTGCTGTGTTAATGATGTTATACAAGAAATACTGCAACTCGTATTTGTTCTGATCATTAATAAAGAGCGATGTCGAGAACCAGCTGTTCCAATAATGTAAAGCCAGAAATAGTCCAACTGTGGCAATCCCAGGCATCGCCAGTGGAAGAACTACACGGTAATAAATCGTGAAGTCATTCGCTCCGTCAATCTTCGAAGACTCTGTTAACTCTTCTGGAATAGATGACTTAATGAAGCTGCGCATTAATATAATAAGAAAGGGAGACATGAGTCCTGGGAAAATCAGTGCTGCATACGTATCTGTTAACTGTAGATATTTCGTCATCATGATGTACCAAGGGACAAGGCCACCACCGAAAAGCGTCGTAAAGTAAATATAGAAGGAAAGCTTATTCCGATACTTAAAATCTTTCCTTTGCAGCACGTAACCGGCCATCGTCATCATGAACAACCCTAGTGCCGTCCCGACTACCGTCACAAAGATCGTAACCCCGTAGGCTGTTAATACTTTTTCTGGGAATGTTAGAACCGCCTTGTAGGCTGTCAATGAAAAGACATTCGGTATGAGGTGATATCCATCTCGTATAATGGATTCATTATCCGTTAGTGAACCCGAAATGATGAGAAGGAAGGGAAACAAACAGATCACAGAAAACGCGATAATGACAAGATAGGCAATCATGTTGAATGTAACGGAATCAATTCCTCTGGTACGCAAGTGCAGTCACCTCCTAGAAAAGTGCATATTCATCATTTGATTTTTTAATCAGATAGTTCACAGTCATAATAAGTACAAAGCCGAAGATCGACTGGAACAATCCAGCTGAGGTCGCCATCCCGATGTCAAACGTAACCTTCAAAGAGCGGAAAACGTAAGTATCCAAGATGTCCGTTGCATTGTATAAGATCCCGTTATTCCCAATTAATTGGTAGAAGAGATCGAATTGACCTTTCATGATGCTGCCCAGTGCGAATAACAGCAATATAATGAAGGTTGGCTTCAGCATCGGAATCGTTATGTACCAAATCCGTTGGAAAATGTTCGCTCCATCAATCGTTGCCGCTTCGTAGTACTCATCACTAATGCCAGTTATCGTGGCGAGATAGATCACCATGGTGTAGCCCACATTCTTCCATACATAGAACATAATCAACAGAAAAACCCATGAAGAAGGTGTGTTATAAATGTCCACCGGGTTAGATCCCCACGATTTAAGCGTGGTATTCACAAAACCAGTATCATAATTAAACATGTTGTAAGCGATTGCATTCAGAAGAACAAATGAAATAAAATAAGGTAAGAACATCACGGATTGCGTAAGTTTCTTGAAGAACTTCCCTGTCATTTCACTTAATAAGATGGCGCAAAAGATGGCTGCCGCATTTAAAAACACGATGAATGCCAAATTGTAGGCCACCGTATTCCGCGTAAGCGTCCACAGCACGCCTGATTTCCATAAAAATTCGAAATTCTCCAAGCCTACAAATGGACTTCCGAAAAGTCCCCCATTAAAATCAAACCGAGTAAATGCGAAGTAGATCCCAACCATCGGTACGTACGAATTAATAAAGAAGAAGATCAACGTTGGCGCTATCATGAGAAACAACAATTTATTTTTGTTTAACTCATAGAAAAATCCTTTCTTTCGGATCATGCTGGTAAACCTCCCTGCGTTAATTGTCCTGTTCATCTTGTCGGTTGCCATACTCGAATTATAGACAGAATCGTTCCATCAAGGATACTGAAGATCTGCTAACATTTATGAACGAACCCACCCAAAATCGTCTAAACGGCATATGCACAATGTAAACTTTCATGGAGAATTCGGCGTTTATAGCGCTTTTTCAGCCCTTGAGCTCTCCGATTCCATTGCAAGCCGAATAAAGTTGGGATATACTTTTTTTACCAAAGGGGGGGGACGGATAGCATGATACTTCGAAATCAAGAGAGCAAATTTATGTATCGCAACATACTTCTCAGTATTGTTTTATCCATTGTCATTACCTTGCTTGTCTCCTCTACAATTCTTTATGTCAACTTCGACAATATTGCACTGAAACAAGTGTATGAATCCGACTCCAACTCCCTGCTCCAAACGAGTCAAGAAATTCGAACCATAACAGAAACTGCTACCTCCCTGTCATTTCAAATTTATCGTGATTTCGTCATCAGTAAATTGCTGTTTTACGATAAACCAGATATTTATGATGTCCAAGGCAGCATGGCGCAATTGAATTTATATCGGCTAGCGATGCCATTTATCGATTCCATTTATGTGTATAACGGAACCTCAGAGCTTTTCTACGTCAGCTCGAACAACTTTCAGAGCGGCATCCAAACAAAAGCCAACCTTGGCGATCCTGGCATGGTCGATATCCTTGATCATTTTCAGGATTACATTCCTTTCTTGCCGATTCMAAGAACCTTCAAGTCAACCAACGTCAGTACACTTCAAACAACAACTGTCGGGATCTATTCCTATTTGTGCTATGATGCCATCAATTTGAATAATTCCTTGAATTCAGCCGTTGTCGTCAATATCTCAGAATCATTCTTCAATAAATCATTGAAGAAAATTGCTAACAATCGGGCAAGCAACGAATTTATTATTAATAAAGAAGGAATTCTGATCTCCACCGATGGTTCTAATCCTGTCCTCTCCAATTATGCAGATAAAAGCTACATCCAGAAAATTATCGCCAATGCTTCTTCACCGGGTTATTTGGTCGATAAGGTCAATGAGAATCTGTCATTGATTTCGTATACAGCGCCTGATTCCCTAGGATGGCGTTACGTCCGTACAACCCCTTACACCATTATCACAAAAGAGATCAGAGACATGCGTCTCAAAACGATTTACATCTCCCTTAGCATTCTTCTACTTGGGCTGCTCATTTCGTTCTTCATGTCCAAACGATTATTCGGTCCCATTGATAAGGTCATTCGAAGCTTAAAAACGTTAGAAATCGAAAAGCGCGATAACTTGCAAATTTTACGACAAAATTTCCTGAGAAATATTATGCTGGGCAGAGACGCCTACCACCCTCAAGTCTTGAAATCGAAATTAACTTATTTCGGCTCCAAAATCACCATTGATCACCCTTCACTACTTCTCATGGTTAAAATTGATAAATATGAAGAAAACATTCGGACTTATAAAGATCAACTTACCTTGTTACGCTATGCCATCATGAATATCGGTACCGAAATCAGCGCCTCCACCTTTCACGCGGAAGGCATCGATATGGGAGATGATCATATTCTGTTGCTTCTCTCTGCGAAAGAAGCAGATTTCAAATGGGAACCTGTTGATTACACAGAGTTGCTCCAGAATATGCAAGCCTCCATCTCTTCCTTCATTAAATTATCCGTTTCGATTACAGTAAGCCCGCTGCAGGACGAAGCGATAACGTGCTTCCAACTTTATAAGCAGCTGCTGGAGGCTTCTTATCATCGTTTATTTAGAGGACATGGCTGTATCATATGGTCGGATGAAATTATTGCTTACCGTACCAAGGAGTACAAATTCCCATCGCAGAAGGAAAAACAGCTTGTCGATTGCCTCATGACAGGCGATTCGGAAGAGGCTGAACTGCTTTATACCGACATCGTGAATGAAACATCCCTATATCCTTACACGGTCGTCCATTTGGCCATTTCCCACCTGACTTTAACCGTTAATAATGTCCTAACGACGATCAACAAGAATAATGCGCTAGCCTTCCCCCTCTACTTGGATGCTGCTGTCGCTTCACTGAACCACGTCGAGACCATCGAAGAAATTAACGCGCAGTTCATTGACGTATTCAAGCAGCTTCAGAAAAAGCTAGATGAGAAAAGAAGCTCTAAGCATGTGGAGCTGATCAAGAAAATGAACGACATCATTGATCGGGATTATGCGAATCAGAACTTGTCACTGAACTCGATTGCCGATGAACTCGCGATGTCTTCCATTTATATTAGCCGCTTGTACAAACAGCACACGATGGCTGCCATTACCGATGTGATTCAAGATGTGCGGATGAACAAATCCAAAGATCTGCTTTTAAACTCATCGCTGTCCGTTGCTGAAATCGCAGAGAAGACAGGCTTCACGAGCKACTCTTATTTCTATCGCTTATTTAAAAAGTATAACGGAATCACACCGAACGATTTCCGTAAACAACTCAAATATGAAAATACGCTCCAACAGAAAGGAATTGAAGAACGATGAATTGGCTAAATGATCACAAGAATCAATTAAATCTTATTTTTGCAGAAGCAAAGGAAACTGTACGCCAATTTCCCTCTCCATTGGACCAGTTAGGACTTGCCTATTTAGCTAAGTTTGACCCCACTCACGAAGGTAGCAGCAAGAATTATATTTGTTATCTTCTTCCGTTTTGGATGAAAGACTTCTGCAAGCTGCCTGCGGAGTCGTTTAACAAGCTTTCCCTTGCAAATGTCTTCGTCATGCTGTACTACTTCATACAAGATGATATTATGGACGCTAGCAAAGGTGAACACGCAAGCAAGCTGCCACTCGCCAACTTATTCCATGTCCAATTCCTCTCGATTTATCGAGAGCTATTCCCTTCAGATTCCCCCTTCTGGGACTATTACGAATCCTACATCCTAGAATGGTCGAAAAGTGTCACAAATGAACGACAATCCGATTATTTCCACGAGGACAAATTTCAAATTGCCAAGAAAGCTAGTCCTGTTAAAAATGCCAGCACAGGAGCACTACTGCTTGCCAACCAAGATGATCTCATCCCTGTAGTTACCAATGCCGTTGAACAAACCCTTGTAACACTACAAATGTTGGATGACTGGTCAGACTGGGAAGAGGATCTAGCCGATGGATCGTATAATTGCTTAATAGCATCGATCCGCAAGCAATTGCAGCTTTCGACAATAGATACGCTATCACCTGAAATGATTAAGCAGCAACTCTATGTCCATGACTTCTTCGTCGATTACGGAAAGACTGCTGACTCTCACCACGAGCATCTACTAACCTTGTCAGTAGGCATGGAGCAACTGCTTGCTTTCCATGATTCTCTCGTGCAAAACATCCATCGGGAAGCCCAAGAAATTAAAGAACGAAGAGCGACTTTAGTCTCTGGTGGGTTCTACTATTTTTTGTCTAATTCTGATAGATTTTGATAGATTAATAGAAATGTTCGTGGTATAATTTTTCTTGTAGGAAAAATTACCCAAATGACTAGGAGTGATTACAAATGTCCACAAATGATAGCGTAAAAGCCCAAATTATTCAAAAAGCTTGGGAAGATGAAGCCTTTAAACAACAACTTCTAGCCAACCMGAGAGCAGCGCTTAAACAAGCATTTAACATTACACTTCCTGAAGACATCAAGGTTAAAGCTGTTGAAGAAACATCGACAGAATTTGTTCTAGTAATCCCTACAAATCCAGCTAAGATCTTAGTAGCATCTAATGCCGTAGAAGTAGTTTGGTAAAATAATAAAGGTGTCCCGCTCAATTAGCGGAACACCTTTTCTTAATTTACTGTCATATTGGGGAAACGTATAATCACTTCTGTACCTAAGAATCTTTGGCTTTTAAACTCGATATGCCCCTTCATAATCTCGATCAACCGAAACGTCACCATTAAGCCTAGTCCCGTTCCCTTCGTCTTCGTGGAATAGTAAGGCTCACCTAATTTCCTTAGTTGTATTGGCTCAATTCCCTCACCATTATCCTTAATATGTATGAAAACCTCTTCATCTTTTTCGTAAGCCCATATATGAATTTGCCCATCGACTTGGAAAGCTTCGATACTATTCTTGATAATGTTGATCAAGATTTGCTTAAGCTTTGATGAATTCCCGCAAATGTGTAAATCAGGAGGAACATTGACTATTATTCTCCCGCCATTCAGCGTTGCTAAGGGGACTATAATACCTTCAATCTGACTAATTTCTTTGCTCACATTCAATTCTACTAATTCGTCGAGCTGCGGCTTCGCAAATGTCAAAAAGTCTGTAATAATGACCGAAGCCCGATCTAATTCTTCGATGGCAATCGTCATATATTCCTTGTTCTTATCATCGGTTCTAGCGGCAACTAGCTGTAGAAACCCTCTGGTAACCTGTAATGGATTTCTAACTTCATGGGCGACCGAAGCCGCTAAGGAGCTAATCATCTCCATTTTCTCGGAAAGCTGCAGCTGATGATTATAAAATTCCAGTTCCTTTGAATAATTCGACATCTGCTCCTGATTGATTGCGAAACGTCTGCCCAAGATCACAATGAGAGCGATAATAAATCCAACCACACCAAATTTCCATAGGAAGAACTGATACTTTTGATTATTCGTGTAGTAAAGTATGAGATCGAAGATCCCCATTAAGGCAAATATAGCGAAGCCCGAAGAGAAAATGACAGCCTCTCTGTTGCCTCGAATGACATAAACGATGGACAAACCAATAATTAATATAAATTGGAAAATCATAATCACACTTAACAGGGTGAGTGAGAAAAAGATATATATTCCTATGAATTTATAGTGATTCAGCTGATTAAATACCATAAAAATAAGGCAGAAAGCCGAATACCCTATCTGAAATTTCCGAAAAATACGGATCCATTTAAATTTGCCATTATCGAATATTTTCTCAAAAAAATAAGTAAGTGAGGCTAATAATACGGCTAAAGAAACATCAAAAGTGTTCAAGATTAAAGCACCGAAAGGTGTGAAATTTGCATAAAGAAAAGGCGAGTAGGTAAGAAAGATCGTACCTAATGTAAGAATGATGAGACTAAGTGAAATCCAGCTTGCCCGTTGTTTCTGTTTGAGAAAGAAGGAACAAATTAGCATAATGACAGAAATGAATAGAAAAGCAAACCCGAGAATGATATTCTGCAAATCGCGAAATATGATTGTATGTGTCAGGGAAGTATAATGATCCAATCGGATATCGGAATGTATGCCCAATCGGTCCATGCTAGTCTGAAGTTTTAAATAGACACTTCCCCCTCCATCCTCTGTGCTTATAGGCAGCAAGCTCCGCTGCTCATCGTAAAGAAAGTCAAATGTCACCTGATTAAGTAATCTATCACCTATGTAAACCGATACCTGTTGTGCATATATACCGTCAATATATATGCCGTAGTCCTTCGGAAGCTGATCTGGCAAATGGATACGAACCCAAGCAGTAGAAACATCTTTTGGTTTGTCCGGCATTTCCGCTCCGCTCTTGATCGTCATCCATTGAGCTTTATCTGACGAAGTTATGATATCTTGAATCTTATCATCGGGCCCCCCCCACTTCATCTCCCAGTTTGGAATCGTTTTCGCACCATCAGGTTGCTCCGCCATCACATGATTTGCCATAAATAATAAGCCAAATATGATAATTAACCCTATTTTCCACCGCAAATGATGTTTTTGAAGCCATTGTTGCATGCATTCACCTTCCCCCCAAATGACTGTAAGTAATTTACATTAATTGAATTCGACGGGGTTATGTGCTTTCCTTCTTAACAAAGTAAACATTCTACAAACAAAATGAAACGCTCGCCTCATTCCAACAGGCGAGCGCTCCTTAATTATCAGTGAACCAAAACGTTTTGGCTGGTAATGTTTCGGTAATGAGTTGACCCTGGCTAACGACATTACGGCACGGAGACTGCCCGCGAATAAGATCCATTGCCGTCTCGCCAGGAAGCATAATGAAACTAGCAGGTAGACCTAATCCAATACCGTAATCCTTAATCTGTAACGTCCGGGCGGCTCGCAGGGTAATCATCCGAACAAGCTCAGCTAGTTCTTCGCGCCCCGTCATATGAGCAAGATGTGCAGCCATATGAGCCGCTTGCAACATATTTCCCGTTCCTAAAGGATAGAATGGCGTCCGAATATCATCATGAGCAATGCTTACATTGATACCGGCTTGCCACATCTCCTTGATGCGAGCAATACCACGACCTTTGGGATTGCTATCGAATCGCCCTTGCATCGCGCTATTGATCAGCGGACAGCATACGATATGAATGCCTGATCTAGCCACGAGGCCTAATATTTTCTGAAAGTAAGCTTCGCTATAGTAGGCTGTCGCATTCACATGTGCGGCAGTTACTCGTTCTCTTAAGCCTGAACGAAGGGCTAAATGAGCAACGTTTTCTATGAATGTGGAATGTGGATCATCCATTTCATCACAGAATACATGAACGAAGCATCCATGCTTTTCCGCAATCCGGAAGCAGATTTCCAAGGATGCTTTTCCTTCTGATCGCGTAGGCTCCAGATGCGGGACTGCACTTATGCCGTCGGCACCAAGCTCCAAGGCTAGCTCGAGCCTTCGTTCATTATCTGGACAGGCACGAATCCCCTCCTGCGGAAAGGCGATAACCTGCACATCCATACAAGGCTTCACACGCTCACGAAGTGCTAGTATTGCTCTTAATGCAGTTAGACTTGGATCTGATATATCCACCATCGATCGTACATGAAGGACTCCCGATGCGATTTGCATCCGAAGCACCTTCTCTGCGCGTACCATGACGTCCTCATACGTGAGTGTCCGCTTTCGTTCCTGCCAAAGATCAATCCCTTCGAACAGTGTACCACTCTCATTCCAAGCAGGCTCCCCCGCAGTTAAAACAGTATCTAGATGAATGTGCGACTCCACGAAAGGCGGCAGCAGCAAGTGCCCCGTCCCATCAACCTCTCGCTCGCCATGATCGGCAACTTCACCCATCGCGACAATTTTACCGTTGGCCACACCGATATCTATAGGTCCTTGGAACTCGTGATCACCGAGTAAACGCACTTGACGATAGACCATATCAAGCAAGTTAATCACCTCATATCTAGAGCTGCGCGATTAATTATCACGCTTCATTTCAGACTCGTGCCAGGAGCTTAGGAGCCATTTGGCAAAGGCGTTCACCAATAGGAAGAAAACAATCCCCAGCGCAGAAGCGGATAGCCCGCATGCGAACAAGTATGGCGTCTTTAATCGCGCAGCCGCATACGTGATGGCATAGCCTAATCCGCCTTGCCCCCCGCCAATTCCGGCAATGTATTCACCGACAATGGCACCGACAACAGACAAGGTACAAGAAATTTTCAAACCCGCCACAATATAAGGAAGCGCGGCTGGAATACGAAGTTTCCACATCGTTTGAAAGCCATTGGCATTATACAAATAGAATAAATTACTCATATTTTGATCTGTCGAATTGAGTCCGATTAAGGTATTGGACAGCATCGGGAAGAACCCGATTAGGAACGTAATGATCACGATCGCATTCATGCCTGCATCGAACCAGATCACGATCAAAGGTGCGATCGCAACAATTGGAATCGTTTGTAGGATAATAGCGTAAGGATACACGCTTTTCTCAATCCATTTTGAGCTTGCAAGCAGAATTGCACCCGCTATGCCTAGGATAATACTGAGAATAAATCCAAGTACAGCTTCGAAAGTTGTCGTTCGCACGGATACCCAAAGACCGCTCCTATTCTCGATAGCGGCTTTCACAATATCCGATGGTTTAGGTACGAGATAGACTGGCGCATGCGTCAAGGCTGCGATCAGCTCCCATCCGCCAATAAAGACTACGAACGCAACGAAAGGCGGCAGCAGCTGTTTGAGCAGCATCAACAAACGGCGACTAAATGACACGCCCTCCTCCATGCGACTCATCCAAGCTGCACGTTCACGAGCGGGAAATATTTCATCAGGTAGTATTTGTAGGTACTTCGAATCGACAGCCATTGCACATATCCCCCTTCTTTATGACTTACAAATGATTTTGCCAGGATTGAGAAGCCCCTTCGGATCATTCTCCCGTTTCTTGCGTTCCATACTGCCCACTTCGCCTCGACCACCTTGGTCGAGCACCCAGGTATGGGGATCAAATATTTTGACACCAATAGATTCAAAAAATTCGATGATTTCGTATAAGCGTTCTTCCGTTGTAAACCTTACAACAGGAAGGGCTGTAGGCGTCACCGCTCCGCCACTGCGCACCCATTCGACATGCAGATAGACTTCGTCTCTGTACTTCGATTTGATTTGCTTTATTTGTTCTAAGTAGCTATCCACTTTAAATCCTGCTTGCAGATACGTCATCGATGCGTCTGTCTTCATCGCCCACAAAGTCGTATGGTTCCATGTAAAGTCGGATACACCTATCGTTTTACGGTAGTTTTCGGCCTCGATCACATGACCGATATGTCCCCCAAATTGCTTCGCAAGCACATCTACTAAGCGCAGTGTTTCTTCCGCAAACTCCAACATAACAGCAGCCATTTCTGGCATAATTACTTTGCTAAAGGGCACAAAATAGGAAGGAATCGGCCATTCCATCGGTGCTATGAGACGTTTGGGAATCGCTTCTTCACGGGCGAGAGCCTCACCAAACTGCATCGCCTGCTCAAAAGTAGGGAATTGCGCAATGGCTTGTGTCCACTCAGTCCGCGGAGAAAGTGGAATGGTAACCTCCGTCAAAATGCCCGTAGTCCCGTAATTATGGATATAGTTAAACAATTCGGGACCTGTAACAACGAGGCGCTGTGGTGTTGCTTCCATCGTATAGATCACGGCCTCATGGACGTTGCCATCCCATAGATTGCCATGTGTGATTGAACCAATTCCACCTGAACCACCGCTCACGAAGCCTCCAACCGTCGCTTTTACATACGTACTAGGGTATATGCGAATTTCTTGCCCAACTTCACGTGCTTTCTTATCCATAACACCTAGACGAACACCGCATTGAAGGCKGGCAAAGCCAAGTCCAATCTCCAGGATTTCATCCATGCGGCTTAGATCTAGGACGATCCCTTTCTGTAAKGGAACGGCCTGACCGTAATTGCCAGTCCCAGCACCGCGTACCGTCACAGGAATGCCATGGCGATAGCCAAAAGCCAAAGCCTTGGACACTTCGTCTTCATTACGGGGCAGCACGACGACATCAGCCGATGCGATCCCCTCCAGCCTACGATTAAGTACAGGAGAGTACCAATAATAATCCTTGGAAAGCTTATCTCTTGTTTCTTGATCGATGGATACGATTTCTTTCCCTAACTGCTCTTCGATCTGATGAACCCAGGTAACTTCCGCTTCTGTGGACATACTGTCTTCACCCTCTCGTCTTAATGGTCCAAAGCGTCATTCACAATGCGCACTAAATCGCTGAATTGTGTTGTAGTTCGATACGTTTCATCCCTTGGAAAAGGAACTGGAATATCAATACGTGCTGAGATTTTACCAGGTCGAGGTGTCATAACAACGACACTTGTTGATAGGAACACCGATTCGAACACATTATGTGTCACGAACAGCACGGTCATCGATTTATCCTGCTGCCAAATATTGAGCAGCTCCATTTGCAAGGTTTGACGTGTAATTTCGTCCAACGCACCGAACGGTTCATCCATCAGCAGCAGCTTCGGCCTCGAAATTAGCGCACGCGCGATGGATACGCGCATTTTCATACCACCTGAAAGCTGCCTAGGCAGCACTTTCATGTAATCCTTCAACCCAACAAGTTCAAGCACTCGCTCCGCTTCTTGTTGTTGGGTCTTCTTATTCACTCCGCGTAATTCCAGCGGAAACTTCACATTCGCTTCAACTGTCGACCACGGTAAGAGCGTATGATCTTGAAACACAAAAGCGATGTCACTTTGCTTGCGCGCTTCCTTCGGAGTCGTTCCAAAGACATCCAACGAGCCTTTGCTTGGTTTGGATAAGCCTGTAATGATCTTGAATATCGTCGATTTCCCGCAACCCGATGGGCCTACAAAGCATAAAAATTCACCTTCTTGAATGGTCAGGTTGACATCCTGCAAGGCAATCGTTCCGTTCGGGTAGGTCTTGGAGAGATTCGTCATACTCACGAAAGTAGAACCTGCGGTTTGTCGGCTAGCTGTATCAATCAGAGAAGAATTTTTCGACATGGTTGTCATCCCCTATACGTGTTTATGGTTTATCCAATCTACTTGCTAATTTTGAGAGATTGCATATCGAAGTCTTGGAATGCCAGCAGCGCCTCTGCGATATAAGTCCCATACTTTTCCGTCATAGCCACACCTTTGGCTATTGTTGCTGCCGTGGCATCTCCGGATACGCCAGTATGAGAGAGATCATCCATCACCCAAGCGAAGGCGCGATTCCGAAGTGCCAAATAACGGGACTCCGGGTAATTCGGGTACTCCGTTGGCGCTACATCCATGTTCACCCAATGCGGCATTGCCGCCATGACGATGGATGTTTCCATATCACCGGCATGAATGCCCGCCTGCTTCTCCAGCGGTGTTATCCATTCATCAGCACCGCCGAGCCCGCCTGGATCTAAGCGAAACACAGCTAAACCCGTTTCGATGCGAATTTCTCTGCCCATCATGTTCAACAGATCGGTATTCCCGCCATGCGAGTTAACGAGAACGAGCTTCTGAAAACCGCTTCGCCGCAGGCTTTTGGCAATATCCATCACAACAGCCATTAACGTTGTTGCCGATAAGGTGATGGTTCCTGCATGACCTAGATGCTCTGTGCTCTTCCCGTAGGGGATGGCTGGCAGCAACCATATATTCGCTTCATCAGGAAGCTGCTCGAAAGCTTCTGTCAATAATACTTCCGAGATTAACGTGTCAGTAAACACCGGCATATGTGGACCGTGCTGCTCAACAGCTCCGACTGGCAGTACGATTAACGCATTTTCTTTGGGAATCTCAGCCACTTGTAGTTTACTAAGGCGTGGGAAGAAGCACTGATCCCAGGCTTCCCCTTGATAACGATTGAATGTCATGCTGAGTACCTCCTGTAAGATGGGTCATCTATTTGCGAAAAAAGAACCAAGCTCTTCAAAGAGGGGTTCCTTCTGCTTTCCAATTTTAAATGTTGCAGGAATGCCTTATACTTTCTTTTGAAACTGCTTGATGGCAGCCGCAATGTCCGCCACTCGCTCACCTAATCGCGCTGCCATCAGCAGCTCTCTAGGATCTGGCGAAAGTGAACTATCCGGCCCAGCTAAAGTGGAAGCCCCATAAGGCGAGCAGCCGATTGCATCAGCCGTTAAGTACTCCGGATTTTCCGAATAAGGCAATCCCACGAAAATCATACCAAAATGAAATAAGGGGACCATCGCGGTTAATATCGCTGCTTCATGTCCCGTATGGATGGACGCTGTACTATTAAATATGCCGGTCGGCTTGCCTTCAAGGGCACCCTCGATGCAAAGCTCACCAGCCATCTCAAGGAACAATTTAACTTACGCCGGCATCGAGCCGTAATACGTCGGGAAACCCCATAGGATGCCGTCAGCCCAACGCAAATCATCATTTGTTGCGATTGGGATTTCTTTTTGCAGCGCTAGCGTAGCTTCGTACTTCTGATAACGATCCGTTAGACGAAATTGCTTGGATAACGTAGAGGCGCTAGATGTCTTCTCCTTCGTCGCAGGACGTCTGTCTTTATCAGGTGTGATCACACGATTCACATCTGCAGCCATTTCGGGTATACGAACAATTCGTACAGGATGCGCACCTGATTGGCTGGCACCATCTGCAACGGCTTGCGCCATCTGATACACGTGGCCAAAGGCACTGTAATAAATGACCAACAGATTAGCCATCTTGACGGTTCACCCTTTCGCGAATTCGGGCTTTTGGAACGATACAGCTTCACTTGCCTTTTGCCAGAATTGAGTTAAGGTATTGTTGTTCCACCCAGCTTTCGTGCCAGGGGATCTGACGAAGCGTCCTTGGCTGTACACCCATCTGCGTTCAGGGAGCATTGTAAAGATTTCTTCGGTTGAACTACCATCTACAATGACGAAATTGGCTGGATAACCTTCTGTAATTCCATAGGCAGAAAGTCCAAGAACCTTTGCGGGAGCTTCCGTGATCATCCGCAGCAATGTGCGTAGATCTGCGGGTCTGCCCATATGCGCAGCATAGGAAGAGATCAGTGCTATTTGAAGTAAATCCCCTCGCCCGAAAGGGTGGAAAGGATCATGAATATTGTCCGATGCAACTGCGATTGGAATGCCTCTCTCATGAATTTGCTTTAAGCGAGTGACACCTCTTCTCACAGGAAATGAATCATGTCTGCCTTGCAAATACAGGTTAACAGCAGGCAAGGAAACTGCCTTTAGCTTGGCCTCTGCCATCTTGTCAATGATGCCGCCTGCATCTTCATCGGTCATCGAGGCTAATGCACACAAGTGATCTACGGTCACTCTGCCCTCGTAGCCTGTTTCTTTCGTGCGCTCTGCTACATATTCAACAGTTCGCATCTGCGGATTATCTGTCTCATCACAATGGAGGTCGATCGGAACATCGTATTTCTCTGCCATTTTGAAAATAAAATCAATGTCTTCCTTCGGTGTTAACGATAAATGCGGTGCACCACCGATACCATCCACACCCATTCGTAAGGCTTCCTCAATGGCTTCATTATCCAGCGACATGAAATTGTAGGGACACATCGGGAAAAGCTGCAACGTCATGTAAGGTGCTAATGCCTCTTTGGCTTCCAATGCGGCTTCGATTGTGCGTAATGCGATGTCTCGTGAAAATCGAAGATTAAAATCCAGATGCGTGCGAATATGCGTAGTCCCAAATGATAGAGCCTGCAGTGCCGATCGCATCATTCTGGCTTTGATCTCGTCTTTCGAGAACGTTGGCGATGCGGCCGAGTAATTGCGAACCGCCTCTTCCAACGTACCGCTGATATTCTCCACGGTGGTTAAGGAAAACGCTTTGTCGAGATGCATATGCGAATCCACAAAGCCTGGAAGCAAAATTTTACCTTCAAGATCTAGCGTTGTCATGCTGGACGTTTCTACATGTTGTTCAGGATTCCATGACTCGAGCGAGGTTGAAATGGGTGCAGCGGCATCTGCTTCTTGTATGCGAATATGTGTCCAATTCCCATCGCGAATCGAGAGACGATATAATTCCCCTTCATTTAATAATGGCAATCTGACGTTACATAGATCGATGTTGTTGTTAGAAGCCAATGCCGCCACCTCCCGAAGTTTTGTTTATTTTTTAGGCAAGAATTGTGTCGTGAACACTTTATCAATATTCTCAGCAGTCTTCAGTACGCCTACTTCAACTAATTGCTTCTGCACTTCTTCCCATCTCTCTTTGGTCATAATGCCTGTGCCTTTGGTCGCTGCATCGCCACCGAAAACAAAGTCCATTTCCTTCGCTGCGCTGTATTTCATCATGTCGAGGCCCATGTCTGGATTCTTCGTTTGAATGCTTGGATTGATCTCATCGGAATGATCTTTGTAGTAATCCCAACCCTTCACCGTCGCTTCAACGAAGGCTTTGACTTGATCTGGATGCTCTGCGATCATCTTCTCTGTCGTGAAGTACACGCCTGCGTAAATTTTATAACCAGAATCGGCAACAAGCAGCGTACCGTATTCAACCTTTTGTTGATCCATCGTGAATGGCTCTGAGGTCACATAACCTTGCGTTAGCGCCGTTTTGTCACTCACAAAGTTCACTAATTGACCTGTATATTTCATTTCTTGTGCATTTGTTAATTTGTATTTGTTTTTGATAAATTGCCAGAAGCTCGCCGTGGAGGCTACGTACACTTTGTGAGTATTTAAATCCCCGAAATCTTTCACACCGGAATCTTTATGATAAAACAGGGCTTGCGGACTCTTTTGCATCGAGGTTGCAATCGCTACGACAGGTATTCCTTCTTGTCTGGCTACCAAAATGTCATCACCGTTCGCCATCCCGAATTGTGCTTTACCAGAAGCTACAATCTGTGTAGCGGATACTGAAGGACCACCTGGCATCACTGTCATATCGAAACCTGCATCCTTGTAATAGCCTTTCGACAATGCTGCGAAATTCCCACCGTGCTCAGGCTCCGCGAACCAATTCAACACCACCGTTGCTGGAACAATCGGTTTGGCGGCTGGTGCCGCTGATGCTGCAGGAGAAGCAGCCGCCGCCGTAGTTGGTGCTGCTGTTGGCGCTGACGAGGAAACGGGAGTACTTGAACTTCCACATGCGGCTAACAAACTAGAAATCATCACTAAACTTAGGGATACAGCAGCTGGGCGTTTCGTTGCAAGTGCAAGAGTACGTTGAAATCGTTTCATAGTTAACTTCCCCTCCATATTTGGTTTTCTATGTCTACAAATCTTGTTTAACCTTGAGTCAAATATACGTTTCACGGCTTGTCTCCGTCAACGAATAGACTGACGTTTTGTATTTTCACACAATAAAAGTACGGCTTTTTATTACTTTTACAACTTTAATATTATTGTAAAGTGAATAATACCACTTAAAACCGAACATTATGTCTTAGAGCTAAACTGTCCCGACCACCACACCTAATTCTCTTAGCCAACGACGATATGCAATTGAGAAACGATCAACCTTATGATTCAACTCGACTTGCAGATCTAGAGGCAGCAACTCAGGTTTCTGGGTCTCAATGACTCTAGCATCCTGCTCAAACACGATGTCTTGGAATTTAATGAAATTCGCGTCATCCACGTCGTAGGCATAGTTACGTGAAACCATCATGAAGACAACACATTCTTCAGCAGCTACAGGCAGTACGGTGAGCATAATCCATAACGTTTGACCATTACTTGGATCCGCCTTCGATAGCCTAGCTGACAATGGCCGATACACTTCCTTCCTATAGACATAAGTAGTACCCTCACTTTTATCCGAACCCGAATGTGCAACAGGCTGGAAAATCGGAATATTTTCGATATAGATGCGATTCTCTTCCTTCACAACCTGGAAATCAGGAAGCTCAGCATAGTCTGGGTGACCCAGTAAATCTTGATGAACGAACATTAAGTGAGCGAAGTCTGTGAAATTTTCAATGACTCGCGTCCCTGCTGCAGCAACCTTATAAGGCCCGCACGGAAGTGGGTGATACTCGAGATTCGCAAACTCTTCAAAATGCGGGATCGGGGCTGCAGGTTCACCAATACATACCCAAATGAAGCCATATTTCTCTTCACAGGCGTACGTCACGGCTTTCGCGCGAAGCGGAATTTTCTCTCCTTTGGGTTGTGCAGGAATACAGACACACTGTCCTGAGGAGTCGTACTGCCAACCATGATACGGACAGACCAGCACATCATCCTTGACCCACCCTTTGGATAACATAGCTCCGCGATGGACGCAGAGATCTTGCATGGCGTGAACGCCTCGGCTAGAGCGGTAGAGGGCTACTCTTTCTCCTAAAATGATGACACCAACTGGCTGATCTTTCAGCTCAGATGCAAGGTACACCGCATGCCAATCATTTTCAAGAACGGGATCATGTAGACGTTGTAATGCCATAGAATTCATCCTCCTCTTATTGAACCTATATTTGATTCGCGAAAATAGGATACTGCCCCGCTAACTTGCTCCTAAGTATGTCAACTCTGGCTTGTGCTCTTTTTAAAATTTCCTGCTCATCAATCCATGTGCTCTTCCCATGTTCCACAACGACTTGCCCGCCTACCATTACCAAATCGACGTCGTTGCCGTTCGCATTATAGACAAGTGCTGAAGAAGCCCGATGCACGGGACTTATATGGGCTTTCATCATATCAACTGTCACAAGATCTGCTTTCTTCCCTGGTTCGAGGCTGCCTAGATCTTGGCTTCGCCCAACAGCCTTTGCGCCATTCACTGTTGCCATTCTCAGCACATCCATCGGGGGCAGCAATGTGGCATCCAACTCATTCACCTTGTGCAAGCACGCAGTAAACTTCAGCACTTCGAGATTATCTTGGCAGTTGTTGCTGCCAGGGCCATCTGTTCCTAAGGCAACATTGATGCCCATCCGTAGCATCTCAGGTACCCGAGCAACACCGGAGGCTAGGTACATATTGGAAACGGGACAATGGATGACGGATGCTTGCTTTTCTTTGATGAGGTCGAGCTCTCCGTCGTCCAGCCAAACACMATGAACAACCTGTGTTTGATCGCCGAGTAAGCCAACTTCATTTAACAGTTCCAAATTTCTAAGGYCGTATCGCGCCATTGTCGTGTCGATTTGTCCACTCGTTTCTGCGACATGTACATGAGAAATGAGCTTGCGATCTCGACTGAACACGGCTGCTTGTTCGAGATATTCCCGGGAGCAACCGTATAAATTGAGTGGTCCTAGTGCGATTCGGATGCGGCCATTTCCTGCACCTTCCCACTGATCAAGCAATTGATCTGTGGCGTTGAAAATCTGTTCACTTGTCTCTCGCAAACGTACTTCCCCTGCAAGGTCGGAGCCTCCTCGTGCCAAATGTCCACGAATCCCCGAATCCACCATCGCCCTCAGCACGCTGGCATCATTCTCTGGATATGTGTGGATGTAATGATGATCCATCATATAGGTAGCGCCTGATTTCAGATTCTCAATACACCCGATCAATGCGGCTAAATAGAAATCCTCCGGTTCCATCGCAAGACTCATCGGCCAAATGATCTCTTTCAGCCACTGGGCTAATGGGGAGTGATCGGATACGCCTCGCATGAATGTTTGAAACAGATGCGTGTGGCCATTCACAATGCCAGGAATAACCACTTTCCCCTCTGCGTTGTAACGGTAGGAGGCATCTGTGAGAAGATGATCTAAGCTGCCATCTGACTTCCATTCGCCAACTTCACAGATGACATCGTGTTCCATGTACACATAGCCTGGCTTGAACATTTGGTTCGTGGCATTCATCGTCAGGACGGTTCCGTTGTAGATGAGTTTTTTGGTCATGCGGCAGCTCCTCGTGTCATATTAAGTAACATAGTTTATTGGTCGATATTATTTATGTTATATTAATTAACATGATTATATGTACACTTTCGAAAATCGTCAACACCAAATGTAAATGTATAATTGATAAATAGTTACGTTTATCCATTTTTCATGTGATACTATGTTAACAATAGTTATTTTATAGGTGAATTTAGTTGCGAATTATGAAAATCGCAAGGAAAACTGAGCAATTGTATATATTTTAAGATTATGAAGTGGAGTGATGTTCATGTTAGATTTACACGATCTCGATCCTGTCGATCAAGAAATTATTAAGTTGCTGCACGAGAACAGCAGAATGTCCTATGCGAAAATCGGTGAGATTTTGAATCTATCGCGAGTCGCGATTCAAAAGCGTGTTGAAAACCTTATTGATAATGAAATTATCGAGAATTTTACGATTCGCTTGAATGCAACGAAGCTAGGGAAGGTAGTTAGTGCTTTCTTTGAAGTGGAAGTGGAGCCGCGCTACGCCGAGGAAGTTGGAAACACACTTTCGGCGGACCCGAATGTGGTGTCGATCTACCAAATGACGGGAACCAGTTCCTTACATATGCATGCCTTATTGAAGGATGATGCTGCGCTGGAGGAATTCCTCTATAAGAACATCTACAAGCTGAATGGCGTTGTACGCGTGAATACACAAATGGTGATCAAAAGATTCAAACAAGGGACCGGTTTAGAGCTTTGAATCGTGGGAGGGACTGCGGCACACCGCTGAGAACTAGCGTTGATGTGGCGTGGCTATTGGGCAATCCGTAAAGTATTGTCGATCGAGGATAATAGTTGACCATTGAGGGTTCGTCGAGGAGGAAAGATTGGCTACTCAATCGGCGCTTGTGGCTGAAGGTACTGTTGATGGGAGTGGGAATAAGGGAGTTGGTGAGGTGAAGGCTTGAGAATATTGCTGCTGAGTATGAGAGATGTGGCAGGCTTGGGTGTTAAGTAGTATTATTTAGCCCTMTCAGACCTCTAAGACGTCTCAAACCTCTCAAACCTCTCAAATTTCTCACCCCCCTCAGACCCCTCAGACCMAATTAACTGGAAAAACTCCAGCTATTTCGTCAGTTTTGAGTTTGATTTGGCGAATAAATGGAAAAAGTACATCTAATTCGCTCGATTCTGTTGATTTCGGTGTTTTCGGCTGAAAATAGCTGTATTTTTTACAGTTATTTCAAATAAAGTGAAGAATACTATGAAATTAGCTACATATTTTCCATCTATTTACCTTTAGTGGACCGATTAGGTTGGGGGTCGGGGTCGAGGGTGCTATAGGCGGCGTTGCGGTGAATTAACACCTCCACCAAACACAAAAAGCTGTTTCCAAGTAGATTTCTCAACTTGGAAACAGCTTTCCCTTATTACAGCTTCAAGCGATACATCGCTTTGTTTTCCAACCCACGGATCATCGGCGTCCATGAATCGGACTCCGGTGTGACAAGGAGCGTGTCCTCGACCATTTGCAGCTTCGCATCCATCGAGTCGATGTAATGTAGAGCGACTGCCTCTGGTAGCTGCGGCAGGACCGGACTTCCCCACTCCGGCAAGTTGTGGTGGGAGAGGACAATATGTTGCAATCCAATGACGAGGTCGGATTGAAGATCTAATTCAAGGTGCAGAGCAGCCTCCGTAATCCAGTTGGACGCCATGGAGATGTGACCCAGCAGCTTCCCTTGCACGCTATAGTCGGAAACGATACCGAGCTGCGCGATCATTTCTTCTGGCTTCGCAATGTCATGAAGGATGATGCCTGCTTTGATCAAGTCTGCATTAAGAAATGGACGCTGTTTGCAAACAAACTCACCAAGCTCCAGCATACGTACGATATGATACGCTAGTCCTGCGAAATACGCATGATGATGCGTCTTCGCCGCTGGATAATGATCAAGCTTGTCCCCAACCTTTGCCACGCAAAACGAAACGATAGACCGTATCGTTGGATTCGTAATACTCGCCAACACGCCATTAATCGTATGAATCAAATCGGCTGGACTGATCGGCGCAGAACGAATAAAATCAGTGATTTGCACGCCATCTTCCGGCAATGCTTTGCGAATTTTCCCAATCTTCACTTGCAAGCGTTCGCGGTACAATTGAACAAGTCCCTGCACCTTCACTAAGGTCATTGGGAAAAAGGTCTCTTTATCCGCAGCGCTGACGTCCCACATTTTGGCGGATACTTGTCCGCTCGCATCACAGAGTACAATATCCATGAAATCTTTGGCAGGTGTTGTATTGGTTTGTTTGACTTCCAACTCTTTTATTAAATAGAAACCTGTAAATTCATCTGGCGCTTGTAAATGTTTAATTAATGTCATGTGTGTGCCTCCAATAATCAATAGGAACATTATACTACGAAATGCTCCTAATTGATTAGTGGTAACCTAGAAATTTATGTTTTTTCCGTTTCACCATCTACTGAGAAACACAAGGCTTAAGGCGCTTTCACATGACATACTCACGAAAAACCTCATTCAGATACACATATTTGCTCGTTGGATATTTGAACCCTAGGAAAAAGCCAGAGAAATCAATCTGAACAGAAACAAGTCTTCGACTCGTCACTGTGCTTCGTATCACATGATTTAATAGGGTCTCATTCTGCGTATTGATTGCCTTCACTATCAACGCCGCGTAACTCGGATTGCAAATAATTTCCCGATATAAGGGAATGACTGCCTTCGCAATCGTACGATTAATCGTGGAACTGAATGTGGACTGCACTTGACCTGGACGAATCGTCGTCCCATTCGTGATCACAAGAAGCGGTTTCGGCAACGGCAAATCGACGAACCACCCCACGCCATTCGACGCCAATGCCGAAAGTGGCTCTGATCCGATGACGGAGCGAAGCAGCTTATTCATGCGTGCAATATCAGTCTCCCGCACAGCCTTCGCCCATTGGATGGAGTACGTACGGCTGCTCGCCAACTTGCGATAGAAAGGCAACATGACCGTCGCGACTTTGCGAATGGCAAATACGCGTTGTTGGATTGGCTTAGCCACGTGCAAACTAGCTTTTCTATTAGTTTTGACAAGCCCCTGACCCGTTCCGTATATAATCATCTGTATTCACACTCCCCAATCACCCTTTTAAAGTAGACTATTGCTCATGGCGGGGGATGGTGCGGGCTTATGCCGAAACAAAAAAAGTCTGCTAGAGCTTAGACTCAGGCAGACTTTCAAACACGCTCATAAACGCCTCACAATCACCTCGTCACGAGCCTCATTCCAATCCCACTGATAGCCTAGTTCTTCCGCAAGTTTCACCCAGCTTACAAGCACAAAATTGTTCAGCACTTGCACCTCTGCCGAGGGTATCGTTCCATTCCTTCCCATAAACGTGTACAGAATGCGTTTATTTTCTTCATCATACGCAGCATCACCTTGGCCTAGCTTCTCGAACGTTTGACTAAGTGGCACCCAGGGGATACCTCCAATGACAATGGGCTTAATCCCATTGTAGGTGATAGTTTGATCTTCAAGTCTGATTTGGATAAAAGGCAAATGATGCGCGATTTTATTGCCTTTCAGCAATGTAATTCTTCCATTGTCCAACTCTGCTCGCTCCGCCTCTGAGAAATGAGCAATTTTGTCCTTCGCTACTTGGTCATACAGCTTGATTTGATAAGTCTGCTCCATCCGCTTATGAAGGCGATCGATTTCCTCGGGTGTCGCCGACTTCAGGCTTCTCCCCTGCATCTGCGCCATCAATACGCCTATGCTCTCTCCAGCCATTGCCCCGTTCGGCTGAATTCTTGCGCTTCCGTAAGCCACAGCGGTTGCACCAACCAGTTTCCCCGCAGTGACGACATTGTCGTAATCATGGAGCAAATAGCTTCGCAGAGGCATGCCATATTTATCCGGACGCCCAATAGCTAGTCCCTCCCGATTGGAGCGTGAACCTTGAATATCCATGAAATACCCKCCTACACTGACGTTATCCCAGAACATCCTTCCGCTCATTAAATCCGATGCCTGAAGCACATATTCTGTTGGATAATGGTTAAACTCACGAACGTACAGTTCGTTCGGCTCTCCACCTAGTTCCAACTTCTCGAATCCAGCCATATATTTACGTAGATGATCGCGTATGAAAGGCATTTCTTCTTTCGCGAGCTTCATCCCTCGTTCAATCGTTTCCTCCCGGCTTGGATCGATGCCGTATACCTGAAGCGCGTTAATCATAATCTCCCCGTTACCTTGATTAAGAATGTTCAACCCTCGGAGATTAAGCTCGTTCTTGTTGTGTAGTTCATAGGCCGACACGATTGGCGGAAACCCATAGGCGATGTGCGAGTTCACATAGCTTTCGGGTCCGAATGTATGAGCACGCTCGATCTTCGTCATTTTCCAAAACTGAGTTTGAAACTTGTCCCAATCGACTCCCTTAAACTTCATCATGTATGTGCCACTCATATATTCGCGTTCCTTGCTCCCATATAGCGCTTCCAAACCTGGAAGCGGTTGCACATCAAGCTTTCGAACCAACTCAGCGTCATCCGAATTATCAACAAGATAAGAAGGCTTCACCATTCGCTTTTTCCCATCACCGTCTTGATAGGCGAGTGAAATGACCTTATTGCCTGTCACTTTCAAGTCTTCAAGCACGATATTTTTCTCAACGGGTATGCCTTCAATAAGTTTGTGAAAATAATGGGCAAAATCCGTTTTCGTACGGATACTTCCTTGTGTGTACTGTTGGAAAAGCTCCTTCATGCCGCCTTGCATGAGAGGAGTGCCTTCATCATCGTAGGTTCCATCGAGATAGAGCATCTCACCTTGAATGAGTTGTCCGCCTAATCGGCCTTTCGTTTCGAGGATTAATACGTCGAGACCTTCCTTCTTTGCCTTTTGAGCAAGATACATGCCCTCTAGTTCTGTTCCCATGACAACCACATCTGGCTGAAAGGTCGAATGCGTATGTAKGGTAAATCCCCCATCACTGTCTCGAAGCAGTCCGAAGTAGCCTAACACTCCGCCAGCTATCGTAATAAGTACGAGAATACCGAAAATTAATGTCGATTTCATATTACTAACTAGCCAATTTTTCAAGTAGTTCATCACCCTGCTGCATCGAATAAGTGCTTTCCCTTATTGTATGCATAATACAGAAAAAAACCAACAGGAAAATGACCAAAAAGGACCCTCCAATTTCGCAACGAAATGAGATGATCCATTATTAATGCCACTCTTCTGACGTATTCACTTGTTTCCACTGTTCGAAAATAAAGCGCCAGCAGCTGCGTGTTCCAGCGCTTTCATCAGCTTGAAGTAAATAAAAACGTCCGCTTGCTCTCCGAAGCGTAGCCACAGGAGAATAAGCAGACTTTTTGAATTTCAATAAGTATTTATTTTTCGCCAGGAAATAAAGCCAACTCAGTGTTTAACGGACGCAGGGAACGTTAGTAAGCGACAAAGTAGCCATTACAAATTCTAACGGACAACATGGCCGTTATTCCCCTGCTTAGGACACAATTTTGCCTCCAAAACAGTAAATAACGTCGTTGCTGTCCGTTACACGAGGAAACTGTCTGCTTTATTAAAAATAGCGTCGCTCGTGTCCATTAAACGGGGAACATACTATCATTGTTAGGTACGTAATACAGCATATACTCGCACTTGGTTTACGAAGTAACGCCCTCCCTAGATAAATAACTCCATCTGCTTAACGTCCCCAAGTCTTTCCAGCGAAATCGGCGCATGATCGCGGAAATAAGCCTGATTGATTTCCTTTTCCTTGGTCATAACCAGCTTGCTGCCATTGGCTGCTTGTCTGAGCCTACAGCTAAAGACAACTGGGAAATAGTCCTTGAGGAATTTGCCTTCCGCATGCGCAGTCAGTGCGATGATCTGGAAGCCAAGCTGCTCAGCGATAAAAAACACAGGACTTAGTACATGGTCACTCGATGCCTTCCCGAATGGATTATCGAGAATCACGGTGCGATGCCGCTTCATGTTCGCTTGAATATGCTGTCGCTTTTCTGCGACATAGTTGAGCAGACCTAAGAATAACGTCATATTCTTGCTCCATTTTTCACCGCCAGACCAATTATTAGACTGTTCCCATGAGAAGGAAGCCTTCGTTACGTTATTCTCATTAGTTACTTTACGGCACGATACTTTCATGACTCTTTCTTGCAAAACAATCTGCAGAAGCTGCTTGGTATCCAGCCATTTTTCAAGTTCTTTGCGAACCGTTGATTTCACTTCTTGATCGTTATCATCACGGTAATGACCTTTTTCTAGTTCGGTCAAAACCCATTCCAGATGCTTACGCAGATGATCCTTCGCCTCAAGTTCATCCCATTCAGGAATGAGAAAGGAGAAAATATGCTTCCACTGATCCTCGACCTTAACTCTCGTTTTATTCGGAATATCACGTAGTTCAGACGCGATCAGCTTCAAATGGCTATGAACATGAATGATATACTGTTCAAGTTGCTGATTATGTGTGCGCATCGTCTCTTCAGCAACGTGGTTGACACGTTCAATTCGGCTGTGCATTTTGTGCTGAAATTGCGTCAGCTCCTGATAGTTGTCTTTTTTCTCGACACCTTGCTCAGCCATTTCTCTCATTTTGACATCCTTAATTTGTTTCCGGCAAAAATCTATAAAATGGAGTCTAGCCTTCTTCACAGACGACTCTTCAGCTTCCAGTTCTTTCATCAAGGCGGTTAGCGACGTTACAGATTGCCGCCCCCCTTTCATTCTGTCATACGGGAACTCTGATTTCTGCTCCTGCGTGATAAAAGCTGCCTGAATGAGTGGATTTTCAAAACCGTGCAAGATTTTGTATTGATTTAGGTAATCAATCACGTCTCCGATTTTATTTAATTGCGACTGAATTTGCGTATATTGCTGCTGTAAGCCTGATTTCTGCTGTTGTAAACGTGTATCCTCACTTTGGACGTGTGCATCCACTACACTCAGCGACTCTGTAAAAGTCATAGGCTGCTCACCCGCATGCATATCCCTATACTGCTCAATCAGCAATGTAATCCTCGTTGCTAGTTCATTATACTGTTTATCGACTCGCCCCAATTCTTCCTTATCCAGAGCCAACCGTGATTCGTGATCCTTGAGCTCTGACAATAACTGCGACATCTGTTCTTCACCCGTCACAGAGAAGGCAAGCTCCTCATTCAAATGCAAGTCCGCTTGTTCCAAGCGAAGCTTGCTCATCTCCCGCTCCAACGTTGTTCTGCTCGCTTGGGCATGCTTCAACTCCGTTTCAAGCTGCTGACGCCCTTGGGATATATGATTAAGCTTGAGATGTAAATCTTTTCTTTCTGTTTTCAACCATTCTAAGCTATGATTCGCTGCAATGGGCTGCACATCCGCCAATTCGATATACAGATCTTGACGTTGAAGACTCGCTTTCTCCGTTTTCACAACGTTCATTCTGCCCTTCACGGATTCACTCTGTAGCTTCGCTTGCTCTATCGAGCGCCGCCTGCCCTCCAGCTTTTGTTGCTGATCATCAGACTGCAGTGCAAGCTGGTCGATGGCTCCGTTCAACGTCACGATTTCTTTGCCCAGCTCGACGTATTTACTCCCTTTTTCAATCCGCTGCCCGAGCTGAACCATTTCCACTTTTTGCTCGTCCAACACGGTATTATGTTGTAGGATTGTCTGCTCTACCAAGCGTATGGATTTCTTGATGGCATCCTCTTGACCCTCTAGTTCACGCACAGCTTCGCGTGTAAGCCCTACTCGCCGTTCCATGTCTTGTACGACCTCAAGCGGGTATGCCAACAGGAATCGGCTAAAAGAGGCTTGAAGATCAGAAGTACGCTGCAGATCGCTTTCCTTTTCTTTACGCGCTATCCGAACTTCTTCTCCTTTCAAGGAAATCGTTTGCTTCCAGTTGACGAATTCCGTATCCTCCACATTATCACGCCAATGCTGTGGTTCCACCCACGCACTATCTTCCGTGGCTACCGGTGTATCACTACCCACCAGACGTGCCGCTTCCTGTGAAGAGATCACTTGAATCGGGAACTGCATATCTTCCGCATATTGCCGCAGCTTACTTGTGACTAACGCAACCTCACCTTCCGTCGTAATTAACGTCACAGACCAGAGGGGGTGAGTCATCGCTCGCTCGGTTAACTTCAAACTCTGTAAATATTGAATACCTGTCTCCAATAAATCGAACTGATTTCTCCACTTATCCACCAAACCCGCCACATACACGTCCGCAAAAAAAGTAGGCTGGGAGCTGTAATCATCGATATAACGGAAAGCGAGACGCTCTTTCAACAAGTAAGCTTCTTTCTCGATCAGCTGTTTTTCCATATCTTCTTTAAGCCGTTCTTCAATCGAACTTTGCTTCTCATAAACAGTCGAGAGCCTTCCCCATGAAGACCTATACGAAGCGATTTCGTTAAGGATGGATTCATGCACTTTTTTAAATGCGTCGAGACTCTGCTCTGAATTGGCACGTTCCACATAAGCGATCTTGAGGCTTTCACTCACCCCCAGCAGCTGTCTCTCGCTTTCCACCTTACCGAATGCCAAATCTTTGTTCTTCTGCACCAGCTGAACATTGCCCTCATCCAACTTCTGATAACGCTGAATCCAGTCCGTCATGCTGCCTTCCATGCTCTCCACGGCAGGATTGGCTAGAACAGTTGCACTCAGCTCTTCCCTATCTTTCTCACGGGCTTGCACGAGCGATCTATGTTCAATGAGTTGCTTGTTTAATAGCTCTAACTCACTTGAAAGCTCCATCAGAATTGTTTCCTCTAAGTTCAATCGATTCTGATGAGCAGCTACTTCTTGGATAAGCGTTTCTTCTTCAACCTGCCACTCCTGCTCCATCTTGCTGTAAATACTGCGAATTTGGCCACCATTCTGGATCCAAGCTTCCCGCAATACATCCTCTTCCTGGGTATGACCGAATTGTTTAAGTTCGCGCTGCACATAGTTCATGCGCTCCTCCGCAGAGGTCCATTGCTGCCTGTAATCGGCCAAACGCAACGAATAATAGCTCTCTTTCGCGCTCCGTACGAGCTTTTCTTTGAACTCAACGTCTTCTTCGACCAATCTAAGCTTTGTTTCCAAGACGGACTGCTCCTGCTTTTGCTTCGCAATATGCAGCGATTCCTTCTTCCGCGCCAATTCCTGCACTTGCTCATCGCATGCTGCCATCATCTGATGCCACTGCGAGAGCTTCGCGGTTTCCTCATTCTTCTGTTCATTGACGAGCAGCCAATAGGCCTTTGTTTCAGCTTGCGCGGCTTCATAAGCCACCTGTTTCGTATCCATCGTGGCATAGTGAAGCACATATTGATCCAATTCGATGAGAATTTTTTTATTCTCTTCGATTTTCTCTTTTAATTCTTTATATTTTTTGAAGCTGTCTCTGTGCATTTCAAAATTATTCGCGAACTCGCCTTGTTCATATCCGGCCATCGCATCTTCTACCGTTGGGATCAACAAGCGATCAAACAGCTGGCTCGTCGTTTTGCATTCATCAAAAAAACTCTCCACGCCGCCCTCTGAGCTATTGATCTTCGCAATGCGTTCCCATTCTGAGGCGATAATGCGGTAATCATTTTCCAATATTTTCTTGTATTCTTTCATCGTTGCCGGCAGCTTCGCATTCATTCTTTTCTGCGTCATCTGGTGGTAATAATCATGAATTTCGCCTCTATCGGCTGCTCGAAGATTACCAGCACTTTCCTTAACAAAAGGAATCCGATCAATGGCATCCGGATCAAGCACCGGATAGTCATACACATACCGATACGAATCAATGCCTGTTGCTGTCAAAAACAAACTTATACTTGTCACGACATATCGCCGAGGACGTTCACTTAGAATCCACTCGATCGCAATGTGCGCTGGACCATTCTCGAGACTTAAGGTATCTTTTATTTTACGTCCGGCTAGCTCCTCATGCGGCAAGATGGCTTGAAGGGCTGACTGGATGAAAACCGTCTTGCCCCCTCCATTTTCCAATAAAATCGCGCCGTTATGCCCATCAAAATGAAACAATTCGTCGTTATAGCGCTTATTTCCGTCCTCGTAGACGACATTCGTAAACCGAATTCTAGAGATCGCTGGCATGTTCGCTTCCCTCCCCCTCAAACGTATCGCTTTGATATAAAAACTCCAAAATACCGCGGTTATACTCTAGTTCCATAAAATAACGCTGCACAACCACTTTGGCCTTTTCGGTCAAGGCAATTTCCTGATTACCAATGTCGGTCACCAGTTCTTGCCCAATGAGAAACTTCCGGACCGAATCCATGAAGCTAACGCGACTGATCGTATTCCCACTTTGTTTTGCGGCCGTCTCCTTGATATCGTCCATGGCACTCMATTTTTCAATCAAAGATGTCCAGTTATAGGAGAATTCTTTCTCCATCTCTATTAATTCCGCTTCCGGATGTGTTTTCAATAACGCAATTCGCTCATTCACAAGCGCTGTCCACTCT
>NZ_JBFTPF010000008.1:0-179538 GCF_056398345.1 Paenibacillus sp. 01T442
AGGTTACCTACGTGAGGTTACCTACGTGTTACTCACCCGTCCGCCGCTAGCTTACCCCGAAGGATAAACCCGCTCGACTTGCATGTATTAGGCACGCCGCCAGCGTTCGTCCTGAGCCAGGATCAAACTCTCCATAATAGAAAAGCTGAAATGCTCATTTTGAAGCTAGCGAGATTTTGCAATCTCAATTGTAGTCACTTGCGTGACTGAATTTGCTGATATGCTTCATTCATTTGTTCAGTTTTCAAAGAGCTTTATTGCGTTACCGTTTAAAGCGTTAATGTGTCGCTCTTGCGGTGACAAGAACATATATTATCAGGTTTCAAAATGAAATGCAAGTATCTTTTTAAATACATTATCTTACAGCTTGGTAAAGCCTGTAGTTACTGCATTTCGGCGCCAAACATCCTTCATGCCAAGCAAATGAACGCCACCGATCCATTCATCGATCCCGTTCAGAAAGATATGATCCTGCTTACAAGTAAGAATAAGTTTACCCATATCTGTTATCTTTACTCTGTAATTTTCAAAATGCGGCGGCCACGCTTCATTGTACCTTGGCAGCTTATCACCACCGAGGACTTGGATAAGGGGATGCTCGCAATGCCAAAGCCCATTCAGGATGCCAAAGAATTGCAAATCACCTAAGCCATAGCGGATGGCTTGCTCAGATATGTTTTGAAATAAGGACAAGACGGACACCTCGTCATCCATTAAGAGCTCAAGCGTCAACTGCTGAATGGCGGTCAAGCCATTTTGCATAGAAGGAAAACGGGCTGTATGGGCCTCTAGGGCCTTTTTAAGAAAAGGGAATGGGGAGAGATCTTCTTCTAATAATACTGCCATAGGCAAAGGCTCGGAAGCCGAATAGGCTGTCCAGACCTTGCTGGCAAGGGATTGCTGATCATCGCTCACAGGCAACCAAGTGCCATGCAGATGTAGAATTTGATCTACGGTTAATTGCCCCAAGCCATAGAAAGGGTCTACGCCAGGGAAGCTGTCAATGCAGATCAATGATAGTTCGAAGGAACAGCCAGGTAAGCCATCGATTCTTGAAAGCAGATAACACAGCATCAATTGATCGTATAGATCATGTTCAAACCATAAGACAACCTCGTCCACATCCTTGAGGGTATCTAGCCTCGCTTCCTGCTGTATGGTCTGGGACTTGAAAGTGTCCTCGGGAATGCCGTAACGGTCATTCATATAAGATGCTCTCATAGAGATAAGGGCACTATCAGTCATCTGCATGCCGATAGGTCCCTCATAAAGTGACTCGCGCCACACCAAAATCTCTCCTTGGATACCGGATGCTCGAAGCTTATCGCCGAATGCGTCTCCGTTGACGATATGTAGGGTCGTTACAGGCATGGCGCTGTCACCTCTCTTCTATATAGATTAAGCTTCACCTAGCAGTTGCAAAAGCTCCTGTTCATCTTCAATGATTCGGATACCCAGCTCTTGCGCTTTCGTTAGCTTACTACCTGCGCTTTCGCCTGCGATTACGATGTCGGTCTTTTTGGAGACACTGCCGGTGATTTTAGCACCTCTGGCTTCGAGCTTCTTCGCACATTCGTCCCGTCCCATCGAGGAAAGTGTTCCTGTGAGGACGATTGTTTTGCCGAAGAACGGGTTATCTTCGCTGGCCACGATGACCGGGGCTTCCTCTGCAACAGGGCTCACACCTGCGGCTAGCATCCGCTCAATGCTGGATACCATCACAGGGTCACGGAAGAACGAGTGAATGCTCTCCGCTACGATACCGCCCACGTCTGGAAGCGTAATAAGCTCCTCTGTTGTTGCTTCCATGATGCGCGAAAGGCTGCGATAGTGATCGGCGAGCACTTTCGTAGTGGTTTTGCCCGAGTTCGGGATGCCCAGTGCATACAGGAAAGACGCGAGATCGCGGGACTTGCTCTTATCGAGGGCGCCGAGCAGGTTGCGCGCCTTCTTCTCACCAAAACGATCGAGCTTAACCAGATCGTCGAATTGCAAGGTGTACAGATCCGCAGGATCGCGGACATCCAGCTCTTGATGCAGCTGTGAAGCGGTCATCTCGCTGAAAAATTCTATGTCCATCGCATCGCGCGAAGCAAAATGCGCCATCCGGCCCACGAGCTGCGGACTGCAACCGAGTCTGTTGAGACAGAAGAGGTGCGCACCGCGCATCTCCAGCTCACTGCCGCAGGACGGGCAATGCGTCGGAGCGACGATCTCCTCGCCGTCATTCTCCTCGGTCACCTTACCGAGAATCTCTGGAATGACGTCATTCGACCGGCGAATGTAAACGAGGCTGCCAAGGGCGTGTTTGAGGTTTTTGCGCTCAATGTCGCCAACGTTGTTGAGCGTACAGTTCTGCACGGTTACGCCTGCGAGATCGACGGCTTCTACGCGGGCTAGTGGTGTGATTTTACCCGTGCGGCCGACTTCCCAAGAAACACTTTGCAAAATTGTCGTCGCTTCTTCGGCTTCGAACTTATAAGCAATCGCCCAACGCGGGAATTTATCCGTATAGCCGAATACTTCCCTTGTGCGCATATCMGTCAGCTTTACGACACTTCCATCAATCAGGAAGTCGAAGCTGGACCGCTCTTCAGCGATGCGTTCGAGCTCGCTACTTACCTCTTCGATGGTCGAGAAGTACCGTGTACGGTTACTGATTTTGAACAGGTTATCCCGCAAGAATTGAACCATCTCCGCATGATTTTCAAATTGAAGGTCACTCGAGTAGCCCACATTATAGAAGAAAGCGTTCAGTTTACGCTCTGCGGTTAGCTTAGGGTTCTGATTACGCAGGGCACCAGCTGCGGCATTACGAGCATTTTTGAGCGGCTCTGCGGCCGTCTGATTGTAAGCTTCTAGGACAGACAGGAACATGACGCCTTCGCCTTGCACTTCAATCGTCCCTTGATCGTAAGGAATCTCGAGCGGGATTGATTTGATCGTTTTGACTTGGGCCAAGATGCCCTCGCCAACGGTACCATTCCCCCGTGTTGAGGCTTGTACTAACTGACCTTGTTCATAGGTAAGGTTTAACGTAAGCCCATCAAACTTTAGCTCGACCACATAAGTCGGGTCTGGCAGAGGCGTCTCAGGGTTCTTGCTATTGTAATCCGCAATCAGCTTAAGTACACGTGTATGCCAGGTTGCCAAATCGGTAGCGTTTTGAGCCTTATCCAGGCTCCAAAGACGCGCTAAATGACGATGTGGTTCAAAGCCTTTGAGCAGATCTCCACCTACCCGATGGGTAGGGGAAGCAGGCAGGGTAACCCCTGTTTCCTGCTCCAGCGTGGACAATTTATCGTAAAGAGCATCCCATTCTGCGTCAGAAATCGTAGGTTGATCCAACGTATAGTAGTTATGGTTATGCTTGTTGATTTCTTGGATGAGGGTTTTCATTGCCGCGAGTTTATCGATCATGGCGGACTTCCTCTCTCAATGGGAGTATTGGCGGACAAGGCAAGGTTGGACGAGACAAGGCAGAGCGCTCCTACACTTTCGTGATCGGAGCGAACTTCGCGAGCAGGCGCTTCAAGCCAACAGGCGCCGGGAAAGCAATTTGCAGCTCGGTGTCATCACCCGAGCCCTTCACGGACACGACGGTGCCGATGCCCCACTTGCCATGCGACACGCGGTCGCTGGCCTTGTAGTCCGGCACCGCGCCGCCTGCGGCAGGCTGCGGAGCCCGGAACGCGGCCGGTCGAGGCGCGGCCGCGGGGCTTGGCGCAGCAGTCCCGCCAGCGGCAGTGCTAGTGCTAGGCCGTCCCCCGAAGGAGGACGGCGTGCCCCAGGCAGACGAGCCGGTGGTCGTGCCACGGCTCGATGCAGCGGCGCTGCCGCTGCTGCCCCAAGACGAGGTGCCGCCGGAACGGCCGCCTCGGGAGAAGCCGCCGCTGGATCCGCCAGCGGAGACGGTTTCCAGGAGTTCCTTTGGAATCTCCTGAAGGAATCGCGACGGCGCGTTCGCGGCGGTACGGCCGAAGAGCGTGCGCATGCGCGCGCACGTGAGGAACAGCTCTTGCTCGGCGCGCGTAATGCCCACATAGGCCAGACGGCGCTCCTCTTCGAGCTCTTCGTTGTCGGCGAACGCACGGCTGTGCGGGAAGACGCCTTCTTCCATCCCGATGATGAACACGACGGGGAACTCCAGTCCTTTGGCGCTGTGCATCGTCATGAGGACGACAGCGTCCTGCTCTTCTTCGGGCTTGTCTTTATCTAGTGTATCGATATCCGCGATCAACGCTAGGTCTGTAAGGAAGGAAATGAGCGATTTATCCTCATTGCGCTTCTCAAAGTCCATGGTCACGGAYAGGAACTCTTCGATATTTTCGAGACGAGCCTTGGATTCGATGGTGTTCTCGCGTTGCATTTCTAAACGGTACTGAGACATTTCAAGGATTTTCTCGGTAAGMTCGGTTACGGATAGGTACTCTACCATGCGATTGAGGTTATCAACCATTTCGCGGAAATCCGCGAGGGCATGCTTGGCCTTCGTGTTGATCTCTAGAGAATCAACTTCCTCCAACATGGCAAATAGAGAGATCCCTCTACGTCCAGCCATTTCCGCCACTTTATCCAACGTCGTACCGCCAACGCCCCTTTTCGGCACGTTTACGATTCGGTTCAGAGAGATATCATCGTTCGGATTGGAGATCAATCTTAAGTATGCCAAAATATCCTTAATCTCTTTCCGATCATAGAACTTGACCCCGCCGACGATGGTGTAGGCGATATCGGATTTAATTAGAATTTCCTCGATGACCCGGGACTGAGCGTTCGTACGGTACAAGATTGCGTGATGGCCGAAGTTCTTCCCGTTCGATTTATTCTTATTGATTTCATTCGTAACGAAGTAACCCTCTTCATACTCGGTATCAGCCTGATACAGCTTAATCGGTACGCCGCCTTCTTTATCTGTCCAAAGGTTCTTCGGCTTACGACCTGTGTTGTTCGCAATGACTTTATTCGCAGCCTGCAAAATATTCGAGGTTGAACGATAGTTCTGCTCCAAGAGAATAGCCGTTGCATCCGGGTAATCCTGTTCAAAATTAAGGATATTGCTAATATCCGCCCCACGCCAACGGTAGATGGACTGGTCACTGTCCCCCACAACGCAAATGCGTTTATGTTTGGACGCAATCATTTGGCATAGCATATATTGCGCTCTGTTCGTATCCTGATACTCATCGACATGGATATATTGAAATTTGTTTTGATAAAATTCCAGCACCTCTGGAACTTCTTTAAACAAATGGATCGTCGCCATAATCAAATCGTCAAAATCCAAAGAATTATTGGCTCTAAGCTTCTTCTGATAAAGCGTATAAATTTTCGAGGTCAGCCCATCGAAGTAGTCACCGATTTTGTCTTCAAATTGTTTAGGAGAGATAAGTTCATTTTTGGCTGTGGAGATGGCTGCTTGAAATGTTTTGGGCTCGTGTTTCTTCGTATCAATGTTGAGCTCTTTGCAGCAGGTTTTGATAACTGACAGTTGGTCACCTGAATCTAGTATCGTAAAGTTCGAGGAAAAGCCGATCCGATTGATGTCCTTGCGCAACATTCGCACACACATCGAGTGAAACGTGGATACCCAAATATCACTTCCACTACCACCTACCAGTTTACTAACACGATCTTGCATCTCACGTGCTGCTTTGTTCGTAAAGGTTAGCGCTAGAATGTTCCACGGTGCCGCTTTGCGTGTACCAATCAGGTATGCGATCCGATGCGTGAGCACGCGCGTCTTACCGCTTCCCGCTCCAGCCATAATTAATAGAGGGCCGTCTACGGCTTCTACAGCTTTGCGCTGTTGAGGGTTTAACTTTTTGACTGCTTCTAAAATATTGACAGTTTCATTCACGTTAGAGTTACCTTCCATTTCTATCAAAGTTCACATGCACGGTCTGGAGCGCCTGCTCCAAGTCACTATATATAATGTTGCCGACCACAATGGTATCTGCCGCTTCGGCTGCTAGTTGCGCTTTCTCTAGGGAGTCGATCCCGCCACCATACAATAAACGGGCATTCTCGAGCACTTGCCGCGTCCGACGGACGAGCTCCATATCTCCGAAGGTGCCGCTGTATTCCAAATACACAATCGACATATGAAAAAGCTTGTCCGCCATACGCGCATAAGCTGCTACGTCCTTCGCATCCAAGTCGGTACGCGCTGAGGTCAGCTGGGCTGCCGTCGCTTCTTTATTCAATATAATGTAGCCTTCGGCTACGATCTCATCCCAATTCAATAATGCGCCGTATTCCTTGAGCGCCTCATGATGTTGCCCAACGATCCATTTCGGATCATCTGCATTCAGCACAACGGGTATTAGAAAAAGGTCAAACCCAGGCACAATTGCTTCCTGATTCGAAATCTCCAAGGCAACAGGAACCTCATATTGGCGGATTCGCGATAGAAGATCTACCGTGTTATCAAACGTTACTCCGGAAGAGCCACCTACGAGAATCGCATCTGTACCGGATAAACAAAGCCGATCCAGCGCCTCGTCTGAGATGTCCCTGTCTGGGTCGAGCTTAAATACATGTTTCCACTTGCGTATATCGACGATCAAATGTTTCCCTCCGATTAGGCGGCAGTTCTGCCATACTAACAACAGTCTATGCTACGCATTCTGGTGTGTCAAATGACAAAAGACGGGCTAATCGCCCGTCTTTTGGAGGAATATGCAACTGAACGTATCCGATCTGCGTCGAAGCTACATTTGCGCCGAAATACGCACAAATGTTCGTTATTTCACAACGATGTTGAGAATTTTCTCCACATTGATTTCTTTGTGATCATTTTGCTGAAGCTCAAGTTTAATTTCATGGGCACCTGTTGTTAAATTCGTGAGCGTCAATGGGCCTGTCTTCCCGATCATCGCCTTCTGCTTGCCATCCACATACAGGTGGAGATGTCCTTCTCCCAGTACGTTGGCTTTATTCATGTCTTCTTCCGATAATTTAAAATTGGACGTTTGGTACGTAATCGTGACATTCTTCCCGTCTACCTTGTAGCTGGCATCAATCGCAGGCTTTGCACTCGTCGTTGCCGCTTTCGTTCCTGTTCCTGTTCCTGTCTCCGTCTTCACTTGAACTGTTTTCGTTGTACCCGCATCCTTCGTCCCTGTTGCTACGGACGGGATGACCTCATCTTTGGAACCGCACGCTGTTGTTAATGCTCCAAGTACCACTAGAGTAGCCGCACCATATACCCATGTTTTTTTCATCAGCTTAAGCTCCCTTTTCCCTAAGTTTGGACATCCTATGTTCCTTATATATGTGAGCCAAGCCGTACTCATTCCTGAATTAGAAAAATAGTGGGACAAATTAGAGGAAGAAGCAAAAAGACACCCTGCCAATGGAGGCCAGGATGTCTGAATGTCTGGGAACGATCTAAACATGAGATTACACTTGTTTAGAAGTTATATTTATTACCTTCTTGTGACCTATTCATGTAGGAGTTTCCTTCGGAACCGGACGATGTTACGCCCTGCTGTGAACGGGAAACAATACGTGCTTGTGCACCTCTGCCTGTCCCCGTTATGCCTGTATGCTCATTTGCTTGGTTGGAAGAAGCTGCATAGCCCTGAGGCCCACGACCATAGTTCGATGCATCATGACTCTGATCTTGGTAGCTCCTTGTTGGAGTTTGGTTATAAGAAGAGGACTGTTGCTGAGACTGACTAGGTGTATATCCTTGGCCTCGACCTTGTTGATTATTGTATACCGCATTCGGATACTGGTTTGCATAATTCACTGGCTGGAACGAAGGTGCAGGTGCTGCCGTTGTCGTTGGTGCTTGGTGCAGTGCCGCAACTTGATTCTGCCCTTGATTTGGTTGTCCTTGTTGCTGACTGTATGGCTGTCTTTGTTGGTATGACTGTTCGAACTGGTGAGACTGCGTTGGGTACGATTGGTGTTGCTGCGATTGAGATTGAGTTTGCGGCTGTTGCTGCTGTTGCGACTGTGTCGTTGACTCCGAATTCCGATCTTGCTGGGTAAAGCTTGCTGAAGCAGCTCTGCTAACATGCTGTTGGACGATAGCTTGTACTTGTAACGCCGTCTGACTCTGCTTCTGAATCTCTTGCTCAATCATCTGCTGCTCAGCCTGCCCAATTTGATAACCGCCAAGACTCTGAATTTCTTGAAAAACAAGCGCTTGGTCATCCAATGTTTTTTGCAATAAAGTTTCGAACGTCTGTCGAATGCTAGGATTAGCAGCTTCCAAGGCAGCCGTTGTGTATTCACGCGCACTGCGCTTCAGTTCAGACAGGACGAAGTTGGCAAAGTCTAAATCTTCTAGGTCGACTTGCTGCTGTTGTTGAGAATTTTGCTGATACATGCGTTTTGCACCTCCTTGTGGGTTCGAATTAGTGGGTCATGCCGGATTGCTGTTGCAGGGCATTCATTAGGATACTCATATTTTGCAAGCGTTCTTGAGATAGGTGAGACAGGGTTTGTTTCAAGGACTGACTTTGGCTGTTCACCGCGCCTTGTACACAAAGCTTTGCTAACAATTCTTCATTCTTGAATGTATCCGATAGATACGAAAGTTCTTTACCAGAAATAACTTGGTTCTCTTGTGTGTTGTACATGTGCATGTGACCTCCTTTCCTCTCTTTTATTTTTCCCAAAAAATGCCGTTTTATGTCGGATTAACAAAAAAACTGCTTCGCCACAGTTTAAATCCCTGTAGGAAGCAGTTTTCTCATTAGGAAGCAGGCTTAGCGGTCTTGCCCGCATAAGCATCTGCTAGACTTTGAATATCCTCGGCTGCCAAAGCGTATGCCCACTGCCCACCCTGTTTAGCTAGCCAAACTTGTTCTCCGCTCAATTTACCTTCATAGACGTCGGTAACGTCCTTCCCGTCCACCGTCATAGCTATCTCCAACTTAAGCTCTCCACCAGTTGTCGGCTTCTGGGCTGCCGCTTGCGGAAGTTCACTGCTATGCAAGAAGATTAACTGATCGAGGAGCGGACTTGCCTCCGTGCCCTTCATCTCTTTATCCCCAAGCTTCCAGCCTGCATCCGCAGCGACTTTATCTTTGTCTGTCTTAGAAAGCGTCCATGATTGGCCCTTCCACGTCAACTTGACACTTTGCACCTTGTCGTTCTCCTGATGAATCGGGCTTGTGTCGGCAAAGTCGACCGGCGTTTTGTTCAGCGATGTCAATGATTGATCACTGACTTGATACACGGCAGATGAGCCTTCCACCTGCACGTAAGAGAAGCCTTCGATCGGCAGTGCAGTCCCTACGAGCAAGCCTTTATTGGAACCGTCCTTCAAGGTGACTTCATACGTGCCCACTGGTTTATCTAAGCCATATTCGGCTAGATTCGTTGCTTGATCCTCCACAAGCTTGGTCGATGTCACCAGACCTATCATATCTAACCAAGAATCAACTTGATTCGAATTGATCGGCGCAGCCGCTGGTTTTTGCATATCCCAACCAGTCGTCGTACGGCTTAGTTCAATCTGCGCCTCCTCCGTTTTCACCGAGACAGCCTTCACATCTTCTTGTTTCAGGGTTAGAAGGGACTTGGGTTCATCTTTCTTCTCTTGGAAGAAGTCTTTGCTTGAGGCGTACCAGAAACCACCGATGCAAATGACGACTAACAGAATGGTTGGAATAAACCGTTTCATCCTCTTCTCCTCCTCCACCAGATCAAGCCGCCAATGACAAGGAATAAGAGTGGTAAGAACACGATGGTAATGAGAAAAATCGTATTCGCTTGGCTAGGCGTAATCATCGCCTGTTGATACGCATCACCTTGACGCGGTCGGATCGTAATTTGATCCTTCTGTTCTTGCAGCCAGCCAATACTGTTCAGAGCAAAGTCCTTATTACCCTGATTCTGAATATCTTCATCCAGCACGAATGTAGAACCACCAAGAATAACGGCCTTAGGCTTGTTATCTTTGTCTGAGATGGCGTAACCCAAGTTAAGCGGTCCTTTGACATCTGTCGCATCCTGCTTCGTCTTATTCTGTGCCAGCAGGTTAATGTCGGTTTCACCGTATGCTTTGTCCGTTGTCGTCAACAACAAGGATTTCGTGTAATCTGGTGCACTATCATCGGCATTCAAGCTAACAGCCAATGAGAGCATGGTAATCAGATTGTTGCTGGATAATTTGTTCGTAATATCGTGTGAACCATACTCTGGAATGATCGTTAACGGGTCATACAACGACGTTTGTTTCGTTTCAATCGCAATCGCGTGCTGATCCTGAACACCGTAGGTTTTCATGATGGCATCGATGTTTTTCCACTTCGTCGTCATATCCTTATTGAAGCCCAGCGCGATATAAATTTTACCTTTACCCTTCAAATAGGTCTGAATGAGCTCTGCTTCTTTGTCGTTCAGATCGTTGGTCGGTCCAAGAAGCATGAGCATTTGCGCATCATCCGGGATTTTGCCTTCCACGTAAAGATTCAAATCTTTCACGTCATAGTTGGCAGCAGCCAGGCTGCTTTTAAAAATACTTGTAGCAGACGCCGGATACTCTTGATGACCTGACAGTAAGTAAACCGTATGTTTCTCTGTGGATGTCAAGCTTTGAATCGCTTGTGTAAACTTCTCTTCACCTGAGAAGGTGTAGGATCCATCCTGCTGTCCCACGAACAGTTCATAGAAGTTGATGTTTTGCTTTTTGGTGCCCAATTCGAAAATAATCGTTCCGCCTTGATCCACCCCATACTGCTTCGCCATCGAAGGCTGCTTCAGCATATCGTACTCATCGTACGTAATTTTACTGCTTTGCTTTTTGTACTCAGCTACCATATCCGTGACTTGGCGCGTCACAAAACCATTGCCATCTCCACTGTTCGTGAAAGCGATGACGTGAATATCTTGATTGAGATTTTTGAGTGCAGCGGTTGTTTGCTCTGAGAGCGTGAAATTTTTATTTTTCGTCAAATCGACCTGGAAGCCCTTAAGCGAGTGAAGGAAGATTGTCAGAATAATGAAAATGCCGATAACCGCGATTGATAGAACCGTCGCATTAGTTCCCCGTATCCACTTATTCATTCCGCTCACCTCCAACGCTTTCTTTCAAGGACTTGTATACAAAGAACCAGGAACACGGCTGTTAATGTGATGTAAAAGAGGATGTCTCCGCCATGGAAGACGCCTTTTTGCAGATTGTTCAAATGACTGGTCAGTGAGAATTGACCTACGTAATCCTTCAATTTACCCGTCATCGTGCTGCTAACCCAATCTAATAACCATAGCAAAAGCAGAATAACGAAGCCGGTGATCCCCGCAACCATCTGGTTATTCGACAGACTGGATGCGAACAATCCGATCGCCATCATCGCACAGCCAAGCAGGAACATGCTCAGGTACGACAACCATGTAACAGGCATATCTAATGTACCGAAGGAAGACATGATGAGCGGATATACGAGTGAGATCGCCACTAGGCCGACTTGCACGATTAGAGCGGATAAATATTTACCCAGCACGATTTCGCTAATACCCGCAGGTGATGTCAGAAGCAACTCGTCCGTACCCTGACGAAACTCATCTGCAACAAGACGCATCGTTAGAAGTGGGATGATGAACAGGTAGATGAACGTGGTATTGCCCACGATGGAGCGCGCGTCCACGATTGGCGGCTGTCCCGCTACGAAATTGATATAAAAGAAGAAGCTCGACAACAGCACGTAGAAGGCAAACGCCACATACGCAACTGGCGAGAAGAAATACATTTGCAGCTCTTTGGAGCAAATGGCCCAGATTCTACGCATCGGTGTCACCCTCCTCTTTGGATGTGTCGGCTGGCTCGTCCGTCGTCAGCTTGAGGAAGATATCCTCTAAGCTGAGGCTTTCCCGCTTCATCGCTAGAATCGGCAGTCCTGCGCTTGCGAGTCGGAAGAATACCGCTTCGCGGATGTCTTCTGCGCGATCTGCGGAGGTGACGAGGAGTTTAACGGACTCGACTGGTGCAGATGAAAGAGCAGCTGCGGGAACATCGGTTGCTTCGTCGGCAGCAGACTCCGAAGATTCCAAAGCTACCAAAGATTCTAGGGCAGACGCCGTTGGTACTACTGCCCCCGCTTCCGGTGCGTCGACTTCTTTCACTTCGCCGATGGAAGGCAGGCTGCGCAGCTCGTTCAGGATCCGCTCGCGAGGTCCCTTGACCTCGAGCGACACCTCGAACGTCTCGCCCATCGTGCGGCCGAGATGCTCGAGGCGCTCGTCGAGAACGACGCGGCCTTGGTTAATGATGAGAACGCGATTACAAATCGCGTTAATTTCAGGCAAAATGTGCGTGCTCAGCAGCACGGTGTGATTCTCGCCCAGCTCGTGGATGAGCTGGCGGATCTCGATGATCTGCTTCGGATCGAGGCCCGACGTGGGCTCGTCCAGAATAAGCAGATCCGGTTGGTGTAGGATCGCTTGCGCGAGTCCTAGGCGCTGCTTGTAGCCCTTGGAGAGGGAGCGAATGATTTGCTTCTCGCGACCTTGCAGTCCGAGCTTGTCGATGGCTTCGCCGACACGGAGTTTTTGCTCGCGCGCAGGCACATCGCGCAGGTTGGCGATGAAGCGCAGGTAAGACTGTACCGTCATCTCGGGGTACAGGGGTGGTGTTTCAGGCAAGTATCCGATCTTGCGGCGCGCCTTCTTCGGGTTATCGGCCATGGAGTGACCGTCTACCCATATTTGACCATGCGTCGGATTCAGGTAACCTGTAATCATGCGCATCGTCGTTGTTTTGCCAGCACCATTCGGCCCTAAGAAGCCGACGATTTCACCGCGCTGCATCGAGAAGTCGATGTTATGCACGCCGCGATCATTTCCGTACAGCTTGCTGACTTGTTTGACCTCTAGCATCCAAGATCCCCCATTTCTATGCGTTCGTATTATTCATCATCACTATACGGGTGGAAACATAAACCAACCTTAAGCGAATCTGAAAAATAGATTAAAATAATGTGTCTAAATTGTGAACTGGCAGAAGTGTTTTGTTTAGATGTGTTCCACTAGTGCACAATATGTCGGATATACGATTTAGATGGAAAATAGGTAGGTAATTCCGTGTGTTTCTCTGTTTTTCGTGAAATAACTGGAAAAGGTACAGCTATTCTTGGCTGTAAGACGAAAATGTGGAGGAATGATCAAAATTAGCTGGATAATTTCCAGTTATGCATTAAATTCGCTTAGAAATCGATAATTTAGATGGAGGTTTTCCATTTAAACGGTGCGGGGAAGCGTTGGCATGGGGCTTGATTGGGTGGTGAATGAGTTACGTTTGGCATGGACCTCGATTGATTGTTGGTTGAGTAACGTTTGGCATGGAGATCGATTGGGTGGTAGTTGAGTAGCGTTTGCTTGGGAGATCGATTGGGTGGTAGTTGAGTAGCCGATACAGCACCTGCTGGGGCAATTTGAGAGAGATAGAGTTGCTTCCACTGATTCAAGGTCGAATTCGTGGCTGTCGGGAAGAGGATCCGTGTGTTATTAACATCCCAAAACTCAAAATACAGCTGCGAGCTTCCTTGGGTATTGTAAGAATACACGGATGCTTCGTATTCCTTTCCAGGCGTCACCGCGATCTTCGTGCTGCGCAACCCCACCTTAAATCCGTTAACTGCACGCTGTAGACAGCGCTGTGCACGGTATACGTTGAGGATGTCACTGTCCCACTTATGACGGACCAACTTGCAGGCTTACCATCAGCAATCTGCTCAAAACCACCATTGGGAAGAATGGGTGAAGAATCTGCTCTTAGTTGTGTAGGAATGACAGTAAAAACAGAAAAAACCATTAAAAAAGATAGGAAAACAGCTAATATTGGCAGGCTTCGAAATCGATACATCAATCATCATTCCTGTCTTATTAAAATGGCAGTTAATCAAATTTAAAGCGTTATTATTCTTGCTTTCGATCATTATAAAGCCCGCTGCAGATCGGATACTATGCACTTATTTCAATAAAGTGTTCACTATTTCAATACAGCCTACATAAATCCTCATGTAACTTCCTTGAAACTGACACTTACGACGCCACACACATCATTAACTGGAAAACCTCCCGTTATTTTTCCGATTTCAGCTGGATTTTAAAGAATAACTGGAAAATAGGTAGGTAATTTCTAAGATTTTGCTGTGATTGAGGAAATGACTCGATATTACATGTACTTTTTCCAGATATTTATATAATGTTGAGGATTCTCACGGAATTAACTGTATGTTCTCCCGTTATATCTTTGTAAAGAGACCCTAAACTTTTAAAAAAACCGCCCCCCGACATCGTTGTCGGGAGACGGTCTAGAAATTGTGCTATATTCGTAGCTATTTATTTCACCAACGTACCCTTCGTTACACCCAATTGGTTCGTCGCCTTCAGGGAACGCCATACTTGTGTGCCACTAATTTGACCATCAATCGCTTTGCGGTACAGGTCAAGAATTTCGGTTACTTTCTCTGGTGTCTCTTCCAAGAACTCCACACGGAACGAGCGAATGCCTAGATCCATGAAATGGTTCAAATACTCTGCACCAGACTGATCTATCGCGTTGTACACGGTATTCCGGCAGCCTTCATCTACGCGCACGGGATGAGACATGCCCACACGATCCTGCAAAGAAACGCGCTTCTCCTCGCATGGACGACCACAGTTCGTGAAGTCAGTTCCTTCACTTAGGAACGTACAGTACACACAGTGTTCGGTGTGGAACATCGGCATGTGCTGATGAATAACAACTTCGAGCTTGGATGTTTCCGCGCGGCGAAGCAAGTCAACCATCTGCTGAATATTCAAGTCATACGAAGGTGTTACCTTTGAAAGCCCAGCAGCCAAGAACAAATCCGCTGCCTTATGGTTAGCAACATTCAAGGAGAAGTCACCGATCAACTGCGGTTGTGGTGCATCGGGATTCTCAAAGCGATGCTTCAAGAAATAGTAGGCTGCGCCAGTATTACGAATCAGAACCGCATCTGGCTTAAGCTTGAGTATATTGTTAAAATAGCCCGTTTCCCCTGGCATATGAATCCGCGGTGTCACGAGGGCAATTCGGCGCCCCGCGGCATGAACGGCTTCGACAGCGGCAGGAAACTGCTTAATAAATTCAAAATCAGCATAAATCAAGTTGACGTCCGTAGTCGCCAGCACAGCCTTCACCTGATCCAAGCTACGGCAAAGTGCGGTCAACTGGGCGCTACTACGATCCGCTTGGGATAGAGCAGGTGCATTCACAGCGGTAACAGCCGCATGATGCTCGGTCACAGCAACCGGCACGTCGTCATAAACGCCGACTTCACGCTTGATGTACGCGCGCGGCTTCTGCCGCTCGTCTTCCATCAACTCGACAGCCATGCGGCGCATGCTGTTCAGCTCACGCATCGGCACGATCAATGCGCCGTCCAGCTGGACATCCAGCTCGGCAAGCTCATAAATCGTGCCGCCAAGACGACCGAACTGCTCGGTGAAGAGCTGTTCGTCCATGGGTCTTTTTTCCGCTTGAACCAGCGGAAGCTCGGACTGTACGAAGACGGTGTGACCGCCTTTCACATCCGTCCACCAGCTCTTCAGCGTCTCGCCAAGGACGCCAGTTACTTTCACACTTACCGGGAATGTACGGTAAGGCTTATCCGTCTCGAACGTCTGACGCAGACGTTTGTCCAGCGCAGGATCGTTCGTCTTCCAGATGCGGTCGCCAACGTGCAAACGGCCTAGCTCTACATCGTTGCGTCCCATAACGATTTCGATTAATCCACCCTCGGCTTCGCCTTCGAGTTTCTCTCCCTTGCGGCGCAAATCGTAGATGCGCCCGCCTTCCTCCTTCTTCGTCGGGTCTCCCGCGTCGAAGACTAGCCCATCACCACGCTTCAGCGGCGCTTCCAGCTCACAGATCACCGCATCGCGCAGAATCTGCTTGATGCGACCCACGAAAACCCCACGGCTCTTCGGAAACGTGCCGTCAACCAACTGCTTGTTGTTGGTTCCTTGCAGGAACCCAACTGTAAAACCGCGTGAGAAGCTCTGCTGCAGCTCACGCACTTCCTCTTTGGACGGACGAGCGTCCAGCCCATCGAAATAACGATCAATGGCTTTGCGATATTTGCTCACAACATTGGCTACATATTCAGGGGTCTTGAGACGCCCTTCAATTTTGAAAGAACGAACGCCCGCTTCGATCAGCTCCGGCACGATTTCAATCGCCGCCAAATCTTTCGGCGACAGCAAATACGTCACGTCACCCATCGGCTTTTGCTCGCCATCGACCATCAAGTCATACGGTAAACGGCACGCCTGCGCACACTCACCACGGTTAGCCGAACGTCCTCCCCACATTTCGKAGGTTAAGCATTGTCCCGAATAGGACACACAAAGGGCACCATGCACGAACACTTCCATCGGAAGCTTCGCTTGATCACCGATTTGTTTAATTTGTTTCAGGTTATTCTCACGACCGAGAACGACACGTTCGATATCGAAAGGTTTTGTAAACTCAACCGCTTCTGGCGATGTAATCGTCATCTGCGTTGAACCGTGAATCGGGAAATCGGGTGAGATTTCACGAATCATTTTAACCAAGCCCAAATCCTGAACAATTACCGCGTCCACGCCCGCATCGACACACGCATCAATTAATTGTTTGGCATCGTTCAACTCTTCCTCGAATACGAGAATGTTAAACGTTAGGAAGCCCTGTACACCATATAGATGAAGGAACGACATAATATCCGGCAGCTCGGCCATCGTAAAGTTATGCGCTCTCGCTCTCGCATTGAATTTCTCCACACCAAAAAACACGGCATCTGCCCCATTGGCAACAGCCGCTCGCAAACAATCCCAATCCCCCGCAGGGGCCAATAATTCTACATCTTCTCTGCGTATCGTACGCATGGCAGCAAATCCTTTCAATATCAATCCTCGGTAATCCTCAAACTCTTCTCTTTAGTGTAACAGAAACGATAGGTAGGAATCTAGGGCAGGGGATAACTACCCCTTAAGCCAATATCCGACAATACAATGCGCTTCCATGCCTTTAGAAGTTAACAAACGTACCCATGAATGCTATAATGGCAAGGATAGTGGCCTTTATCAACCTTTCTAGCAATCGAGGGATCCTTTTGAATTTGTCGAAAATTCGTGTAACCCAACTACTTCTCGGGTTAAGCCTTGGCCTCTTAGTCATCGTGCTAACCCTTCTATTTTTGCCAAAAGTCGAGGAAACTAAGCTTCTATACGCAACGAGCGGGGATTCTTATGATACAGCCGCTTATAGTAATTTCGAGCAAACCTTGCAAGCAGGTGTTCAAATTGATAGAAAAAGCGTGCTTTCCCTCTCAGCCCGCCAGCTACGCTCCTATGACGCTCTATATCTGGATCCCGCGCTAGCGCAGGCTTCCACATGGTCCAAACAAGCGGATAAGCTCATGAGCTTCGTGAAGCACGGTGGACATTTACTGTTAGAAAATGAGTTCGCGAATCAGTTCCCGGTAGACTTTCTGGGAGCTAAGTCGATTATTGATTTGAACAAAGTGCCTATCGGCAACTTAGTTTTAAGCCCTCAGACAGTAGATTCGCTGACGCTTGGCTATCCACAGGTGTCTGTTAATTTACAGGGCATTCAGCAATCGTTTCAATTGTTTACACAAAGCTATCTCAAACATAATGCCATGGATGATATGCCTGGATTTCATCTTGGATACGGCTTCGAGCCATCTACGGGACAATCCGTTATCAACATGTATAAAGCATTCGAATCCAAGCAGCCTGTCTCCCTTGTCTTACACAATCGTGTGGGCAAAGGCGCCGTGCTCATCAGCAGTAATTTCCTGCCGAACCGGTACTTCCCTACGGGCTTTGATATGAAGAGCGGATTCGATCCGAAATTAGGCTTTGCCCAACTGGCAGAGAAGTACCAAGCAGCAAGCAAGGCAACACCGGGAACGACTTACTTCAATAAAAGAGCGATGCCCATCGAGCCCTATTTTAATTTTGCTTGGGCGGCGGCGAACATGCAGTATCGCAGTGAACTGCTCGCCTATGTCGCTAAGGAAACGCTCGGGTACAGTATTAAGAAGAGTCTTGGGCCGTATGGCAGGCCAGCGATGGCGTTTCAGAACCATTTTGAGGCGATGCCGGCCATTGGGCAAAAAGACGGCATTGCCTGGGCGGAGAAGCTGAAGGAGTATAACGAGGTTCCCTCGTTTACCCTCGTGCGCAGCGCCTTCTACTGGGGTGAATGGCGCGAGAGCGTGACGGTGCAGCTCAACACAGGAACGAACGCGAAGCCGTCGTTCGTCGGTGAGCTGCCCGGCTCCGGCTACGCGAGCGGACTGCACGTGATGGCTGCCGGCATTCCGTTGCGGCAAGCCACGTACGGGCCGTATCGTGACCTCGCAAGCACGATTGAACTGCCGTACCGCGCGTACCCGGCTGCCGCGGATCTGAACGGCGACGGCCGCATGGACCTCGTCGTCGGCAGCGCAGATGGATTCGTGTACGTCTACACGAATCTGGGCAAGGATGAGGCGGCTTACGTCAGCGAGCCGCCGCCGAAGGGCATGGCGCTGCCCGACACGTTCGGCGCGCCGGCGAAGTTACTGCTGGAGAGCGGCGCACCGCTCCAGCTCAGCCCTTACAGTGCCGTTCACGCCGCCGACGTGAACGGGGATGGCCGCACGGACCTCGTCGTCGCAGGCGAGTCCGGCGGGGTGTGGCAGCTGCCGCAACTCGCAGGCGGCAGGTTCGGCAAGCCCACGGCTGTGCTCGCGGGCGGGAAAGCGCTGCAGCTGCCCGGAGGGCCTGCAGCGCCAGCCGTCGCCGACGTGAACGGCGACGGCAAGCTCGACCTCGTCCTAGGCGCAGCCGATGGACGAGTGTGGCTGTATCAGGGCCGCAGCGCAGCGGCCCTGGATCTTGAACCGGAAGGCAGCGTGATCATCACGCTGCCGAACCGCTCCACGCACGCCGCGCCAGCGGTGCGTGACATGAATCAAGACGGCCGACCGGATCTCGTGGTCGGCAGCAGCGATGGGGACCTCCAAGTGTTCACGCAAGAAGTTGGTGGCGCTTGGGCAGACATAGGTCCCCTCGCAGGGACAACCTTGAACCAAGTCGGCAACCACGCGTTAGTTGCTGGACATTATTCCGTGCCACTATGGCTGGACCTCAATCACGACGGCAATGATGATCTCATTGTGGGTGGTATCGAATTCGGCTCTCCAGTGTCGATCGATGATCCGCACTTTCCATATAAGGCGGAATTAAACGAGTTCATTGCGTATGCGAAAGATCAGCATTTACAACTAAATCCGCATACATTTGTACATAATTTTAAGAGTGCTGAAGATGAGACCACAGAGTTCAACCTGCATCAACAGGCTTTTGATAAGCTCGGTATTCCATGGTTACATCCTGGAACGAACCAGCACACCTGGCGCATTAACAATGAAGATCACGATCAGACCCTGCTTACCGAGAAAGGAAAAGGCATGTGGTACAACTTCGGATTCTTACCGTCCGAGTCTCCTGTGCTCGCTCGTCCAGAATCGATCTGGTCGTTTCCCTTCCTTCTTCAAGATGAGCAAGGAAAGACTGATGCGACGATGCTCATTCATGCACCTACACCCGTCCTTAGGCCAGCTGGTGACAATGCGAACACGGATATTTTCGAATCCATGGTCAAGTTGGATATGCCGATAGATTATTTCGAGCATATTGAATACCATTTTCCTGAACCTCAGAAAATCGCTAACTTAACGGAATTCGCTGATTACTTTGACAAGCTTCGCACGAAGCATGATTATAATTTTATGTCCGAAACACAGATGGCCAAATCGTTCTTAACCGCTATGCAAAGCGATGTGAAGATCAGCCAATCCTGGGCCTCCTATCTGTGGGATCGATTGAAAGATCGTCTCAGCGGAGGTAGTCCTCACTTCCACGCTACGCTGTCACCAGAAACATCAGGCGTTTCTGGTTTAACGGAAGAGTACGCGAATACCTTAGGCGTCACCATTGAAAAAGGCGATAAGCTAGCCCTATACTCCCTGCAAAGCAATTCCAACATCTATACGACGATGGAGAACAAGTTATATCTCGGATTAGCAAAGAAGGCTGAGATACGCGTGGGCCCAACGTCACAACAGTTCCATGTTGTCCGTTCGAATGTTCCTTTTACCCTTACAGAGGAAGGAACCACCTATCAGCTGAAGCTTGAATCAGCGGGTCTGCAGCAAGTGAAATTGTTTAGTCCAGTTGAGCTCAAATTAGAGTCTTCACCTGATGTTACCGTCCAGCATGACGCTGCTTCCCAAACGTACACACTGACCCGATATGGGGATGTAACAACACTTACTCTTGCCGGACCTGTCGCCAATGCGCAGTAACCCTATCAACATTCTTCATCTACCTATTTTTGAATCAGGAGGCTTTCCCCATGTCTACTTTATTAGAAGAGCTTGAGCAGCATATTCGCGAGCGTTACGAAATTGCCGAGGACGATGACGATTTCGATGTTGATGTTCATTTGTTCGATTATGGTTTTATTGATTCCGTTGGGGCGACTGCCCTCATCGCGCATATTGAGAAAACGTACAACCTGCAAGTGACGAATCAAGATCTTATGCTCTATCCAATGAACACGGTGAATGAAATTGCCGAATTTATTTCCAAGAAGACAGCGAGGTAAGCGACTCATGAATACTGTTAAAATTCCACTTACGGGCCTAGCTGAAAGCCAACACGGTCAAGTCAAATATGCCTCTGCTTTCGCCGATGAGCATATTCAAGAAATCCTTTTGATCGATGGACACATCATCATTACGCACAACTCGCCAAACGGCGATGAAGGCATTACCGCACGAGTTAAGCGCTTGATTGAGCGTTTCTCCCATGGTGATTTCGGCTTCAAAGAGAATATTTTGTTCGAAAATAAAGTGGACACGCCTTATGAAGGCGATATTATTGCTGAGCTCGCTGAGCGTAAAGCGATTAAGGTGTTAGAGCCCGGCCTGTTCATCTTCCGTGAACCTTTCTCCAGCTTGATGCGTTTCCTTGACTACTCGTTCGTCAGCAAAATTGCCAGACGTTTCGAAGGTGTCCAAGAGGAACAATATCCTGCGGTCATCAACAGTCATACATTGAACAAAACGAACCATTTCACTTCGTTCCCCGAACACATTCATTTCGTGACGCATCTGCGTGAGGATCTCGATGTGATCGAAGCATTCTCCCAAACGATTCGTGAAGCTGGCGGCTGGGACCAAGAGAAGCCGTTGGCTTTGGATAACAACATGGTGAAGCCTAACTTCATGATGAACCCTTCTACGTGCTACCACTGCTATGAAGGACTTGAGAATGAAACACTTGAAGGCGACGGTATTGTCGTGACTGCGATTGCGAAATGTCATCGTTTCGAATCTAAGAACCATTCCGACTTCGGTCGTTTGCTCGACTTCTCGATGCGTGAAATCATTTTCGTCGGTAAGCCTGAGTTTGTGAAAGAGAATCGCTTGAAATCCATCGAGTATTTGAAAGAATTGGCGGTAGAATGGCAGGTAGACAGCCTTCTTGAGATCGCGAACGATCCGTTCTTCACGAACGATTTCCAAGTGAAAGCCTCCTTCCAACGCAACCAGGAGATGAAGTACGAGCTTCGTCTGAACATTCCGCATGTGAAGAAGTCGATCGCTTGCTCCTCCGTCAATTTCCATAGCAACACGTTCGGCAACGCTTTTAATATCAAAATGGGCAAACGCAACGCCGTCACAGGCTGTGTAGGCTTCGGTATCGAACGCTGGGCGTTCGCGTTCCTCGCACAGTATGGGCTCGATGAGCAGCAGTGGCCTGCCACGTTCCGTGAGCAGTACCACGCTTGGCAAGAGAAGGCTTTGTAATCTAATTCCCCMAGGGTTCTCGTTTATCCGAACGAGGCCTTGGGTTTTCATTTTCACCACTACGAAGATAATGAGTGATTCTATTGAAAGCAACCGCTGCTTTTCTCAAAAAAAATAGCTTTGCACTCGGCCTTTTGCTCGCCATCGTCGTCTCCGACCTGCTGATCTCCTGGTGGAACCCGATGGCGTCTTCACGCCGTTTTTACAAAAACGATTTCACCAAAACGCTCTTCCACCATAGCTGGTCCCATACGGGTCCGGTTTTCTTCGGTAATTCGGCCGTTACGGGTGCTTATATCGAAGAGAAGTCGGATAGCCATTTGGTCGAGATGGGGCTTTCCTACGGGAAGCTCACGGATCTGAAGGGCATACTGAAGAACAACCTCTACCAGGTGAAGGACGAGCTTGTCATCGGAATTGACGTGCATACGATGCTCGACCCTCTCGAAACGGATCCGACCTATCAGTGGTTCAAGCCTTGGTACCAGCCTTATGTGTATACGTACCGCGATTACTTCCGTGATTCGGGTACCGAGTTTGCTCGCAATTTAAGCAAAGGCAGTCTTGCCTTCGAGCCGCGCTGGATTGATAAAGAGCTGTACCCAGGACGTAAGGACGACGCAGCGTTGAAGCTCAAGTGGGACGACTACGACAAACGGTTCGGCGCCATGACACTTAAGGATTTCCAAGACAATCTGGATGCCTTGCAGTGGGTCCTCCAGTATGCGGACGAGCATAAGCTCGCGCTGCGTGTGATCTGGATGCCGTGGAACAAAGGCTACGCCGATCCTCCCTATGTCGCTTCACTGAAGGATGCCGTTAACGCCCAGCTGAAGGCTGCGAACGTTCCCACGCTCGATTTGATGCACACGTACGATCCGCGTTATTTCCATGACCTTGTTCACTTGAACCGGGAAGAGGGCGCGCCGTTATTTACGAAGGAGGTTGACACATGGTTAAATTCCTTAGGAAAACCGTCGAAATCCTCATCTACCTCGTGATGCTTTACTTGGTTTTCATTTATTTTACCGGCAAGGGATTGTTCATCTACGAGAAGTTCTAAGATCTAGCAAGCGAGGAGTTCTTTAGCTATGTTTTATATGCACATGAACGCGATGGTCGCGATGAGTGGCATGATTGCCGTTCTGATGCTCACCCGCAAGTGGGCGGATAATAAGCGCATTTTGATGATCATATTCAGTCTGTGCTTCCTCCTGTTGTTTAGTAAGAAGCTGGTGATTTTCTATGCGGCTTTTACGATTATTAATTATTTCGGGTTTGTTTATCTGTGTCGGACGACGATCTGGCGGAAAGCGACCTTTATTTTCGGAATCGCCGCGAATATCGTKGGTGTCTTTCTCGGTGTTCGTTTTTTCGTTATGGGTGTTTTCAGCTCTCCATTGTTCGACGCCATCATTTATTTAGGACTCATTTACAACGTTCTTAAAGTCATTGATTCGTACTATTTCGCTTATTTCTTTGGAAAAGAAGGCGAAGTGCCGGCCATTGATTACGCCAACTATCTGTTGTTCATTCCGACTTTTACCTCCGGACCTATTCTGAAATTCCGCGATTTCATGGCTGATAGCAAGAAGCCTTACACGGTAGATGCCAAGCTGTTTGAAGACAGCATTAAGCGTATTATTTTAGGTTTGTTTAAGAAAATCGTGGTCGTCACCTGGATGACTGGGGTATTCGATAGCGTGTTGAAGCATGAGCTTCATACTTGGGAATCTTTGTTCCTGCTGATTTGGTTCTATGCGCTCATTTACTTCGATTTCTCCGGCTATTCCGATATGGCGATTGGCTTTGGCCGATTAATGGGGTATACGATGCCAGAGAACTTCAAAAAGCCACTCTTCTCGCCTTCCATGACCCAGTTTTGGCGGAATTGGCATGCGACGCTGGGCGATTTTTTCCGGGATCACATCTTCATGTTCTTCTCGCGTAAAACACCCTCTACGGCGCTCACAGCTAGCCTATCCATCCTGATCATGGTGCTAATGGGCTTATGGCATGGCTTTACATGGTTGTACTTCCTCTACGGGCTGTACCATGGCATCATTATTGCAATTGAGAATATTTTCAAACTTACAACCGTGAATAAGAAAAAGGTGTCTAAAGCATACTTCTACTTCCGCTGTTTGGTGACGCAGACGCTCGTGACGTTCTCCGTGATCATCTATAGTTCGAATTACGATACAGTGCTTCGGATCTATAAAGGCTTGCTTCATTTTACTGGATGATAGTGGTATAATTTGATGGGATTGTTTTATCAATTATGGAGGTGTAATCGAATGAAGTTAGGCGTTTTTATGGTTCTTTTCGGTGGAAAACCTTTCGAGGAAGCTTTGGATTATATTGCTGCGAAAGGCTTGGACGCTGTTGAGATTGGTACAGGGGGCTACCCAGGTACTGCACACTGCAACCCAGCTGAATTACTTGCTGATGCAGGGAAACTGAAAGCTTTCAAACAAGCGGTTGAGTCCCGCGGCTTGACGATTAGCGCACTTAGCGCTCACGGTAACCCTCTTCACCCGCAAAAACACATCGCGAAAGAGTTTCACGATGCTATTATACAAACGATTGAATTGGCTGAGCGCCTTGAAGTACCTGTTGTTAACACGTTCTCTGGTTGCCCTGGTGACCATGAGGATGCCAAATACCCGAACTGGCCGGTAGCGCCATGGCCGAACGATTTCCAAGAGATCTTGGACTGGCAGTGGACGAACAAAGTCATTCCTTACTGGACAGAAACAGGTAAATTCGCAGCAGATCGTAATATCAAAATCGGATTAGAGCTGCATGGCGGATTCTCCGTACATACGCCAGCTACGCTTCTTCGCCTTCGCGAAGCTGCAGGTGAGGCAATTGGTGCTAACTTGGATCCAAGTCACATGTGGTGGCAAGGGATTGATCCAGTTCAAGCGGTACAAATCCTTGGACGCGCTAACGCGATTCACCATTTCCATGCGAAAGATACGTCCCATGACTATAACAACACGAACCGTTTTGGTGTGACGGACATGCAGTCCTACACAAACATGCTGGATCGTGCTTGGCAGTTCCGTTCCGTTGGTTTCGGTCACGATATGAAAGTATGGGCAGACATTATCAGTGCATTGCGTCTGGTTGGCTATGACTATGTCGTTAGTATCGAACACGAAGACGGCTTGATGTCCGTTGACGAGGGATTCTCCAAAGCCGTATCGAACCTGCAACAAGTACTCATCAAGGAACCCCTTGGTGAAATGTGGTGGGTGTAGTTTAATAGATTGTACACAAAAAGCCCACAGGCTAGAGATCTTCCGATCTAGAGTCCTGCGGGCTTTTGTTTACTTGTATGTACTACCAGCCTTTGATCATGATGACATCCATGAAAAGAAATACGAGTAGAGATACAGTTCCAAATCCAAGTGCGAACAGATTTCTTCTTGGGTTGATCAATTGACGGATAACGGCAATTGCAATCACCACTGTGAAGATCAAAACATAGATATCAAAGCTTGTATACGTACTAGTTGATGCTTCAGCTGCTTCTGCTAATAACATGGTGAAACCTCCTTATAGTAACTCGGTGCAAGGCACACGTCCTGCTATTTTAATACTATGTTAGCTCGATTGGACACGAGATGCAAGTAGTTGCATCGATGTGTAACAAGTTTGTCACCTTTTGTTTGGGATTAGGCCTATTTGGCTAGCCCATGCAGGCAGATTTCTTTATTATCCCTTGTACGTATAAAATGTCCATCTGTGCAACTATTTATTACTCTCCGTAAGAACAACAAAAGCCCATACGTAGAAACCGTACGGGTCTTGTTCATTGGAACTTTAGACTATGCTTACACGGCTAGCGCATCTCGGTGATCTTCATCTTCCGGAATTTCGGTCAATTCGGCGTAAGATAGCTCTTTCTCTTGCCATGCTAGAAATCGGAATGGATCAATCCCTAATGCAGATACAATTTCCTGTAGCTCTAACGTCGGTTTCATCATTTGCCTCCATTACATGGAATAGATTAGAACTGCTATATCTCTCAATCATCAAGTCAATGGTTAAGGGAGAGGGAGATGTTCACTGTTACTTACTATTATTATAGGCCTACTTCTATGACTATTGATAGAGGGTTAAATTGTCGAAGCCTGTATCATTCAATTAAGTCTTCGCAAACTTTTAGGTATTTTCGTCACTTGCGCAAATAAAAAGCTCGGAATTGGCAAATGAAACACCCAATTCCAAGCTTAAATGTTCGCCTTCTAGCTAACGGATCCTTCTAGGACCTCCATCCGCTTCGCATAGTCTTCTGAACGCACGCGATCCCGTTCAAGGATCGGCTTCAAATATTGGCCGGTATACGACCCGGCCACCTTCACGACATCCTCTGGCGTACCCGCCGCCACGATCAAGCCCCCGCGGTTACCACCTTCGGGTCCTAGATCGATGAGGTGGTCCGCCGTCTTGATGACATCGAGGTTATGCTCGATGACCAGTACCGTTTCACCGCTCTCCACGAGGCGGTGAAGGACCTTCAGGAGACGATCGATATCATGGATGTGAAGCCCCGTCGTGGGCTCATCCAGAATATAGATCGTCTTGCCAGTGCTGCGGCGATACAGCTCCGCCGCGAGCTTCACACGCTGGGCTTCGCCGCCTGACAGCGTGGTTGCTGGCTGGCCGAKGGTCATATAGCCCAGGCCGACATCAAGAAGGGTATTCAGCTTACGATGAATACGCGGCAAGTTCTTAAAGAACTCGCAACCGTCCTCAATCGTCATCTCTAACACTTCAGAAATGCTCTTGCCTTTGTACTTCACTTCCATCGTCTCGCGATTGTAGCGTTTGCCTTTACAAATTTCGCAAGGCACGTAAACGTCCGGCAAGAAATGCATCTCGATCTTGATGATGCCATCCCCACGACAAGCTTCACAACGGCCGCCCTTCACGTTAAAGCTAAAGCGTCCCTTCTTATATCCACGCACCTTCGCTTCGCTCGTATTCGCATAAACATCACGGATATCATCGAATACACCTGTGTACGTTGCAGGGTTGGAGCGCGGTGTGCGCCCAATTGGCGACTGATCAATATCGATAACTTTATCAATATGCTCTAATCCGACAATTTCTTTATGTTCACCAGGTCGGACTTTCGCCCCATTCAAATCACGGGATAATGTCTTAAACAAAATTTCGTTGATTAACGTACTCTTGCCTGACCCGGATACACCAGTCACGCAAGTAAATACCCCTAAAGGAACCTTAGCCGACACGTTTCGCAAGTTATTTTCTTTGGCGCCTTTCACTTCGATCCATTTGCCATTCGGCTTACGTCGAACCGCAGGAATCGGAATGAACCGCTTGCCGCTCAAATACTGACCTGTTAAGGAGTTCTCATCCTGCATCAGCTCGGTTGGTGTACCTTGGGCAATAACCTGTCCACCATGAATACCAGCCCCTGGACCAATATCAATGATATAATCGGCCGCCATCATCGTGTCTTCATCATGCTCGACAACGATCAATGTGTTGCCCAGATCGCGCATATGCTCAAGCGTTTGAATCAATCGCGTGTTATCCCGTTGATGCAAACCGATACTAGGCTCATCCAGGATGTACAAGACGCCCATGAGGCTCGAACCGATTTGCGTAGCCAAGCGAATCCGTTGCGCCTCTCCACCTGATAATGTGCCTGCGGCGCGATGCATCGTCAAATAATCAAGACCCACGTTCACCAGGAAGCCTAGACGAGCTCTAATTTCTTTCAAGATCAAATTCGAAATCGTCAGCTCGCGCTCATTCAGTTGCAGACCCTTAAACCATTCTTCCGCTTCTCCAATAGAAAGGGAAGTTGCGTGCGAGATATTCTTACCGTTAATCGTTACGGCAAGTGTTTCAGGCTTCAAACGGTGCCCTTTACATTTCGGACAAGGCTTCGTACTCATGTAGGTCTGAATATGCTCGCGGATGCCTTCAGAGAAGGTATCTTTGAACCTGCGTTCCAAGTTGCGAATGATGCCTTCGAATGGAACCAGCGCTTCTTTGGATGCACCCATATCATTCTCATATCGGAAACGGATTTTCTCGCCACCCGTCCCATACAAGATCACTTTCATTTGATCGCTGCTTATCTCAGAAACAGGAACATTGCGTGGGATCTTGTAATGCTCACACACAGCGGCAAGAAACTGCGGATAGTAGTTAGAGGTACTGCCCGCCCAAGCTTCAAATGCCCCCTCTTCAATCGTCAACTTCATATCAGGAACAAGCAGATCCGGATCGACGATCATCTGACTGCCTAAGCCATCACAATCTGGACAAGCACCGAAAGGACTATTAAAAGAAAACATTCTCGGCGCAAGCTCCTCGACACTGAATCCACACTCTGGACAGGCCAAGTTCTGGCTGAATAACAGCTCTTCTTTCTCCATAACATCGACAATGACACGACCATTCGCCAACTTAAGCGCAGTTTCCAAGGAATCTGCTAGACGTGTCTGTACATCATCTTTGACCACGATACGGTCAACGACCACATCAATGGTGTGTTTTTTATTTTTGTCGAGCTCAATTTTCTCAGAAAGGTCTACCGTTTCCCCGTTTACGCGAACCCGTACAAATCCTTGCTTCTGAACATCCACGAATAGCTTCGTATGCTCGCCTTTACGTCCAGAAATAAGGGGTGCTAGAATTTGAATCTTCGTGCGCTCTGGGTACTCCATAATCCGGTCAACCATTTGTTCCACGGTTTGCGAAGTAATCTCGATACCATGGGTAGGACAGTGCGGCCGCCCAATACGAGCAAACAACAGCCTTAAATAGTCGTAAATCTCCGTTACGGTTCCAACCGTGGAACGTGGATTACGGCTTGTCGTCTTTTGGTCAATGGATATAGCTGGTGACAACCCTTCAATTGAATCGACATCTGGTTTATCCATATTCCCAAGAAATTGACGCGCATAGGCAGACAATGACTCTACATAACGCCGCTGCCCTTCTGCATAAATCGTATCAAAGGCCAGCGATGATTTCCCCGATCCACTTAAGCCCGTGAGTACGACGAACTTGTCACGTGGAATGGTGACATCAATATTTTTAAGATTGTGAGCTCTAGCTCCTTTAATAACGATCTGATCTCTAGACACAGATACCCTTCCTCTCCTATGTGAAACTGAAACCCTACTTAGGCGTCAGCTTTCATTTCCATAATCGCGTCACGCAGCTGTGCTGCACGTTCGAACTGTAGGTTCTTCGCCGCCTCTTTCATTTCCACTTCTAGGCGCTCAATGAGGGATGCTCGATCTTTCTTCGACATCTTAGCACCCTTCACATCAGCCAGATAGTCGGATTTCTGTTCGGCAACCTTGGTTGCTTCGATCACATCGCGGATTTTCTTGGCAATCGTCTGTGGTGTGATGCCCAATCGCTCATTGTTTGCTTCCTGTAGGGCGCGGCGTCGATTCGTCTCCGAGATCGCTTTCTCCATGGAATCGGTGATCTTATCCCCGTACATGATGACTCGACCATCTGAGTTCCGAGCTGCACGACCGATCGTTTGAATCAACGAACGCTCCGAACGCAGGAAACCTTCCTTATCTGCATCTAGAATAGCGACCAGTGAAACCTCTGGCAAATCGAGACCCTCTCTGAGGAGGTTGATCCCGATTAGCACATGGAAAGTCCCCAAGCGCAAGTCCCGCAAAATCTGCATACGTTCAAACGTCTTAATATCCGAGTGCAAATAACGCACTTTAATACCAATTTCTTTAAAATAATCCGTTAAATCCTCCGACATCTTCTTCGTTAAGGTGGTCACAAGTACGCGCTCGTCTTTACGAACTCGGTCTTGGATCTCGGCGATCAGATCATCAATTTGACCTTTGGTTGGTCGAACCTCAATAATCGGATCCAACAATCCTGTTGGACGAATAATTTGTTGAATCATCGTAGGGCAATGTTCTAGCTCATAAGGGCCTGGCGTTGCTGATATATATAAAATCTGACTGACTTTCTCTTCGAATTCCTCGAAACGCAGCGGACGGTTATCCAATGCGGAAGGCAGCCTGAAGCCGTGATCAACTAATACATCTTTCCGTGCTTTATCCCCATTAAACATCGCGCGAATTTGCGGCAACGTTACGTGGGATTCATCTACCATGAATAGCATGTCGTCTGGGAAATAATCCATTAACGTATACGGGGTTGCCCCTCGCTCACGGAATGTTAGTGGCCCCGAGTAATTCTCGATGCCTGAGCAGAAGCCCATCTCTTCCATCATTTCCATGTCATAGCGCGTACGCTGCTCCAATCGCTGTGCTTCCAGCAGCTTGCCTTGCTCCCTCAACTCAGCTAAACGATCCTCGAGCTCTTGACCAATGTTCACGAGCGCGCGCTTCATCGTATCCTCGCCTGTCACAAAGTGAGATGCCGGGAAAATCGCGATATGATCGCGTTGACCAATGATTTCACCAGTAAGAACATTGATCTCCGTAATCCGCTCAATCTCATCGCCAAACAGCTCAACACGAACTGCATGCTCACTGTGCGAAGCTGGGAAAATCTCCACAACATCTCCACGCACACGGAACGTGCCGCGAACAAAGTTCATATCATTACGTTGATACTGGATATCCACTAGACGATGCAGGATTTCAGTCCGCGATTTCTCCATCCCTACTCGTAACGATAACAGTAAATTACCGTACTCTATTGGTGACCCCAAGCCGTAAATACACGACACGCTGGCAACAACAATGACGTCACGGCGTTCGAACAAGGAACTTGTCGCCGAGTGACGAAGTTTATCGATTTCTTCATTGATGCTGGAATCTTTCTCGATGTAAGTGTCGGAGGAGGCAATGTAGGCTTCGGGCTGGTAGTAGTCATAGTAACTAACGAAGTAGGAAACAGCATTATGAGGAAAAAACTCTTTGAATTCACTGCACAGTTGTGCGGCTAAGGTTTTATTGTGGGCAATAATCAAGGTTGGTCGGTTTAGTTTCGCTATTACTTGTGCAGCTGTGAACGTTTTACCTGTTCCCGTTGCACCGAGCAGCGTCTGATGCTTGTTGCCGGCTTGTATGCTCTGGACGATCTCCTCAATCGCTTGAGGCTGGTCCCCTTGCGGCAGAAAATCGGATACAAGCTCAAATTTCTTAGAGCTCATGACAAGTTCACTCATCCATTATCACCCTCATTGTCGAAATAAATCGAACTTTTATCCTATAAACTTTCCCATTCGACATTCCGATATAGAAGTCTATGGAACTTTTTCGTACATATATGAAGGATTGCTATATCTATCCAACATAAGAATGTTTGTTCTCGTTTTTTCATTATACTATTTTTGAATCATGGATGCAAACAGCTTTATCTATTTTAGCCTTATGTAAGGCGGTTTTCCTGAGTTTTGGACCCTATTCTTTTTATGATAATTAGGAGTGGTACAGTCATGGATTTGACAACAGTATTAGGATTACTATTAGGACTTGCAGGTTTAATCGGCGGGTACATGTGGGATGGCGGTCATATCAATTCATTGATCATCCCAAGTGCGATGCTCATCGTTTTCGGCGGAACCTTCGGTGCTGTCGCCGTTAGTTTCCCTGGCTCTATTTTAGCCAAAATTCCTAAAGCACTCGGCATTGCCTTTATGCAAGTCAAACGAGATCCTGCAGCAACCATTAACGAAATTGTCGATATGGCCTCTGTCGCTCGTCGCGAAGGCGTACTTGCCTTAGAACAGCGCGCCCAGGAGCACGAAAACCCGTTCCTGAAGGACGGATTGCTCATGGTCGTAGACGGAACCGATCCCGAACTTACCAGACAAATTCTTGAGCTGGAAATGGACGCCATCGAACATCAGGTTAATAATATGTCGAAGGTATTCGAAGCTGGAGGCGGATATGCACCAACGATGGGGATTATCGGTACGGTTATGGGACTTATCCACGTTCTCGGTAATCTAGAAGATCCCTCTTCCCTTGGCCCAGCGATTGCCGTCGCATTCACAGCTACTCTCTATGGTGTTATGAGCGCCAACTTAGTTTATTTGCCCATCGCTAACAAAATCAAAGTCCGCGGTAAAGAAATGGTTAATGAAATGGAACTCATGTTAGAAGGCATCCTTGCCCTGCAAGCTGGGGAAAACCCGCAATTGATTAAGAAAAAACTGAACTCCTTCCTCCATGATAAATCGAAAAAAGCCGTAGAGGAGGATGACGTTAATGGCGAGGCGCAGTAAGAAGCAAGAAGAGCATGTTAATCATGAAAGATGGCTCATTACTTACGCCGACTTAATTACGCTGTTGCTCGTATTTTTCATTATTATGTATGCGATGAGTAAAGTGGATGTTCAAAAGTATGCCGTTTTGGCGCAAGCCTTAAACCTACAATTCCAAAAAGCTGACTCTATCTTAGATAAAAACCATGGTATCAGCGGCTCGATGACCCCTAAGCAAGGGGACGCAGACAGCAAAGATAAGGATTTAACACATCAGAATCAGGATGATCAGAAAGAAGAGCATGACAAGACAAAGACGGAAGACAGCGAGAAAGAAAAGCGCGAGAAAGAGCTTCAAGATCTTCTGAAACAAGTACAAGCCTATATTAAGGATCAAAATTTAGAGGCGCAAGTGTCCGCAAGTGATACGGAACGCGGTGTGGCGATCACGCTCAATGACTTATTCTTATTCGATTTGGGAAAAGCTGATCTGAAGGCGCCATCCTTCCCGATTCTGCAAAAACTGGCTTCGCTCTTTCCAACTTTGAAGAGTAAAGTTAGCATCGAAGGACATACGGACGATTTGCCCCTTGCACCAGGCTCTCCCTATAAGGATAACTGGGGACTATCGTTTGCCCGTTCCCTTTCTGTTCTGCGCTATTTCAGCGATACGGCTAATTTGGATGATCACAAATTCATCGCCACCGCCTATGCGGATACGATGCCCCAGGTGGCCAATTCCAGCGATGCAAATCGCAGCAAAAATCGCCGCGTGGAGATCATTGTCTTGCGAAACGATATTGCACCAACGACACCAGTTAAATAATTCGTCCGGACGCATAGAAGCCCTATTTCCACGTTTGTGGAGGTAGGGCTTTGTTGTTGTGGTGGGTTGGGGTTGTTTGTTTTTCATGCATTGTTTTGTTCGTGCTTTGTTTCCCGCATTGGCATGTTCACGTCACTGTAGCTGTGCCGCTGATAGTAACTGTAAAAACTCCAGTTATTTCGGCCATTTGTCCCTCCAAATTCAAAATAACTGGAAAACACGTAGTTAATTCTCCCCAATCCGCTCCATCTGAGCTAAAAGGGGAAATTTAACTGTAGTAAATCCATCTATAGTCCGAACTGCGCCAAAACAAGCCGATTTAACTGGATAAAATCCAGCTATTCACCTAACAACCGCTGATGCGTAAGCGTAGTAGGACGAATATGAATACAAAAAAGAGCCATCCTCACCCGTAGATTTCACTACGCGGAGGACAACTCTTCTACAATGACTTCGTCGTGTCATTCGGCAATAAACCCGTTAATTTGCTTCGCAGATAACTAAACAAGTGCATCGGACGCTGCTCCAAGAAGTACAGCACATCTTGATCCGGTGCCAGTAGTATGCCCAGTTGATGATGATCACCGGCAAAAATCCCCCGCTTCAGGAAGCGAACCTCCCCTTGGTCATTCAGGACTTCCAGTCGGCAGAAAGCGGAGTTGAGGCTCATGGCCGCATGCAGATCCGTCTTTGTCTTAATTTTGTATCCATTGACTTTGTGGATGATCTCCCCGACGCYAATTCCTAAGTCCTGAGCCGGACTGTTCGGAACAACGGATAGCACCATAAGCCCGCGCTCTGAGTGGATGTAGAAGGGCGTCTGCTTCGCTTCTACCCACTGGTTGTAGAGAAGCAGCCCTTCATGCAGGGCTATGCTAAGGATCGCGACAAGCAGCACCAATGGCGTCCAGTAGTGGGCAGCAATGGCTGTGCCTAGCAGAACGAGCCCGTACACATAGAGCAGCTTAGCGCTGAAGCGTGCCTGTCTCTTCGGCAGCTTCGAAATCGTCAACTCCGTGAAGCCAATCATGGCCGGGAATGCGAGCATCGTCCAGCCTGCGCCTATGTTAGGGCCGAACAACGTTGGCCACGGCAAGCCCAGTTCACTACCTCCAGCCATCGGCACTAGGAGAAACAGCGGGACTGGCCAAAAGCCCTGCAGCTGCTGTGCGCCAATCATTTGCCCGCGCTTCCCTTCCAGGAACAAAGGAGTCGCCATTCGTGCACCTTGGAAACCAACGAGCACTCCCTCCAAGAGATGAAGTACGCCTACTATGACCAGCAGCGATGGGATATCTGCGCTTGCAATGGTCTCGAGAAACGTGTAAGACTCACGTACACTCTCTGCATTAGGAAACCAAGAGAAGAACACTTGGGCAATTCCTAGAACCCCTACTGCATAAGCTAAGCATAGGAATCGAATGCGGAATATCATCAGTACGACGGTGATGATCCAGAGCACGATCACCACATTCAGTTGGATGTTTACTCCGACGAAAAGGAGCAGAACGGAGGCTCCTAGCCCGCCTAACCAGCCCCATAGCACCACGCGCCACGTTTCATTCAACAAGGAATGAAGCCGCGTGTGAAACAGCTTGCGTTCTAATTGGATTTGCTTCCTGTAATGTAACACGATAAAAACAATACCTATATAGTAGAAAGGATTCGTAAACAACTGCCCCACAGCCAGCAGCATTCTGTCCAATAGTTGAAACCACACATCCATACGAATCTAGGCTCCTTGAAAAAGAAATAGGAAGGCTGCCTAAGCAACCTTCCTACTCTATTTCGACTGTGAAAGCTTATTTCCTGCCCGCCCCGCACAATTTCCATTAACTAACGGTTATTATTTCCCAAGCTGCTTCTGAATTTGAAAGACAGCTGCTTTCAATTGCGAGTCATTCTTCGGATCACGAATTTGCGCTAAAATCGCTTTTTCGATTTTGGCCGCTGTATCCGTATCAACTTCGCCGGTCACCGGCAAATCATTGGTCCGTTGGAACGCTTTAACCGCGAGAGCCGTTTTGTCGTTGAAATAGCCATCTGTTCGCTCAGGATTGAAACCAATACCAGCAAGCATCAACTGCAAATTCTTCACATCATCGCTGTTGTTGTCTAGTTTCAACACCTCTTTCTTCGAAAGCGGTGCTGCTTTGAAATAAGCTGGTTGCTCGATCGGGATATCCGGCGTAATGCCTTTTTTGTGAATCCAGTTGCCATTTGGTGTTAGCCATTTGTAGACTGTCATCTTAATGTTGCTGCCATCGCCCATTTCCTTCTCGAACGTCACTTGAACCGTTCCTTTACCGTAGGACGTTTCACCAACAATCTTACTGCCTACTGCTTCTTGGAATGCGCCTGCAAGGATCTCCGATGCGCTGGCGCTTCCTTTATTAATCAACACGGTAACTGGATAATTCTTACCTTTACCTGTAGAAGGTGTTGGCTCACGTTTGCCGTCCCGATTCTCCACTTGGAGAATGGAAGCCCCACTCTTCACGAATGGATTCACGATATCGACAACGACATTCAGTAGGCCGCCTGGATCATTACGAACATCGATGACAAGTCCCTTCATCCCTTTAGCCTCTAAGTTTTTCAACTCTTCAGCAAAACGAACGGCTGTGTTCGAGGAGAACTGACGAATCTCAATCTTGCCAATCTGATCCTGCATCATTTCACCGTAGACCGTTTCAACGTCAATATTGTCTCGAACCACGATGACTTGAACCGGATCTCCTGTTCCTTGACGGAGTAAATCCAGCTTAGCTTGCGTGCCCTTCGGTCCGCGGATTTTCATGACGGCTTGATTCAAGGTAAGCCCGTCCAATTTGTCGCCATTCACAGAAAGGACAACATCTTTGGATTGAATGCCCGCTTTCTCGGCAGGTGAACCTTTAATCGGTGAAACAATGACGAATTTACCATCCTCTAGCGATACCTCAGCCCCGATGCCTTGGAAAGAGGACGTAATGCTCTCATCAAATTGTTTGGCTTCCTTCTGATCCATATAAACGGAAAAAGGATCCTCTAATGATTCCAACATCCCATTAATAGCTCCGTTAACTAATTGATCATGATCAGGCTGTTTCAAATATTTGCTTTCAATTAGCTGAAACGTTGTTGCGATCTTGCTTAAATCCTTATTCGAAAGACCAGACGAAGCAGATACAGAGGTAGCTGAACCTCCTGTTGATTGCTCCTTCTGTCCCCAAGTAAAGGAGGGATCTACAATCGTTAATGTGACAATACTGCTTGCAAACATAGCTAATAGAACAAATACAATGACCGTGCGACCTTTGAATTGCAAAACCGATTCACCGCCTTTTTCCTAAAACCGAATTTGAGTTGGCCTGTTATAGTATATGACAAGCCCCTCCATATTTATGAAAAAACCTCCATCGAAGTCATTCAAGGATGAGCGACCGCGTTAAGCGGAAGGTTTTATCGCCAATAAGAATGCCTGTTTTCGGGAACCGAAAACTTATGCTTTCTTATGTGGTTACCAGTTTGTCCTATCGAAGGTACGGTTTAGGATCGGTAGGCACTTCATTTTTCCTAACTTCAAAATGCAAGTGATTACCCGTCGACTGTCCTGTGGAGCCCACGCCAGCAATTTTCTGGCCGCGCTTCACGACATCGCCTACTTTCACATAAATCCCATCGTTCATAATATGGCCATATAACGTCCACAGACCATTCCCGTGATCCACGATGACACAATTTCCGTAACCGTTCATCCACGAAGCATAAATAACAGAGCCATTCTCCGCAGCAAGAATTGGTGTGCCTTTTGCTGTACCCAAGTCAATCCCTTTATGATTCTCTGCTCGCCCTGTAACGGGATTAATACGCGCTATGAAATCAGAGGTCATTGGCGCTTGTACAGCCAAAGGATATCCAAGCTTACCGCCCGAATAAGTAAACGGTGATTTCGCATTCTCTGCTGCCCGCTTCTTCGCTTGCAAATCCGCTTCTTGCTTCGCCAGCTGCGTGATCATTCGGTCGCTTTCTTCCGAAATATCCTCGAGCTCTCTCTCCTGCTTGGAAAGGGAAGCGATCTTCACTTCTTTCGCTTTTTCCTTCGCTTGCAGATCGTCACGCAAGGCATCTGCTTCCGCATAAAGCCCCTTCACGTTCTCAAGCTGCTTCTCGGTATCTGCCTTCTTCAGCATAACCGTTTCTTTGTCTTTCATATTCGACTCTAGTATTTCTTTATCTTGATTAACGATAGATTTCAAGGCTTCGACCCGATTCAGAAAATCAGAGAAGCTCGTTGCGCTCAACACTACATCCATATAGGAAACGAAACCGTTCATATACATCAGGCGAACGCGGGATTTCAACATATTATCACGGCTCTCTACACGAGCCTCAGCTTCGTCCAATTGCTTAGCGCTCGCTTCCAGGGCGTTCGACACTTGATCAATTTGTTCATTGAGCTGCGTCAGCTTTTTGCTTGCCTCATTCACCTGGCTGACAAGGGCATTCATATCCTTCGTTGTCTGATCCTTCTCGGATTGAACTTTCGTAATTTGACTTTGGGCGCTATTGGCCTTCTGCTGCGCTTCCGCCTTCTGCTTTTTTAGCTGCGTCAACTGCTGGTCGATCTTGTCCGTTGCCGAAGCGGCATAGCTAGCTGCATGAGGTATAGTCAGCGATATCGCCATACCTAATGTTAATACGACAGGTAGAATCTTCTTCTTCAAGCACGTAGCCTCCCCATTTTCAAGCGATTAATGCCCCATGTATGGTTTGAATCTCTTACGTTCTGAGTCTAGGAATCTATACTTCTAGAAATCTATGAAACTTTGAAAATGAAAAAACGAGGAATAGATGAAAAAGGAGACAAGAGGAACACTCTGCCCCAGTTTTCATTTAAAGTTTCCTTAAACGCGTAGGAACTTGCGAACGGAAATGAGGGAACCCCATACCCCAATTACGATTCCTAAGCCGATCAACAAAACAGTCAGCGTTGGTGCAATATCTTCAAATGGTGTTAATTTAATCATCAATAAATTCAAATTCAAGGAGCTCAAATTCAGCAATTTCCAGTAACCAGCAAGAATAATGGCAGTGGGGACAGCCGAACCAATAAGTCCGAGTAACGCACCTTCAATGAAAAACGGCCAACGAATAAAAGAATTCGTCGCACCCACGAGCTTCATAATCGAAATCTCTCGTTTTCTTGCCAAAATCGTAACTTTGATCGTATTTGCAATCAGGAATACCGCTGTAAAGGAAAGCAAAACAACGATACCAATACCAATCCAACGTGCAATCTTTGTCACTTTAAACAAAGCTTCCACGGTTCCTTTACCGTAGTTCACCTTGTAAATAGGCTTAGGATCTTTGCCAACGTTAAGCGCTGAGATCTGGTCAGCTACAACCGCGACATTCCGAGGATCATCCACTTCGATCGTAAACGCGTCGTTCAGCGGATTGTTGTCCCCCTCGAAGCCATCTAAGAGTGCCTTCCCGCTATCGCCAAGCTTTTCGCGTAAGTAGACAAGTCCCTCTTCCTTCGAAACGAATTTAATCGTTTTCACTTCAGGGATCGCCTTGATTTGCGTTTCGAGCGCTGTGATTTGATCCTGAGCGGTGTTTACCTCCAGGTACACGTTGATCTCGACCTGTTGCTCAATTTGCGTAGCTACATCGTTCACATTTAAGGTGATAAGTACGAAAATACCAAGAATAAATAGGGAAATTGCGATGGAGCTAATCGACGCGAACGTCATCCAACCATTTCGCACGACATTTTTCGTACCTTCTCGCAGGTGTCGAGAAGCTGTACTAATCTTCATAGCCATATTCCCCCCGGATTTGATCGCGAGCAATAAGGCCATTCTCGATTGCAATCACGCGCTTACGCATCGTATTCACGATTTCTTTGTTATGCGTAGCCATGACAATGGTGGTACCGCGGAAATTAATTTCCTCCATCAACTTCATAATGCCCCATGACGTTTCGGGGTCCAAATTTCCTGTCGGTTCATCGGCGATAATGACGGAAGGGCTGTTTATTATTGCCCGGGCAATAGCAACACGCTGCTGTTCGCCCCCAGATAACTGCGATGGGAGGGAGTTTGCTTTGTCCTTTAGCTTAACGAGCTCAAGAACTTCCATGGTGCGTTTCTTGATTTGCTTCTTAGGAGCCTCAATAACTTCCATGGCGAAAGCTATATTTTCAAAAATCGATAATTTCGGAAGTAAGCGATAATCTTGGAAAATCACGCCGATATTTCGACGTACATAAGGAATTTTACGTTGTTTTAGTTTTTCTAAATTAAAACCATTTACGAAAATTTGACCTTTCGTTGGTCTTTCTTCTCTATACATCAACTTCATGAAAGTAGATTTACCTGCGCCTGAAGGTCCAACCACATAGACAAACTCATTGCGGTCCACTTTTACATTAATACCTCTTAATGCATGAGTCCCGTTGGCGTATGTTTTCCATACGTCCTGCATTTCGATCACAATATCACATCCTAATTATATAGATAGCCTATATCCATTCGACACAAAAGGTGAAAATCCTTCTAAAACCTCTTTGAAATTCATGGGGAATACCGTCATTATACCATGCATTGTACATTTTTTAGCCGAATCAGGATTATGTACTAAATTGGCATCGAGATTGATACATATATAGAGACAGGCCGTAACACATTCGTATGTAAAGGAGTGGCTCTTCATGACACGCTCATTCAGAAACCCCATCCTCTATTTCTCGGTCGCTCTTGGTTTATTCGTCACGTGCGGCACCGCACTCTACATATATGGATCTCAATCTACGTTCCCTAAGAATGTCACGATTGCTGGCTGGCGTGTGGGCGGAATGTCCTATGCGACATTTCAGTCTGAATCCGAGCAGCGCTTGAAGCGACTAGCCGCATTCCCGGTCCTTTTGCATACATCCAATCCAGAAGTTCCTGCCAAAGAATTGTCACTTGGACAACTAGGCATTCGTTATGACAAGAGCCTCCTCACACAATCCTTCCAACAATTAACTAGCGGATCTCCCTTCGAACGTGCGAAAGCCCGCTGGACCTTGCGAAATGCGAATATCCCTTTGAATGTCTCGCTGGATCCCACTCAACTTACGGCCACTGTAAAGGACAATTGGAAAGAGCTATACACGAAACAGCCTATTGCTGCCAAACGCATCCTCAAATCGCAAGATCAGGTTGATTACGAACCGGAGCGAAATGTGCTGCGCATCGATACTGCGCACTTACAGGAGCAGCTACAAAATATCGCCCCTAGCTTGGGTACACTAACGCACACCGCACCACTCGGGCTCTCGTTACCCATTTATGAGCTGAGCCCCGCTATCACAATGGCATCCTTGAAGCAGCAAGGTATCGATGGCAAAATTTCCGAATTCACGACCTCGTTCCCCCAATCAGGCGAAGGGCGGGTTCACAATATACGAGCAACCGCTACATCCATTCAGGATTACTTGATGGCACCGGGCGACACCTTTGATTACAGTAAAATTATTGCACAGACGGAAGCCAAATTCGGTTACAAAGAAGCCCCTGTTATTCTCAATGGGAGTCTCGTCCCAGGAATCGGCGGAGGCATATGCCAAGTATCCACAACGCTCTATAATGCCGTTTTACGCAGCGGTCTTGAAATCGTAGAACGACGTAATCACTCTCTCCCGGTCAGTTACGTCCCTCTCGGACAAGATGCCACATTCGCAAACGGCTATATTAATTTCAAATTTCGTAACAATACCAATAGCTATATCTGGATTCGTACCATAACGACGGATTCAGCGGTGACCGTGAAACTTTTCGGGCATCAAACACCAACGATCACCTATGATATTGCATCCAAGATCGTAGAAACGATTCCGCCTCCAGTCAAATATGTGAACAACCCAAGCTTGAGTCCAGGGTTAGAACGCCCCATCAGCGCGGGAAAGGTCGGTTACAAGGTTGAGACCTATCGAACCAAACGAGAAAACGGCACAATCGTGAGCAAAGAATTAATCTCGAAGGATCAGTATTCACCTGTGCCTACCGTCATCGCGGCCAACCGTAAAGGTCTCCAAACGGAGGACCCGGCTCCAAAGCAACCTATGGTGGAAGATGGCGTAAGTACGCTCGCTGTACAATGATAACCAATAAATGTGATGAAATCATGAAGGTCATGTGACTGTAGTTACTACGTCATTATGACTTTTTTCTTTTATGATAAGACTATGGAAAAAGTATTGAAGGAGGCATAACGATGAGCAAAGTGGATTATTTCAAAGAATTAAACTATCGCCTGCGCGGACTTCCTGAGAAGGAGCGCCAAAATATATTGAAAGTATATGAAGAATTATTTCAAAAAGCCGTTGAAAACGGCAAGCATGAAGATGAGGTGTCACAGTCTCTCGGTTATCCGCGGGTACCGAACTGGGATGCGCAGAAGGAGACACCACCCGTTAAAGAGGAAGTTACCAAACGTCCCATAGATGAGTTTGATGTTGAAGCGATACAAGCTGAGGAACTTCCTTATTCGAATGAGGAGCTTGGAGAGACCGCTATCCCGTATGTAAAGCAGTCCGATCCAGCTGTCGGACCGAAAATTCCCGTACAAGCCCCTGATGCTTGGGTGCCGCCTGCCTACACACAGCCGCCTCAGCTGAATTACCCACCTGTTTATAATACACCTTACCCACCTCCCTATCCGACAGCAAAGCCTGAAAGTGGGATTAAGGCGATCATTATTTCGATTATGCTTGGTTTCTTTAATCTCGTATTCGTTGTAGGTCCGTGGGTCGGGATTTGTTCAGCTTTGATTGGGTTTTTCGCTGCCGGATTCGCTCTTCTGATCGCCCCTGTTATTGGCGTGCTTACCAGCTTAGCGGGAACATCGGGGAGTGACTTCCAGTTCATTTCCTTTTCACTACTTGCCTGCTTTGGCCTAGGCATCATCATCACGACGCTTAGCACTTGGCTGCTTAAGCAGTTTTTCAAGCTTAGCTGGAAGTACATCCAATTCAACGCCAAATTGATTAAGGGGGTTTAAGCCATGCAACGTAAAGTGAAATTTTTCTTAGTGACCGGCTTTATCTGCTTGGCAATAGGCTTGATTGGAGCAGCCGTATCTTTCCAATCCTTGGATTTCGATGCAGGTGTCTCAAACATAGATGTCGAGAAGAAAATAGCCGCAGCCAATATCGATACATTAATTATTGAAAATGATATCTCAGGCATTACTTTCGTTCCTAGCAATTCAGATGAAATCAGTGTTCGTTTAGTCGGCGCTGCTCGATCCGAGAATGATCAGAACTGCACAATCGAAGCCGTGACAGAGGGTTCAAATACGTGGCGAGTCGACGTCTGTACGAATAGAAAGCAACACATTGATTTCGGCTTTGATATCACCGAATTCAAAAGCTTATTTAGCGGTCAAAGCCTTCGCTTGCGAACAGAAGTCAGTTTGCCCGACAAACTTTACAAAGCCATCACTGTCAGGACAGATACAGGCAGCATCAACTTCAAGGAAGTGAAAGCTGAGAAGCTAACCGCTAGTGCAGATACGGGAACTATTACGGTTGACCGTTATGAAGGAAAAACATTGAATCTGCAAACAGACACAGGCAGTATTCATCTCAATGATGGGCAGGGCAATGTGAAACTCAAAACCGATACCGGTTCCATTACTGCGAAGCTTCGTGAGCTTGGTGATGCAGTTACCGCTGAATCAGACACAGGCTCAGTACGCATACAGCTAGATTCCACACCTACAGATGCGAGCTTTGATCTACGCACAGATACAGGCAGCGCTACGCTGGATGTACCAGGTGTGAGCGTTCAACAGCGAACCAGCCGCAATGAAGCCAAAGGCTCTATCGGCAATGGCAGTAAAAAAGTTACGGTACGGACAGATACAGGTTATGTAGAGGTTAAGGGTAGATAACTGTTTCAGATACACATCGTGTTTCCAGAGGCTTCTCTTAGGTCCATTCGACCTTTTGAGACAGCCTCTTTTCGTTAACAAAGGAAATTGCTTACATTTATATTATTTTGTCGAAGAAGAAGGAATTACGTCACACGCCCACGAATATACAAAAATATACAGTTTTCCTCTATATTTATCCAAATGTTAATAAAACTGTATATACAAAGAGAGAAGAGGGTCAACATGAAAAATAGTAGAGAAATTCGAGAAGAAGCAAGAAAAGCATTAAAAGGGAATTGGCTTGCAGCAGTTGGGTTATATCTGATTACAATCCTGATCACGATCCCCTTATCAATTGCTAGCAATCTAGTTGAAACGAACGAGCATTATGTATTATCTATTGTAATCACGTTGGCTTCCATCCTTCTTTCCGTTATCATTTCTACAACCGTATCAACTTACTTCCTTCACATAGCTAGACAACAGAAGATTGGGTACTCTGACTCATTTGCATATGCAATTAAAAAATTCTGGCCATTTTTCAAATTAACTTTTTTAATGGGACTCAAAATATTGGCTTGGACACTGCTGTTTATCATTCCAGGCATCATTGCTTCCTTGCGATATTCACAAGCGATATACATTAAGTTAGACGATCCAGAAATATCTTCGTCGAAAGCCATTCGAGTTAGTTCGGAGATGATGAAAGGGTGCAAGTGGAAATACTTTTGTTTAGCACTTAGTTTTATAGGATGGGTATTATTAGTTCCATTCACATTATTTATTGGAGGATTATGGGTTGGCGTTTACTATAATACCGCAAGATCCGTATTCTACGATATCCTGAACGCGGACAGATTAGTGAAACTAACCTAATAAGTCATACAATAAACCTAAGCAATAAAGCTCCTCTCAAGCATCCGATGGATGATGGGAAGAGCTTTTTTATGATAAATGGACTTCTCAAGCTGTGACCTATTTCAAAAAGGTCTGAATCTTCTCCAATAGCCGATTCCAATCAACCGGCTTCGTATCGAAGTCATCGCAGCCAGCCTCGAAAGCCATCTCCCGATCCGATGCCATGGCATGGGCGGTCAGCGCGATAATGGGAATTCCCTGCGTCTCCGGCGATGCTTTGAGCAGTCGTGTCGCTTGCCAGCCATCCATGACAGGAAGACTCATATCCATAAGAATAAGAGCTGGCGCTTCGGCCCGTGCTGCATCGACGCCTTGCTGTCCGTCTGTCGCCATAATGACTTCAAAGCCTTTGCGGATTAAACGGCGGGACAGCATGTCACGATTCATTTCGTTATCTTCCACCAATAAAATTTTAAACATGGTCGTCCGCTTCCTCTTTACGTCGAATACAGGCCTGATCCCCGTTGCTATGCTCATTCATTGCACTTGCCATAAGGCTGCGGATTTCCTGCAGTAGCGTTTCGCGCTTAAAACTTCCTTTTTGGACAATGTTTTTCACATACCCGTTCAGCCGCATCCGGTCTTCGGAATTAATATCCTTCGCCGTAACAACGACAATTGGAATCCATTGCCAACCCTCACGTTTGCGCAGCTCCGTAACAAACTCGAAACCATCCATGCCCGGCATCATTAAATCGAGCAAAATTAATTGCGGAAGCGCTTGAGACATCACGTTCAAAGCCGCGCGACCATCCTTCGCCTTCGAGACTTTGAAGCCCTCCCTTTCCAGCATTTGCGTCATCATGTGGCTTGTTGTCACGTCATCCTCGATGACAAGTACCGCGTTGGTTTGACGCTCAGGGATATGCTTATCCAACACAGCGATTAATTTATCGATATACACCGGCTTGGTCAGAAACTCTGCCGCGCCAAGCGCATAGCCCGTATTCTTGTCATCGGTCATCGACATCATGATAACGGGGATACCGGATAATTCCGGGTCGTTCTTAAGCGTCGTCAGCACGGCCCAACCATCCATTCCCGGCATAAGTACGTCTAGGGATATCAAGGTAGGACGCAGCTCTCTAGCGAGTCGAATGCCTTCTTCACCATTTTGGGCCAAAGCAACCGTACAGCCTTCTTTACCGAGAAACCTCTGCATCTGTTGCAGCACAGCTGGATCATCGTCAATGACTAACACCGTGCGATTGTTTTGAACGTCGAGCGGACTGCTCTCCATCAATTCATCAGGGCTTCCACCCACCTGACTTTCCTGCAAAGGCAACCAAGCGGTAAACGTTGTACCTTGACCGTGCACACTATCAACGGTGATATGGCCGCCCATCATTTGGCACAGCTTCTGAGAGATAGCAAGTCCAAGCCCCGTACCTCCATATTTCCTGGTTGTCGAGGAATCAGCCTGTTTAAACGCTTGGAATAGATGCGTCATCTGCTCCGCAGTCATCCCGATCCCGGTATCCTGAATACTGAAGCTAATGCCCGTTTGCCGATTGACCATCTCGTAACCAGCCGTCAGCCAGATGGTGCCATCCTTCGTAAACTTGCCTGCATTGCTCAACAAATTGAAGAGAACCTGCATCAGCTTCGTGACATCCGTTCGTATTTCTCCTTCAGGGAAAACAACCTCCAAACGGTTTCCGCCAGCCTCTATAAGCGGATTGACTGTCGTCAGCACATTGCGAATCAAAGTCGGGATATCACAGACTTCTAGATACATATCCATCTTACCTGATTCGATCTTGGAGAGATCTAGAATATCATTAATGAGTGTCAGCAGATGCTTGCCGGCGTTATGAATTTTGCCCAAGTCATCTGCAAATGCGGGTTCATTCATATCTTCGGCATCTTCTTTGAGCATCTCACTATAGCCAATGATCGCATTCAGCGGTGTACGCAGCTCATGGCTCATATTGGCAAGGAACTGACTTTTGATCTGATTGGCTTCGATCGCCTCGTCACGTGCTTTGGAAAGTTCCGCCGTACGCTCCTTCACCAGTACCTCCAGTTGATCGTTTAACTGCATCAGCTCTTGATTCACATAATAAATTTCGCGAGTCTTCTCCTCGGCGATCTGTTCGGCTGCCTTCCGCGCTTTCTTCTCCCGTTCAAGCTGCCTTCGAAGAACATCAATTTCGGATATGTCCTGCATTTAGTTCACTTCCGCTTTCGACAAAATAAACCGTGCCGCGGTCCCTTCCTCCAAGTTCTCGCGAACCACGTTAATCGCCTCACCATAATGCTGAATGCATCCGTTAATTAGCCCTTCAGCCAAATCTGCAAACGGTCGCGAGGAGCGATAAATCATAATCAGAGTCCCTTCTACGGACGTGTCATATTCAAACGCAGGCAGCTCGGCGCCTGGATAGAGCTTACGAACTTCAACGTGAATATAGCTGTCCACCTTTTGCAAAAAACTAAATACCGTACTGTTTTCTTCAAGAAATTGCGGGTGCAGCTCAGTAAGCTGGGTAAACAAATATTCGCCGAAGGTGATAATCAAATCGGTAACGGGGATGCTTGTCCGCTGGCTTAACTGCACGATAAGTTGAATCATTTCATTATGATGATAAGTGCCCACAGAGGTATAGCTGCCGCCCGAAGGTAAATCCGAGCCTTCAATAATTTGATCGACGATGCTTAAAGAGAATTTATTTTCAACCATTTCCAGAAAAGAAGTAAAAACCATACCTTTCATCGTAACACGCTCCCATTTTCTATATAGAATAACTCTCTTTACGTACGATGTGCATGAAGGCATCCACCACTTGGGGATCAAAATGATAGCCACGCTGCTTCTGAATTTCCGTCAAAGCTTCCTCGGTGGACCAAGCCCGTTTATAGGGGCGTTCGTGCGTCAAGGCATCATAAAAGTCGGCAAGTGCCACAATGCGCCCTGCAAGTGGAATCTCTTCTCCCCTTAATCCGTTCGGATACCCGGTACCGTCCCATTTCTCATGATGCGTTAAGGCAATCGTATGGGCTAATTGCAAATCCGGGAATTGACTCCMCTCGAGAATACTGGCACCAATCGTCGTATGCGTCTTCATCTGCTCGAATTCTTCTGGACTGAATCTTCCTGGTTTCAATAAAATATCATCCGGTATGCCTAACTTCCCGAGATCATGCAAAGGTGTAGCCCGTTCAATCAGCGATGCTTCGTGATCCGATAAACCTAGCGAGGAAGCAATCTCCTTCGCCATTTGACCCACACGCTGCGTATGCTGCCCCGTCTGATCATCACGGAATTCCGAAGTTCTTCCTAGTAATTGCAGGATTTCCAGCTTCGCTTGCTCTAGTTTAACGGTCCGTTCTTGTACGCGCAGCTCTAATAACTGATTCTGGTCTTGCAACTGCAAATGATAAAATCGTGTTTTCAACAAGTTATTGATCCGTAAGACAACTTCTGTTTTATCTAAAGGCTTCGTAAGGAAATCATGAGCGCCCAGGTGCAGCGCTTCCTTCTTGGCCTCCTGCGTCACATCTGCAGTCAGCACTAAGATCGGCAGAAAATGACCTTCCTCCACCCGTTCCCGTAGCAGCTTCAAAGCTGCGAATCCATCCACATCAGGCATATGTAAATCCAATAATATAATATCAGGTTTAATCTCTTCATATAGGACTTCTAGCTGTCTGGGATCCGTTGTACAGTGTAAATTGGAAAAACCTGCACGGCTTAGTATGCGCTCTAACAGGCTGATATTGTAGGCCTGATCATCGATAATCAGAAAACGAGCGCCTTGCATCCAAATTTTATCCATCTATGCACCTCATTCCATCCTTGCTTGCTGATCTAATTCTCATGCATATTTTACCATATATATCATGCTATGTGACTTTGTAATGTCGAAATTTAGAATAAAATTTAACATGGTTTCCATTTACACGAATTGTAAAAATTTGTCGAAATAGAGGRAATACAATAATTGTAAAGAATATATACAAAATAATACAGAAAGTAGGTAAATTAACCAGTCTGATCGTCCTCATCCTCTTTGCTAGACATATCGCTAAACCTCTCGTTCGAGTTGAACGCATCTCAGCCTCCGTTAAAAACTTAAATGACATGTCAGCCCAGCTGCAGGATGTTATTCAACAATTTAAGGTATAGGGCGGTAATGTGAAAAATAGAAAGTAAAAAGCTCTTCCCATCATGGATGACGGAAAGAGCTATTTGACGTGCCTATGTGAAAATAACCTTATTTGCTTTTCTCTAAAAAGTCGTGCAACCATGCCTGCGATTCCGCCAGCACTTGCTCTGCGCGACCAATCGCCTCGCTCACTTGATTGCTTGCCGTTCCGCCGTACACGTTGCGCGCGTTCACAACTTGCTCCGGTTGAAGAACCGCATAAATATCGGACTCGAATAGCTCGGAGAAGGTTTTGAACTCCTCGATGCTCATATCTAGCAAATATTTTTTGTTTTGGATGCAGTAGAGCACCGTTTTGCCGATCACTTCGTGCGCTTGACGGAAAGGAAGACCCTTGTTCACTAGGTAATCTGCGATATCCGTTGCATTCGAGAAGTCTTGGTTCACGGCTTGGCGCATGCGCTCCGTGTTCACCTTCATCGTCGACACCATCGGTGCAAACAATTGCAGCGCGCCTTGCAAGGTACGAACCGTATCAAACATGCCTTCTTTGTCTTCCTGCATGTCCTTGTTGTACGCCAGCGGCAGCGACTTGAGTACGGTCATCAGACCGAACAAGTTGCCATAGACGCGGCCTGTTTTGCCACGGACAAGCTCCGCAACGTCCGGGTTCTTCTTCTGCGGCATGATCGAGCTGCCGGTGCAGAATGCATCGTCGAGTTCGATGAATGCGAACTCGGTCGAAGACCAGAGCACCATTTCCTCGCTGAAGCGAGAAAGGTGCATCATGATCATGGACGCGTTAGAGAGGAACTCCAGGATGAAATCGCGGTCGCTGACCGCGTCCAGGGAGTTCTCGTACACGCGTCCGAACCCGAGCTGCTCCGCCACGAAATGGCGGTCGATCGGGAAGGTCGTGCCCGCGAGCGCGCCAGCGCCGAGCGGCAGCATGTCTACGCGCTTGTAGCTGTCCTGCAAGCGCTCGAGGTCACGCTGGAACATGCTGACGTAGGCCATCAGATGGTGCGCGAACAAGATCGGCTGCGCACGCTGCAGATGCGTGTAACCCGGGATAATCGTATCGAGATTAGCCTTCGCTTTCTCAAGCAAAGCCTCCTGCAGCTTGATCAGCAAGCCAACGAACTCAACCACGCGCTTGCGCAGGTAGAGATGCATGTCCGTCGCCACTTGATCGTTACGGCTGCGACCCGTGTGCAGCTTGCCGCCGACAGGACCGATCAGGTCAATCAAGGTTTTCTCGATATTCATATGAATATCTTCGTTCTGAATCGTGTATTCCAGCTCGCCGCGGCGAATCATGCCCTGCACTTGCAGTAAGCCGTCTTTGATTTTCTCCACATCGTCAGCAGGAAGAATCCCGCATTTGCCAAGCATCGTCACGTGCGCCAAGCTGCCTTCAATATCTTCCTCGGCAAGTTCTTTGTCGAAAGTAATGGATGCTGTATATTCTTCGACCAATTGGTCGGTTTGTTTCGTGAAACGTCCACCCCAAAGCTTAGACACCTTGCATGACCCCTCTCGTATGAAACTTGTCCCTATGAGACAAGTTTATGGACAGCCCAAAGGCTTTCCACGAAGGGAAAGCCCACGGCTGAGGCTATTGAAATTTTACTTCTTCGCGTTTTGTTCCACGCCGGAACCTACTTTCAAGCGCAGTGCATTCAAGCGGATAAATCCTGTTGCATCGCCTTGATCGTAAGCCTTCGTTGGATCAGCTTCCATTGTCGCGATATCCGGATTGTATAGGGATACTGGACTTTTCACGCCAGCGCCTATCACGTTGCCTTTGTACAGTTTCAAACGAACCGTACCAGATACGTTCTTTTGGCTCTCGGACACAAGCGCTTGAATCGCCAAACGCTCAGGAGCGAACCAGAAGCCATTGTAGACAAGGGATGCATATTTCGAGATTAAGGAATCACGAAGGTGCATAACATCGCGATCCATCGTGAGAGATTCCATTTTACGGTGAGCGGTGAAAAGAATGGTACCGCCCGGCGTCTCATATACGCCACGGCTCTTCATGCCGACGAAACGGTTCTCAACCATGTCCACACGGCCAATCCCGTGTTTGCCGCCGATTCCGTTCAACGTTTCCATCACTTGAAGTGGCGTAAGCTTCGCTCCGTTGATCGCTACGCAATCACCAGCAGCAAACTCAAGCTCGATGTACTCCGCTTGATCTGGTGCATCTTCTGGTGCAACGCTGAGCACGTACATGCCTTTGTTGTCGTCAGCTGCTGCATCGAACCAAGGATCTTCCAACATGCCGCTCTCGAAGGAGATGTGCAGCAAGTTACGATCTGTTGAGTACGGTTTCGCTGCGGATGCTGTTACCGGAATGTTGTGCTTCTCCGCGTAAGCGATCATCTCTGCGCGACCTGGGAACTGCTCGCGGAATTCTTCCAAACGCCAAGGCGCGATCACGGACAGCTCAGGCGCTAGCGCTGCTGCTGTAAGCTCGAAACGTACTTGGTCGTTCCCTTTACCGGTTGCTCCGTGAGCAATCGCTGTTGCGCCTTCAGCGCGAGCGATCTCAACCATACGCTTCGCGATCAAAGGACGCGCAATGCTCGTGCCAAGCAGGTATTGCCCCTCGTAAAGAGCAGCCGCCTGGAACATCGGGTTGATGAAATCTTTCGCGAACTCAGCGCGAAGGTCGTCGATGTAGATTTTGGATGCGCCGGTTGCAAGTGCTTTTTCTTCCAAACCGTCAAGCTCATCTTTTTGCCCAATATCCGCTGTGAAAGCAATGATTTCTGCGTCGTAAGTTTCTTTTAACCATTTGAGGATAACTGATGTATCCAACCCGCCTGAATAAGCGAGTACGATTTTTTCCTTAGCCATGTCTACTCTTCGCTCCGTTTCTACACTCTCATTTGAAATTTATATCATTGTCGCGGCCATGATGGCCTTTTGCGCATGAAGACGATTCTCTGCTTGGTCGAAAATAATGGAATGCGCGCCGTCGATGACGCCTTCGCTCACTTCTTCCCCGCGGTGTGCAGGCAAGCAGTGCATGAACAGGTAATCCTGCTTCGCATATTTCACCAAAGCTTCATTGACTTGATAGTTTTTGAACGCGATTTCGCGCTCTTTTTGCTCATCTTCTTGGCCCATGCTCGCCCATACATCCGTATAGATGATGTCGGCATTTTCAATCGCTTCACGCGGATCGCGCGTAACAAGCAGACTTCCACCTGTTTCAGCGGCATTTTCCTTGGATTGACGAATCACTTCTTTCCCAGCCTCATAGCCCTCTGGCGAAGCAATCGCGAAATCCATCCCAAGCTTACTAGCTCCCATCATCAAGGAGTGGACCATGTTGTTGCCATCGCCGATATAGGCGACTTTAATGCCTTTCAAGCGGCCTTTTTTCTCCAAAACGGTCTGATAATCGGCCATAACTTGGCAAGGGTGTGCATGATCCGTTAAGCCGTTAATGACAGGCACTGTCGCGCCGCGTGCCAAATCGATCACCTTGCGGTGCTCGTAAGTACGAATCATAATTCCGTCTAAGTAACGGGACAGGGTTTGAGCGGTATCCCATACCGTCTCTCCGCGGCCTAGCTGCAAATCATTTTTGCTCAGGAAAAGCGCTTGGCCTCCCAATTGGTACATCCCCACTTCAAAGGAAACACGCGTACGCGTGGAGGATTTCTCAAAAATCATGCCCAGCGTTTTACCCGCTAGTACCGCATGAGGCTCTCTTGCCTTCTGCTTGCGCTTCAGCTCAATGGCATAGTGAATCAAATATTCGATTTCTTCCGCTGTATAATCAACCAATGCAAGAAAATCCTTGCCCTTCAACTGGGCAGCCATTTCTTCCTTGACCATGCTATTCATGTGATCCAACCTCTCTACTGTAAACTTCGGTTAGACGCCGCTAATGGTCGATGCCTTCTGGGAGAGGACACCGCACACGACTTCTAACGCTTGATCCAAATCTTCTTGCGGTATCGTTAACGCCGGCACCAAACGAATCACGTTAGGTCCTGCTGGAATGACCAACACGCCTTGTTTGTGGATTTCGCTGATGATTTCGGCACTTGGCTGTGCACATTCAATACCAATGAGAAGGCCAATGCCACGGATGCTTTTGACCAACGGATTACCCGCCAGCTTGCTCTCTAACGTCTTCACCGTATACGCGCCTAACTCTGCTGCACGCTCCGGCAACTGATTGTCGATAATCGTACTTAATGTTGCATGAGCCGCTGCTGTTGCAATCGGAGTCCCACCGAACGTGGAACCGTGACTGCCTGCGCTAAACGCTTCTGCCAAGTGCCCTTTAGCTAGCATCGCACCAATCGGGAATCCACCGCCAAGACCTTTGGCCAATGTGAAAATATCCGGCTCTACACCATAATGTTCATAGGCAAAAAGCTTACCCGTACGACCTACACCTGTCTGAATTTCATCCGCGATCAGAAGTAGATTATGTTCCTTACAAAGCTCAGCAAGCTGCTTCACAAATGTCGGATCCGCCGGCAACACGCCGCCTTCACCTTGTACGAACTCAAGCATAACCGCACACGTACGGTCGTTCACAAGGTTGCGAACAGACTCGATATCGTTATAATCGGCATACACAAAGCCTTCTGGAAGCGGAAGGAAGCCTTCCTTTACTTTGTCCTGACCTGTCGCTGTTAATGTAGCTATCGTACGCCCATGGAAGGACATGTTGAACGTGATGATCTCGTACTTACCGTTGTTCAGCACTTTTTGGGAGTAGCGACGCGCGATTTTGATCGCTGCCTCGTTCGCTTCCGCTCCTGTGGAACAGAAAAACACAGCATCCGCACAACTGTTGTCCGTCAATAAACCAGCCAATTTTTCCTGATTCGGAATATGAAATAAATTACCCACATGCCAAAGCTGATCCAGCTGCTCGATCAATTTCTCCTTCACGCCCTGCGGTGCATGCCCAAGAGCGGCAACGGCAATCCCGCTCATCATGTCGATGTATTCCTTCCCTGTGTCATCCCACAGTCGGCTGCCTTCACCTTTCACTAGCGTAATCGGATATCTGGCGTAGGTTGGAAATAACGAGCTTTTCCCTTGTTCTGTCATGTACATTCCCTCCTAAAAGTTTTCGTTAGAAAACTAGCTTCGTAAGCTTTTCAAATTACCGTACAATGCGCGTGCCGATGCCTTCGCCCTTCAAAACTTTGCTAAGTACGTTCGGTTCCGAACCGTTCACGATAACCACTTCTTGCACTTGCCCTTGTATACAAGCAATTGCTGCACGAACCTTCGGGATCATGCCGCCATAGATGTCGCCACTTGTGATCATCTCTTCAATCTGCGCTACGCTGACAACAGGAAGCACTTGCTTCTCGCCATCCACGACTTTCATAATGCCGGGAACATCGGTCACAACAACCATCTGCTCCACGCCAAGGTGAGAAGCGACAGCACCAGCCGCCGTATCGGCGTTGATGTTATACCGCTGTCCGCCATCTGCGCCCAGCCCTACCGGTGCAATAACCGGAATGTAGCCCATGCCGACGATGCCTTGAATCAGCTCAGCATTCACCCTAGTTACATCGCCTACAAGACCAACTTCATGGCTGTTAGCAACGGGCTTTGCTTCGATCAAATGTCCATCCACACCGGACAACCCAAGCGCCTTCGCGCCCGTTAACTGAATACGGCGTACGATTTCTTTGTTAATCTGGCCTGAAAGCACCATTTCCACTACGTCCAGCACGGCTTCAGAAGTTACCCGCAGACCGTTCACGAAACCTGACTCGATGCCCAACTTGCCTAACGTATCCGAAATCGCAGGACCGCCGCCATGCACGATGACTGTAACGATTCCTTCTTCCTGAAGCTGACGCATGTCTTCAAAAAAACTACTAGGCAACGCCGCAAGCGTGCTGCCTCCGCATTTCATCACAAAGCAATTGTTCTTCACTGCTCTTCCCCCTAAAAGTTTTGCGTAGCAAAACTAGCTTCGTAAGCATTTGCTTACGTCCGATAAGCCGCATTAATGCGGACATAATCATAGGTCAAGTCGCAGCCCCAGCCCGTTGCTTTGCCTTCGCCCATATGTAAATTCACATGAATTTGAATCGTATCTGTTTTCAAATAAACCAGCGCCGCTTCCTCGTCGAACTTCACGGGACGCGACTGTTCCAACACTGCGATATCGCCTAAGCGAATATCGACCGTGTTCACGTTCACCGGCTGACCCGAGTAACCTACAGCCGCAATGATCCGGCCCCAGTTCGCATCAGCGCCATATACGGCGGATTTCACGAGGCTCGATCCGATGATCGACTTCACGATCTTACGAGCCGCATCGTCACTCTCAGCGCCGATCACTGTCGTTTCGATCAGCTTCGTCGCGCCCTCGCCATCACGTGCAATCGCTTTGGCGAGGTATTCGCCAACGTATTGGAACCCTGCCGCGAAAGCTTCCCAATCCGGGTGCCCCGGATGCAGGGAGTCGCCGCCGGCAAGCCCGCTTGCCATCACCACGACCATGTCGTTGGTGCTTGTATCTCCGTCAACAGTGATCATGTTGAACGTGTTATCTGTAATCCTGCTTAGCAACAGCTGCAGGTATTCGCTCTCAATCGCGACGTCGGTTGTCATGAAACCGAGCATCGTCGCCATGTTCGGGTGAATCATCCCCGAACCCTTAGCTGCGCCGGCAATGTGAACCTCTTTGCCGCCAACCACAACACGGACGCACGTCATCTTCTGCACGAGATCCGTCGTTAGGATCGACTGGCAGAAGTCTTCGCCGCCGTCTAACTTCAGCTTCGCTGGCAGCTGCTCGATGCCGCTCAGCACTTTGCCCATCGGCAGAAGCTCGCCGATAACGCCCGTGCTCGTCACGCCGACGTGGTGCTCCGCCACGCCAAGTGCCTTCGCACTTGCCGCGCGCATCGCGCGAGCGTCGTCTTCGCCTTGCTGGCCAGTGCACGCGTTGGCGTTGCCGCTGTTCACGATCATCGCCTGCAGCTTGCCGCTGTGGGCGATGCTTTCTTGCGTCACGCGCAGCGGTGCCGCTTGGAACGCGTTCAGCGTATAAACGCCTGCCGCTGAAGCTGGTACATCACAGAGGATCGCGCCAAGATCATAGCGCTCCGTCTTCTTCAATCCGCAGTGCAGGCCGCCTGCACGAAAGCCCTTCGGTGTTGTTACAGTGCCCTCTGGCACGACAGTGAAGCTAACTTGGTCCGACATGGTCGTCTACTCACCTATCCTCATCTTCTAGTTATGGATATACCGGTGCGAACAACAACCCTGTCGTTTCGTCCCAGCCTTGCATAATATTTAAATTCTGAATCGCTTGACCTGCGGCGCCCTTAACCACATTGTCGATAACCGACACGATCGTTACACGCCCTGTACGCTCATCCACAGCGAAGCCGATATCGCAGTAATTGGAGCCCATAACTTCCTTCGTTGAAGGATACTTCCCAAGCGGGCGAATCCTTACGAATTTGCGGCCTTCATAGTACTGACGGTACTTTTCGATGAACTCTTCAGCTGTATGTTCACCTGTCAGTGTGGCATACATCGTCGCCATAATCCCCCGTGTCATTGGCACAAGGTGCGTCGTGAACGTCGTCACAACCGGTTTCCCTGCAATGCGGCTCAGCGCTTGCTCAATTTCCGGGATGTGTTGGTGCTTATTTATTTTGTAAGCCGATAAGTTCTCATTTACTTCGGAATAGTGTGCGCCCAGGCTCAAACCGCGACCCGCACCGGATACACCGGATTTCGCATCAATAATAATCGTGGACGGATCAATCCATCCTGCTTCAACCGCAGGAATAAGTCCTAGCAGCGTCGCTGTTGGGTAACACCCAGGGTTAGCGATCAGATCGCTGCCCTTCACTTCGTCCCCGAACACTTCGGATAGACCGTAGATCGAACGTGCCAACGCTTCTTCAGAAGCCGCCGGCTTTTTGTACCATTTTTCATAATCGCTAGCGGACTTCAGTCTCAAATCCCCCGAAATGTCAATCACCTTCAGGCCCGCTTCGACCAGTTTAGGCGAAAGCCCCGCGCTCACACCTGCCGGAGTAGCTAGAAACACAACGTCTGCTTTGCCAGCGATCAACTCAACATCAAGGACATCGAGGATATCCACGACCACTTCCTGCAAATGTGGAAAATGCTCCGCCAAAGGCGCTCCTGCATTCGAAGTTGAAATCACGGATGTAATATGCACAAGTGGATGCGCCTGCAAAAGACGAATCAATTCCGCACCACCATATCCTGTTGCTCCAATAATAGCCGCTCTAATGCTCTGACTCATTCCCATGACCTCCCGATGTTCCGAAAATATATGTATTATTATACATTCGTATACATAATAATTCAATGAATATTTTTGCGCTCTGGCTTTGGCCAAAAACGCTGTTCAGCAAGGTATTTCAAGGCTTTTATCCTGTAAAATCGAATTGATTTTAGTTAACTGAATAGTCTGACTATATCGAGTCATATGCACATTATGCATCAATTTTCGCAAGTCGTGCATAAAAATATCACAAATACCGACATCGTCTTAGTGCTTGCTAATTCATTCAGCCCTATTCATTATCACAAAGTCTATAGTCAGAAGGCAAATTATGTTAGTTACCCTAGAGTTATGCACATTTATACACAGGCATTGTGTATAAGTTAGGTAATTACGCACAATTTGCCAACAAGTTATCCACAAAAAAAGACCATCAGGCATATTTCTCCTGACGGCCCTCCACTATGCGTGGCGCTTAAACCCTTCTCCCAACACTTCATTCGTTTCACTCAAAATCACAAAAGCCTGTGGATCCACGGATTGCACCAGTGTTTTTAACCGACTGACTTCATTCTGTTTCACGACCACCATCATGACCGTCCGCGATTCACCCGTAAATCCACCCGATCCGCTGAGTTCGGTTAACCCGCGATCCAGATCGTACAAAATCGCCTTCCTTATGGCATCCGTATGATCCGAGATTATAAAGGCCACTTTGGCATAGTTAAAGCCGAGCTGCACGATATCAATCGTTTTGGTCGTAACGAATAATCCGATCATCCCATACAGCGCATTCTCTGGGGTGAACACCAAGGCAGAGCTGATAATAACGAGTCCATCGAATATCGCAACCGAAAAGCCGAGGCTTAAGCCGGAGTACTTATGTAATAATTGGGCTGCCAACCCCAGTCCACCTGTGGAGCCACGCCCTTTAAATACGATGCCCAGACCCAACCCCACGCCGATGCCTCCATATACAGCAGCTAGCAATGGATTATGTGTAGGTACGCCTAAGTGACTGGTGATGAGTACGCAGAATGGGAAAATAACCGATCCTACGATGGCTTTAATGCCGAATTTCTTCCCGAGCAGCCAGAGGGCTAACAGTAAAATCGGAATATTGAGCGCCCACTGTGTGTACGCCGGGTTTATTTGGGTGACTTTCTGCAAAATGGTCGAAATCCCCGAGACCCCGCCTGTCGCGATTTGGTTCGGGTTCAGAAAGCTGTTAAAGCTCGCTGCCATAATTAACGAACCGACGACTAGTAATATATATTCGAAAAGGGTATGCGTGGGACTTCCTATTGTGATTCGTGGTTCTCTTCTGGACACGCGTGGCCCTCCTTTGTTCGTTTACATGAAAAATCCTACACCTATTAGGTGTAGGATCAACGTTTATGACGTGAACCATGCACAGCCCGGCAAATCAGCTTGCTTTCGCATGGCTTGTTTGTGGAAGGAATTACTCTGGCTTCCGTATTTGATGACGCAGATACGCGTCAATGAAGGTATCGAGATCCCCGTCCATGACGGCTCCAACGTTGCCCGTCTCTGCGAAGGTTCTGTGGTCCTTCACCATGCTGTACGGATGAAAAACGTAGGAGCGAATCTGACTTCCCCACGCAATATCCGACTGCTCGCCGCGAATCTCGGCTAGGTGCTTCAATTGCTCTTCGATCTTCCGCTCATAGAGCTTGGAGCGAAGCATCTTCATCGCTTTCTCGCGGTTCTTGATCTGCGAGCGCTCTTGCTGACAGCTCACCACAACACCAGTCGGAATGTGCGTAATCCGCACAGCCGAGTCCGTGGTGTTGATGTGCTGACCGCCGGCGCCGCTTGCGCGGTACGTATCGATCTTGAGATCCTCGGAGCGGATCTCACCCACGTCGGTGTCGTCTTCGATCTCTGGCATCACGTCACACGATGCGAACGAGGTATGACGACGGCCAGAGGCGTCGAACGGCGAGATCCGGACGAGCCGGTGCACGCCCTTCTCTGCCTTCAAGTAGCCGTAGGCATTGAAGCCTGTGATCTGCAGCGTGACACTCTTCACGCCGGCTTCGTCGCCGGGCAAATAGTCGAGTACCTCGACTTTGTAGCCCCGCTTCTCCGCCCAGCGGCGGTACATCCGCAGCAGCATCTCTGCCCAGTCCTGCGACTCGGTGCCGCCGGCGCCTGGATGCAGCTCTAGAATCGCATTCAGCCGGTCGTACGGCTGATTGAGCAGCAAACCAAGCTCGAAGGATTCGAGCTTCTTAACGAGCGCCGCGATGCCGGTTTCAATGTCTTTGACAAGACCCGCATCGCTCTCTTCTTCCTCGAGCTCAACCATCACCTGAATATCCTCGAACGCGTTCGTGAAGCCTTGAAACTCCTCCACGACACTCTTGATCACGTTGAGCTCAGCGATCGTCTTCTGGGCACGTTCATTATCGTCCCAGAAGTCTGGAGCGCCCATTTTTTCCTCAAAATCCCCAATAGCTTCTAGCTTATGATCTAAGTCAAAGAGACCCCCGTAATTCGGTTAGTCGCTTCGCTGTTTCTCTTAAGTCTTGTTTTACTTCTGGTTCTAGCATGTCGTACACCTCGTTTATTCTGCTTGCATGTACCTAGACAAGTGGTTTAGTTGCTTACATGCCTTGCCCGTGGCACTGCTTGAACTTCTTGCCGCTGCCGCATGGGCATGGGTCGTTGCGTCCAATACGCTGCTCTTCACCGCGTACTAGTGGTTTCTTGCCGCCGGCTTCATTCTTCGTATCAACAGCCTGACCTTCTGCTACCGCTTGGCGCTCCAGGTTGCTCTGTACGTGTGCTTTCATGATGTACATGGCGACTTCTTCACGAATGTTGTCGATCATCTCTTGGAACATCTCGAAGCCTTCGAATTGGTACTCACGAAGTGGATCTGTACCGCCGTATGCACGTAAGTGAATACCTTGGCGCAGCTGATCCATCGCATCGATGTGATCCATCCATTTGCTATCTACTGCACGAAGCGCTACGACTTTTTCAAATTCACGCATGAATTCTGCGCCAATTTCCGTTTCACGCTCATCATACCGTTTGCTCACAAGATCTTTGATCAGCTCGATGATCTCATCTTGCTCTTTACCCCACATGGTTTGATCGGTAATTTGTGCATCATCGTGCAGCAAGTTGTTATTCACAAAGTTCGCAACTTCTTGCAGTTCCCACTCTTCCGGAATTTGCTCCTCTGGACAGTGGGCTTTCACGATACGCTCGATCACGGCACTGATCATACCCTCAATTACCTCGCGGATATTTTCAGACTCCAGCAGCTCGCGGCGCTGTTTATATATAATCTCACGTTGTTGATTCATGACATCGTCATATTGAAGGACGACTTTACGTACGTCGAAGTTGTTACCCTCAACGCGCTTTTGCGCGGATTCCACGGCACGGGAGATCAATTTGCTCTCAATTGGTTGATCTTCTTCCATCCCGAGACGATCCATCATCGCCATAATATTTTCAGCGCCGAATCGTTTCATCAACTCATCTTCAAGAGAAAGGTAGAATTGTGAGGATCCAGGGTCACCCTGACGTCCTGCGCGTCCACGCAGCTGATTATCAATCCGTCTGCTCTCGTGACGTTCAGTACCTATGATATGCAAACCGCCAGCATCATGTACGCCTTGACCAAGCACAATGTCAGTACCACGACCCGCCATGTTCGTTGCAATCGTAACGGAACCTGGTTGACCTGCACGTGAAACGATTTCCGCTTCTTCCGCATGATACTTGGCATTCAATACTTTATGTTGAACGCCTTTCTTCTTCAGCATCTCGGAAAGCTTCTCTGAGTTCTCAATGGATACTGTACCCACAAGTACTGGCTGATTCAGCTTATGACGCTCTAGAATTTGCTCAACAACAGCTCTGAACTTACCGTTCTCTGACTTATACACCACGTCCGGTAGATCCTTACGAATCATTGGACGGTTCGTCGGAACGATAATAACTTCAAGGCCGTAAATTTTCTTCAACTCTTCTTCTTCCGTCTTCGCCGTTCCCGTCATTCCCGCTAGCTTGCGGTACATACGGAAATAGTTCTGGAACGTAATCGTAGCGAGTGTCATGCTCTCATTCTGAACTTTCAGCTGCTCTTTCGCCTCAATGGCTTGGTGCAACCCATCACTATAGCGACGGCCAGTCATGATACGGCCTGTAAATTCATCAACGATCATAACTTCTTCTTCTTGAACAACGTAGTCCACGTCACGTTTCATAATGAAACGAGCTTTGAGCGCTTGTGTGATGTGGTGGTTGATGTTTACGTTTTGATGATCAAATAAGTTCTCAATACCGAAAGCTCGTTCACCTTTCGCCACGCCTTCTTCCGTTAACGCGACAGCACGCACTTTGATATCGATCGTGTAGTCTTCTTCTTCTTTCAGCGTCGATACAAAACGGTCCGCCGTAAAGTACATATCTGTTGATTTCGCAGCTTGTCCAGAAATAATCAATGGTGTTCTCGCTTCATCGACTAGAATGGAATCCACCTCATCGATAACCGCATAGTACAGCGGACGTTGAACCATCTGCTCTTTGTACAGCACCATGTTGTCACGCAGGTAGTCAAACCCGTATTCGTTATTCGTGCCATACGTAATATCACAAGCATAAGCTGCTTGCTTCTCTTCATGAGACAAGTCATGCAAGTTAACCCCAACGGTTAAGCCGAGGAACTCGTAGATTTGGCCCATTTCGGCGCTATCCCGTTGTGCCAAATAGTCATTGACGGTAACAACGTGTACGCCTTTACCAAGCAAAGCATTCAAATAAACAGGAAGTGTTCCAACTAACGTTTTCCCTTCCCCTGTTCTCATCTCCGCGATACGGCCTTCGTGCAACACCATACCCCCGATAAGTTGAACGTCATAATGACGTTTTCCTAGTACACGGATACCTGCTTCTCTAACTACTGCAAAAGCTTCAGGCAATAAATCATCGATTTCTTCGCCTTTCTCAAGACGTTCTCTGAACTCGATTGTTTTCCCTTTTAACTGTTCATCGGTCAGCGGTTTAATGCTGGCTTCAAGCTCGTTGATGTAGTCAACGGCTTTGAGCATCCGTTTAATCTCCCGTTCATTGGAATCACCAAAAATTTTCTTCACTAGTCCTAGCATCGGTGAACCCCTTTCCCTTGCGTTCGTATCCTTAAATTGTACCACTTATGACAGTCCTGCCGCAACAAACGAGCATTCTCTTCCTTCTAAAACCTATAGAAATAGGACTTAAAAACCATGCTTTTCGTATTTCTTAGTATGAAATGGAGATGCCGCTAACATGCATAGCAAAGATTATGACTTCATCGCTAAAGGAAAGAGCTTAATCCGATGATATCGAATTAAGCTCACTTGATCATTTTGTATAGGAATGTTGATTAAATGTATTAGGCCATTTGTTTATGCATTACATCGCCGGTTCGATTAAACCGTACTTACCGTCGTCTCGTTTGTAGACCACATTGACTGTGTCTGTCTCCATGTTCGAGAATACAAAGAAGTTATGACCCACCATATTCATTTGGAGAATCGCTTCTTCCACGTCCATCGGCTTCAAATTGAAGCGTTTGTTGCGCACGAGTTCGAAGTCCTCTTCTTCTTCCATGTAGGAAGCTGCCGCGACTTCTGCCTTGAACAGATCACGCTTGCCGCCATCTTGGCGAATTTTACGATTCGTCTTAGTCTTGTGCTTACGAATTTGACGTTCTAATTTGTCCACAACCAGATCAATGGATGCGTACATGTCGGTGTTGCGTTCTTCTGCTCGTAGTAACACACCTGTTAACGGGATGCTTACTTCGATGGTCTGAAGACCTTTAACCACGCTTAGCTTTACTTGTACATCAGATGTAAGGGGAGCTTCAAAATACCTCTCTAGTCTATTCAACTTCTTGTCGACATAGTCTCCGAGGGCTTCAGTAACTTCAAGGTGTTCTCCGCGAATGCTAATTTCCATAGTTAAACATCTCCCTTCCTTCTTACATTATACTACATTCCACTCCAACTTCATAATTCCTTTAAATTCCGAGCTAAACTTTCTAGCCAAAATATAAAAAACACCCCAGAGTATGTCCCCAGGGTGATTTGTTCATCGTTGTATGCGATGGCACAATACGTGCCAAATAATTATAGTCTGCTTACGTTTGCAGCTTGTGGTCCGCGCGCGCCTTCTACGATATCAAACTCAACAGCTTGACCTTCGTCTAGCGTTTTGAACCCTTCGGACTGAATCGCGGAGAAATGAACGAATACATCCCCACCATCTTCGCGCTCAATGAACCCATAGCCTTTTTCTGCGTTAAACCATTTCACTTTACCTTGCATATCGTACACAATCCTTTCGTTTTAAAAAATATAAATGATAAGAGCGAGAAATGAAAACCCTTACATTTTGACTATACCATCTATCTGCTTGACCTGTCAATTTATAACTTTTAATAAGATTGAATATTTAGAAAATTCGAGTATTTACATCCCGTGGATAACTGCAGAATTTGTAGAATCCTGTCATGGCGGGCTTCTTTACATGTTATTAACAAAGTTATTCACAAGTTTATGCACATTATCCACAGATAGAATGGAGAGAATTATGGATAACTCGCGCTAAAACGGTCCGTTTATTCACATCGTGGGGTCAGATCGGATTGTTTATCCACGGAATACTGTAGGGGTATGAGGAAAACAGGGGATAAAAGAAAAAACCTCCTGCCGCGGCAAAAGGTTGGTGTGGATAGACTATTTCTTCTTGTCGAAGAAGTAACTTTCCTGTGCATAGGGTTGCTCATACGCATTGTTATGCACACGGGCCCGTTCTATTTTATCGATGCCGATCTTCGCTTCATCTCTTAATTGCTGCATGCGCCTTACGATCGCCTCATCATGTTGGAGAATGACTTGAATCACCAACTTTTGCTGATCAGTATAACGCTGATTCATCGATTGTAATTCATCAATAATGAGTTGTCTGTCCTCAACAAAGCTAGCTAACTGCTCATACTCCATCTGATCCAGCTCTATGATGATTTCATGCGTTATCCGCTGTAACGTTTGAAGTAGCTTATCCATTTTTCGACGCCAAAGAAAGCTTGGCTGCCTGAACCCACGTTTCTTTCAACTCTACTAGATACCCTAATACTTCCTCCGCGGATTCCACCTGCTTCTTCGTATTCGCTTCGACTAGGCGGAAGAGGAAATAATCATATAGGCGTAGCAACTCGTCAGCCACAGGAGCTTTCTTATCTAAAGTGATAATAAACTCTTGGATGATGTCTTGTACTCTCATCAGATAGTTATTAGCATCTTGGTAATTCTTCTGCGAGAGTGCCTCAATGGCTTGCTTACAATATCGGATAGCACCATCTGATAACATGATGAGCAGCTGAGCTGGGCTCGCTGTTTGAATTGAATTTTGCATATACTTATTCTGCTGCGCCGAAATCATGAGAATGCCCCMTAAAGTTTTGTCTTGTTTCTTTATTATCTACGCTCATCTACCATAACTCCAGCCATTTCCCATACCCTAGCTAGAAAATCAAGCGATTTCTCATTCGGGATTTCTCGAATAAGTTCACCATTGCTTTTGTCTAATACTCTAACAATAATATGCTTTGTCTGTTCGTGAATTGAAAAATCAAGCGTTGTAGAAGTACCTTCTACGGCTTTAATTGCACGTTCAATAGCCTTTACAAGTTGTTGCTCACTAATAGGGATATTCTGACCTTGTGCTTGAGCTTGCTTCAAATCATGAACACTTTGAATGCCGTCATTGCTCGAAACTTTAGGTGCTGCAGGAGCTACGTTAACGCTAGACTTTGGAACATTTCCAATCGATGGGTTCATACTCAAAGCAAGGACCTCCTAAAATAATAGTTATTACTAATATCGGTGAACAGTTACATATTATTTATAGGAAATGATTAACTACCACTTGATAGAGATTGTGAAAGGTAAGAGCTTTGCGAATTATAGTTATTCATCGCTGTTTCCATAGCAGTAAATTTTTTGTAAAAATTAGTTTCTTTCTTGCTAAGTCGATCTGTCTCGGTATTAATGTCCTTATATGTCTTGCTCATCAACTTTCCGATCACACTTTGATCAAACTGAGTATTTCCAGCACTCCCCGCTTTATCTTTAATTTTAGTAAATGCTGTTTGGAAATCATCATACAAACGAACTACCAACCCTTTTTTCGCATCTGTCGTTGTATCACTGGAGGTTTGTGAAAATAGGTTTTTAACTGCCTCTGGATCAGCCACAATCGCCGCTCGTAACTTCGTTTCATCAATATACAGCTTTCCTTTATCCGTATAATTTTGAGAAGCGATACCGATTGAGGAAAGAGAGTTGTAACTGCTCCCATTATCCACCTTAGATGTGATATGATTTCGCATACTATTAATCAATTCTTTTAAGCTACTGTCATTATGAAACAATCCGCTCTTAGCCTTCGTTTCCCATGCTGTTACCTGTGTTTCTGACATGGCTTCCCTTTGCTCATCGGTCAAGGGCAGATAGTCCTTATAGACAGTCTCATTAATCGCTTTATTGAGTTTATCCAACATCTCATTATATTTAGTTACGAAATCTTTAATATTTTTAATCTCAGCATCTATATCACTTGCAACAGTCACCGTCTGGGCAGTTGTCGTAACATTTTTTAGTGTGTAATTGACACCCATAATTTTTACATTATTAGATGCTGAGGTTACGTCCGTACCGTTAAACTTAATCTTAGCGTCTTGTGCAATATTTTGATTCGTTGAATCAGAACTACCCTTGCCAACGATTTTCCCCAATGCGGTCGCTGCGGATACATTTATGAGCGAGAAAAGATTTGCTACTTCGTCAGCCATTGTACCATCACCTACATCAATCTCAATAGAGCTCGAAGGACCCGCCGATTTAGTCTTGAAACTAATATCTGTACCGTTTGTCGTAATATCAAGCAAATCAGATAGTTTACTAGTGCCAGAGGTTACTTTCTTTAATTCGGCAACCACATCAGTAAGTGTCTTACCAGACCAGTTTTTTTGCAAAGCTAAAGCAATATCGAAGTTTGTGCCGTCAACTGTAATACTGGCATTCTTTGTAGCATCAGTAGCACTCATATTAAACATATTTGCTGAACCAGCTACATAGTTAGTCGCATTAGTGTCTGGCACACGAGTTGCACTTGTTTTTTGAGCTGTCGTATAGGACCCAGAGCCTCCGTTAAATCCATTAGCAAAGTCAGTATCTGCGGAGCTGCTAAAACCGAGTGTTGTATCCAGGAATGTATTAGGCGTAGTGTCGGTAGTATCGGTATTTGTTGCTGAAATTGAGATTTGTGTGTTCGCTCCAGTATCTTTTGTTTTCAAAATAAACTGTTTGAGAGTGGAATCATAGATCGCTTTGAGACCCATGCTCTTTCCAGATTCCGGTTTACCAGTTGTAGTATCTTTAGCCGCGTTTAATTTAGCAATCACATCAGCTATCTTATCCTTGGCAGCAATGCTGACCTTCGTCGTATAGGAAGCACCCGTCTGATCTTTGGTTGTTATAGTTAACTCCGTCGCACTCCCCAATTCAGCAGTCTGATCAATATCGATATTGGACTTCATCGTTGCCGATTGGGCAAGATTTGAAATCTGATAACTATATGTTCCCACAACAGCATCGGCTGATGATACACCACTCATCGAATCAGGACTAGAGGGAGTTGTCGAATAAGTGTTGTAGTTGCTCGATAGCTTCATATTAAATAACGTGTTACTCCTAAACGCAAATAAGTCTGAATTCMACTGACGGTAGCCATCACTTTGCCAGGTATACTTTTGCTGAGTTTGCTTCATTTTGTTTAATTTGATACTTTCAGCCGCCATCATCTTTTTTACCAGCGCATCTGTGTCCAGACCTGAGGCCATTCCACTGATTCGAGTGACCGATGTCATCATGATTCCTCCACTTAACATTAAATTTATTAACAATATCCCGGAAAGTATTCTCTACTCTTTATATCGGTATTAGCATCACTTTTCTGAATCCCTTCATCAAAATTATTAACTCTAATCATTAGCTACTACAACAAATAGAAATAGACCGAGCTAGCTAAGGTCACGGTCTACTTCGTAGTTAAACTTAATACTATTAACCGCCTTTAGATACGATTAGTTGCGGGAAAACGCCACTAACTACTACAGTCTATTATTTATACCTTCACATCAAAATTCCCACCGAGATGTGGCTGTACTGATTGCTGTATAACTGTATTTTGACTTAACATCTCCGTAAGATTAGTTGCACTCATTTTTAGCTGAATCCATTGCTATTTTCATTACAGACAAGCTTGCATTTTGCACTAAGCTAGTTTGGCTCATAACCATTGACATTGCCGCAATATCCATTTTAGTACCTCCACTAATTTTATTCAGGTCAAGATCGTGCTGTTATTTCAGCGTATGAAAAGGGGACTCTAGAGAGTCTAGAGTCCCCTTCAGTAGGGCTAATATTAGCCACGAAGCAATTGAAGCACGCCTTGTGGTTGTTGGTTTGCTTGTGCGAGCATAGCTTGAGCAGCTTGTGCCAAGATGCTAGCTTTGGATTGTTGCATCATTTCTTTCGCCATATCTACGTCGCGAACACGGGATTCAGCGGCTGTCAGGTTCTCGGAAGATGTGTTCAAATTGTTGATTGTGTGCTCCAAACGGTTTTGGTAAGCACCCAATTTGGAACGTTCAGCAGATACATTCTTGATAGCTTCGTCAAGAATTTTTGTAGCATTTTGAGCCMCTTCTTTACTGGAGATATCAACGTCAGCTACGAATTTATCTACTCCGTCAATTGTTGTTTTACCAGTTGCGCTTGTTCTCATATCAGCAATGCTAATTTGTAGCGTTTGGTTTGCGTTTGCACCAATTTGGAAGGATACACMGGAGTTCTTGATGTCAGCATTAACGTTAGTCATGCCAGCAGCAATAGCACCTTTGGAAGTTTCATCAACTTTCATTTCAACAGTATTGGAAATCTCCAATTTACCATCCGTATTGTATGAAACATTTAAGTTAGCTGTCAAATCGCTGATATACGCAGTTCTTTGATCAGCTACTGCACCTTTATAACCTTTAGCTGTAAGGTCAGCACTAGACATTGATCCCACGTCTGTTGTAATTGCAGAAGTAATAGCTGTTTTGACAGMTTCGGATAAGGAACCTGCGCCATTCAAATCAGTATAGCTTTTCTCTGCAATATTTGCTGTATATTCTTTTCCATCAACGGTAATTTTAAGTTGGTTGTTCTGTCTGACATCCTGATTCAGTCCATCTTCAAATTCAACGCTAAACTTGTCCCAATCTCCTGCGTTACCACTAAAAGCTTGTGCACCTGCATTGGTTCCATCAATAGTCAATGTAATATCTGCAGTTACGTTCAACTTGGTGGCAATATCAGAATCCAAGGAAGAAAAATTAATTTTTACAGTGTCAGTAGCAGTCAAACCACTAGTTGCAACCTCTTGCAGCTGGAATGTAGCTTTACCTGTAGCGGTATCAATATCGAAGCCTAATTTAACTTTATCTTTATAGGCTGTTAAATCTTTACCGCCAGCATTCTTCATTGCATCCAAGGATTCGTTGAACTTTGTGTTAAATTCCTTGGTGAAAGATACAAGATCGTTATAACTTCCTTCAGTTAATTCAACTGCTATATTAAAATCTTCACCAGAAGCACTGTCGTTAATTACAACATTAATGACATTGTTTTTGCTTTCAGTACCATCAACGATTTTAATTGGGCTAGCAGCCGAAGCTGCAACAACTTGACCAGCCGTCAGTGATGCACTAGTAGTCTTAGCGCCTTTGGAGCCATCAAGCAATTTTTGTGTATTGAACTCAGTTGTGTTACCGATACGGTCGATCTCGGATTTCAACTGTTTTACTTCTTCTTGAAGAGCATTACGGTCGTCTAAAGTGTTTGTATCGTTGCTTGATTGAACGGAAAGTTCACGCATACGTTGTAGAATATCGTGAGTCTCGTTCAATGCACCCTCAGCTGTTTGGATCAAAGAGATACCATCTTGAGCGTTACGGGAAGCTTGATCTAGACCACGGATTTGACCGCGCATTTTTTCGGAGATTGCTAGACCAGCTGCATCATCACCTGCACGGTTGATGCGAAGACCGGAAGACAATTTCTCGATGGATTTGCTTTGGTTAGCTGTGTTCGTGGACAATTGACGGTGCGTGTTCAATGCTGTTACGTTGTGATTAATTCTCATTGGTAATTCCTCCCTGAATATATGAATTCCACATCCATGTGGATTAGCGTTTCTTCCAGGTCGGCCGCCCTTGGAATCGCTCATACTATTAATATCGACAGGGGGCGACTATTTCTGAAGTCCTATTTTCGCGAAATTCCGACATTTACAACTATAAAGTCCCAGATATCATTTCATTTCGCCCAAACTTAGCCTATTTACTCTGTTTTTCTCGCTTTTTGAACATTTCATTGAGACCGTTATAATTTGATGCGCTGCCAAGGGCATCTTTGTTAGCTTGCTGAATAGATAGGTAGATCTCTTTCCGGAATACTTCAACACTTTTAGGAGCGGAAATACCTAAACGAACTGTATCCCCTTCCGTACCCAATACGATAAGTTCAATATGGTCGCCAATCATAATGGCTTCACCCTTTTTACGAGTTAGAACAAGCATGCCTGTCACCCCTTATTTGTTATCGGATGGAACCGATTGCATCAATTTATGTTTGGCGTTATAGGAAGAGCCGTGAAGGATGACCTGCTTCCCTAATCTCGTATTCACATTCACAATGATAGGGGCTAATAAGTTTAGCGTTGCTTCTTCCAGCTGTACTCCTACGGATACAACCGACCAAACAGCCACATCTTCCTTGCTTTCAATCCCCAACTCCGTAACGACACTATCTGATAATTCCATATCATAATCAGGAAAGAATTCGAATGGATTCGTTAATAAAAGTGCTACATTCCCATCGTCCACACACTGTAAGAAGATAAACGGCGACTCCATATCAGGTTGAATGAACATATAACGAACATACTGCTCAAACCCTGGAATACCCTGAGGGAAAGTGAATACCTCTTTCTCGGCAATCGTTAATTCACCGAACTGCAACGTGGTTATATTCATGAGTGACAACTCCTATACGGATTAGTGGTTAAAGAATAAACAAAAAACTATAGATTTGGCAATCTACAGTTTCAACTATACCCTACATTGTTGGGCAATCATACTTTCATATCGATTTCAGGTGGAATCATCTCAACCTTCGGATATTGCTGCATATAAATCGAAACCTTACCAGGCGTGTAATTAATTTCAGCTTGATGCGGTGTAATTTGTATATCGACATTCCCCGGATTCACATCGATCTCTACCTTGTGCGCCGTATAATCCAGCTCGACATTGTCGTAAGAGGCCTCACCGAGATAATTCATAGTGCTTGGTTCAAAAGCCCGTTGTGCTGCCAAATCGGCAATCGGGCTTCCGCCCTGATGTATGGCAGCTAGTCGATTTCCTTTTTCTACAATGCTTGCGATTCCCTGTAGAGCTATATTCTTCGACTCGCTGTAAATCCGATTCATAAAGGTTGTGTGGCTTCCCATCCCAAGCGCATCCCAAGCACTACTCTGATCAATGTGCAGCTCCCCTTGAGGAGAGCGTATTTCCATAGAAGGGGGAGTCGTATGCATCTCCATGTCAGCTTTAGGCTGACGAATATCCCACTGTCCACGCTGAACATCTATACCAATTCGGCCAGACTGAATATCAAGTCTAATCAAAGGAACGGACGACATGATCTACACCGCCTTATTTGAGAAAATCAACTAGACTTGGACGTATAATCTGTGAACCTATCGACAAGGAAGCTTCATACACATTCTGCGAAGTTTTGAGGTTGGTCATCGCTTCGGCAACATCTACATCTTCCACTCGCGTTTGCAGTGTCTGTAGATTAGTATTAATATCTTTCAGGCGTTCATTTGATAAGTCCACACGGTTCATCTTGGCCCCTACATCAGCGCGAACGGATAAGAAACTCTCCATTCTGGTATCCAAACGAGCTAAACCATCACTGATCCCCTTAAAATCACTTGTCCCCATAGCGGTCATTAAATCTTGCATGATTTTAAATGCATTGTCTGCATCTGTTGACTTGCCAAACACTTGTTCACCTGTAATATTAACGGAAATCCGTACACCTGCACCAATTTCATATTGAATGGCTGAACTATCCGCATCGGTTGTAGCAGCATTTTCCTCCGTATACGGTGCTAAATCCGTCAACTGTCCATTGAACACATGTTTACCATTAAATTCACTATTGCCCAACTCGACGAGTTGGCTGTATAACTGCTTAATTTCGCTATTAATAGCGTCTTCAGCCGTTTGTGGGTTTGATCCATTAGCTGCATTAACAGTAAGCTCGCGTACTCGCTGAAGGACCTCATTTGCCTTGCCAAGCGTCGAATCTGTATAATCCAACCAAGATGTAGCAGACTCCACATTCGCTTGATATTGATCATTCGCAGACAACTCACTGCGGTATCTCATAGCAAAGCTAAGTCCAACCGGATCATCCGATGGCTTATTTATTCTTCTTCCAGTCGCTAACTGGTTCTGCAAGTTATCCATACGATTGAGGTTCGTTCCCAAATTTCGAACCATCTGGGTATTAATCATCGTTTGCGTGATTCTGGTTGGCATTAAGTCCCCACCTTTCATTTAAAATAATTATCTGCCAACGGTTCCCATACCATTAATTACTTTATCCAGCATTTCATCAAATGTTGTTAATGATCTAGCCGCAGCGTTGTAGGCGTGTTGATATTTAATCATGTCCGCCATCTCTTCATCCAAAGATACACCGCTAACAGACTGTCTTCTCGAATCGACCTGATCCACAAGTGCTTGTTGGTTTGTAGTTTGTCTTGTAGCTTCTTGTGACTGTACACCCAACTGTCCTACGATAGCACGAAGGAACTCATCAAACGTACCGCTAGTCAAGAGCGGTGTTCCGTTAGAACTTGGATCAAAGTCAAACTTCTGATTCTGGAAAGATGCCAACGCTAATGCGATATCATTATTCCCTCTGACTACTTTGGTGTTACCATCCGTATCCACATATGTACGAGAGGAAGCAGCAATATTGGCCACTTTCTTGACGATTTCAGGATTTACGGTAAGGCTGTTTGCATTAAACTCAGTTGCACCTTCTTTTAAAGTAAAGAACGGAATTCCGCTTTTCGGTGGATCTTCCAACGTATATCCCAATGCATGCAGACCGTTAATTCCATTGACCGTGACTTTCGTGTCGGCTGCTAGGGTAGTTCCTGGTGTCGCTCCAGTCAGTGTTGCTCCAGCCGGGATTACCGAGCCTGCAGGCAACGTTATCGATACCGGACCTTGGACAAGTGCTTTAACCATAGAATTGAATTGAAATTTATAACTGTCTAAGTATTGATCTCGGGAAACTAGCATTCCATAGATCTCACCGCTCTGCAGATCACCTGATTTCAAATTAGCAGCAACTGTACTGGCATCAATTGGGGTGGTGACATTAATCCCATTAACTAGCTCAACGCTGCCCATTCTCAATGTATATCCGCCAGTTGTATCAACAGAGGTTATATTCACTATTTTGGACAAATTATCAACTAATAGATCCCTCTGATCTCTTAGATCATTGGCGTTATTGCCCAATCCTTCTATTTTAAAAATTTCATTATTTAAATTGGCAACTTGCTTCAACATCGTGTTGGCTTCAGAAACCTTAACCGATATATTATCAGTCAGATTCGTGGTTAGATCATCCAATTGCTTGCCTGTATGATTAAAAGCATCGGTCATAGCTAATGCTTTTTCCTTAAGTGCGGCACGAGCTGTCAGGTTATCAGGTTCCTTACTGACATCCTGCCAAGCACTCCAAAAGCCCTCCACCACTTGTCTGATCCCTGTATCCGAAGGTTCATTCACGATAGCTTCCAACTTCTCTAGTGTATCTCTACGAATAGTCCACTCGCCTAATGTCTTATTCTCATCATAAAATTGCGTATCAAGAAACTTTTCGCGAACTCGCTTGATTTGATCAAATTCAACACCTTGTCCCAACTGACCTGGCACTGCGCTTCTTGTCATGCTCGCAGGTTCATAGGGGAGAGAAGCAACCATATTTACTCTTTGTCTTGTATATCCTTGCGTATTCGCATTCGCTACGTTATGTCCGGTCGTCTGCAATGCCGTTTGTTGTGCGAATAGACTTCGTTTTGAAATTTCAATGCCAGAGAATGTAGATCCCACAGCAATTCCCCCTAGATGTTCTTAGTCAGATCCGATTTAAAGCTATGCCCTTCTGTCAAACATCCCCATTCGCTTGTCACTCTTCTGGAGGGTGGGATTTCGATAAACGACATCCTCTTCAGAGGGTCCCATCACAAGGTCGATGGTATAATCTATAAATGAAAGTGATTGCTGTATCAATTGTTGATTGGATATATTGATCTCTTTCAACTTCTCCAAAACAACTACAAGCTGCTTATGTGCATGCAAAAGGGCTTGTTTCTCTTCCGCTTTGAAAATCAACCTAATCAAGTCGCTCACTGTTACTTGAGGATTCGGATTGTAACCGCGCGAAATGAGATACTTACCGATTTCATGAAACCGCTGCTTATCTAGCTCACTAATATGCCTAACAAGCTTGCTCTCTTTATTCACAATTAGATTAAGTTGATTCACATTGTTGCTGACGAGTTCTTGGGTCTTCTCTCTGGAAAGCTCCAGCAGCGATTCGTGCGCCTCAAGAAGCTGTTCCAATATCGTAATCAACGGTTGAATAGACATGTGCGTTCTCCTAATCCTTATAAATCTATATAAACACTTATTTCAAATAAGGGAGCAGCTTCTCTGCAATTTTCTTAGCATCTACGTGATAAGTCCCTGAAGAAACCGAATTCTTCAATGACTCGATTCTGAGGCTTTGCTCTTCCGTACGAGCACTGCCTGAAGCTCCTAGAAGCTCCTTCGCTTCTGCAGAGATCTCAACCTGATCCTTCGCTTTACCTTTCTTACCAGCAGCTTGTGCGGAAGTTGCCTCTCCAGCTTTCTTATACGGATTCACAGCGCCGATGCGACCATTCTCATTAATTTTCATACCGATACACTCCTATGCTCACTGACCTAAAAAAAAACAAAAAACCGATAATCGTTAGTACTATTATCGGCACCTTCTATATAAAACTTTATATCTCTGTAGACCTATTTCAAATTACCGCTTATTTTTCAGTCGATCATGAATGTTATAGGTAATTTTATTCTCTTGCTGTCTCCGCTCTTCATCCCGCCGCTCATCTTCCGAGGTATTCCTAACATCCTTCACAAGTTTCTGACGACACAACTCACAAATCGTGTTCTCACGAATGAGCGTTCCACAAACTTCGCACGGATAAGACATGTTCGGAGCATTATAAATGGAGATACGACCTTCACGAACAAACTTAGTGATTTGCTTAATGCTAACCCCAGTCGCGTCGCTTAATTCAGTGATGTTGACACTCTTGTTCTCACGCAGGTACTTCAAACACTTCTCGTATTGCAGCTCCTGCTCCTTCACGCAATTCGGACAAAGCTCTACGAAGCCCTTCACGTATATTTTCCCACAACGCGGACAATTTGCCACATTCATACTCACAGTATGTCCCCCTTTTCAGCATGCCCAGTTTCCACTTTTTAATTCCAGTTTACCGCAATTCGACAGCTTTTGCCTAATACTATTTTTGTGAAAATAGGACTTTGACCTATTTATCTCGCCCAGGTAAGTCCGCAAATTTCGACAGGTATCGACAATTTCTCTTTTAACACCATCGCACATTGATTCATCGTACTCCCCGTTGTGTACACATCATCTACGATATAAATGATGACGGCGTTCCCGTTACCCATTATTTCTCGCAATTCCGTGACATCAAATTTAAAAACATGCGCAAGGTCATCGATCCGTTCACTTCGCTTTTTAAAACTTTGCTTCGCCGTATGCTTGGAACGATTGAGTAGACGTACGACCGGGAGGCCAACTCTTCTACCTAACTCTCTCGCCATTTGTTCCGCTTGATTGAATCCACGCTCTTGCATGCGTTGCTCACTTACGGGCACGTAGGTGATAACCTCTCGAACTCGCTCCGCTGACGCTGGCACCCGATCCAATTGAAGTTGCTGAAACGCATGAACCAGCATATGACCGAAAACTGCCTTCAAACGCTCGTCTCCCCGATACTTGTATCTAGCCAGCAGCTCTTTCATCGTCTCATCATATCGGACGGCACTTCGGCTTTTGGCGAAATAGGTGTGCGGCTTCCGACGACAATCTGGACAATACTCACCTCGTCCACAAGATAAACAAATCACCTTTCGAATCCACGGAATTCGGGTGTAGCACGTGTGACAAAGCCCCAACTGGCCTCTTTCCAGACTAGTCGCCTGTTTGCACAATAAACACACTTCCCGCTTAGGGCTTAATAGTGAGAATAGCGTGTTCCCCAGCCGCCTCCACTTGCTCATACCTGGCCTCCTTGTAGAAATCCCTGTTTACGCGCAATCCGATTCATCGTACGGATCTGTCGAACAGCCTCTTTCTGTGATTTCGTTATTTCTGCAGCTGCCAAGTATACCTTGCCATGTGGGTCATCCTTCGATCTCCCAGCTCGACCTGCCATTTGGACAAGCGCGGCTTCATCGAACAACTTCGAGTCTGCATCCAAAATGAAAACATCGGATTGGGGCACTGTTACCCCACGTTCGAGGATGGTTGTCGTGACAAGTACGCGGATCTCCCGATTTCGGAAAAGCTGTACCTTCTCTGTACGCGAAAGGTCTTTGGATGAGGTGCCCTCTACACGAACCGCTGCGCTTTTAGGGGCCTTGCTCAACTTCTCTCTCAGCAGCATGACCATCGGCTCCACAAGCTGAATATTTGGAACGAACACAAAAACTTGCGCTCCACGTTCAATAGATACTTCTAATCGGGATTGAATCGACTGCGGGATGGATTGAGCAGCGATGGATTTTCTTAATGTAGGCGTAGATATCAACTGAGGTACTGGTAGGGGATGTTTATGAAATCGTACGGGAACACGAACATGTGGAAGACGTCGGCGCTCTGCGGCGCGCCTAACGCACGTAGGCGGAGTCGCTGACAACAGGATATTCGTCCCGCTGGGTTTGCACACTTTCTCTGCTGCATAGCTTAGCATAGGGTTATTGTGGTACGGGAAGGCATCGATTTCATCGATGATGACGAGGTCAAAAGCTTGATGAAACCGCAACAACTGATGCGTTGTTGCGATGGTGATTTGCCCTTGCTCCCAGCGTTGCTCGCTTCCGCCATACAGCGTGACCACGCTGTATGCAGCGAACGCACGCTGGATGCGCGGTTGCAGCTCTAGCACCACGTCCTTGCGTGGTGTAGCAATGAGGACACGCCCGCCCCGGGCGGCGGTGTAGTGTATGAACGGGAAGATCATTTCTGTCTTCCCGGCGCCTGTAACGGCCCAGATGAGGAACTTGCCTGGGCGGCCAGGTTGCTTGCCTTGGATGTAGCGCAGCCCCTCCATGGAAGCGTGGGTCTGAGCATCACTGAGCCCCCAGGGCTCTATGTAAGCTTGAAATTCGTCGGCAGCCTCTGCGGCAGCGGTGGACAGTGCATCACCCGAGCCGCCGAGCACTAACAAGGAGCAGGATCGAACCCTGCCCATTGTGAGGCATTCCTCACAATAGGGGCAGTCTTGGCCGCAATGCATGCAAGGCGACCAGAACATCCGCTCTTCGCCGCTGCCGCAGCGTTTACAAGCGTAATGCGAAGTCTTCCTGAACCATCGCCGCCAGTCACGCTTTACCTGTAAGTGTAAGCCACTCGTAAGCGACACATCGCCATTGAGATAGGCGAGTTGCAAATAGGCTGGCCACGAAGCTTCCAACCCCGCCAACCCTGCCGACTCAACACCAGAAGCATCTATTAGCTGCTGAAGCTCATCCACCAACAGCGAACGCCCTCTGCAAGCTTCAACGAGACTAATATAAGTGGACGAGTGTAGCTGGAAGCTGCGCACATGCTTAGCACGCCACAACTTATAGTCCATCACTTCCGAACGCATTTCATCCACCTTCGCTATTCCAAGCACAGCGGCTTCCCGCTTAATCATTGCAAGTAAGCGACTCTCACTAGTATCCTTAGAAATCGCATCACTTTTTCTTAACTTCTCAAGCAGTTCCATGCCCTGCCMTAACGAAACAAAAGGTTCGAACAATACGAGGCCGGCGTCGGCTGCGTAGTGCTCGAACCAATATTGGATATCTGTCTGGGCATGTATCGTGAATTGCCACTCCCACACATGTCCCTTGTGAACGGCATAGATCTGAACCTTCATTCCTCACCGTACTCTCTTCATCAAATTATTTGGCGCGTATGTCGGTTGAAGTGTAGGATTTATTGAAAGCGTTTGCTCTCAGACAACAGGAATCTTCACGAGATCCTCCCTATTACTGAGGTGAACAAGTATAACAGGATCTTCATCATGCTGACTCAGAAAACGATCAACAGCATCATAGTCAGACTGTACACGCAGCTCTATGGCATACGTTTGGGATAAACGCTCAATGATCTCTCTTGTATCGTCAGACGACCCCTCGTCAATAACCGTAGCCTTGACCTGGTTTCCTCTTACACGTGAAAAGAAAAATAATGAGCGAATAACCCACTCAATTTGATTTTGATTGTTTTTCGTAACAAGTAACACTGTAGCAGGCTTCTTCTTCATTCCCTTACGGGTACCCAATAAGAGATGCAGCACGATAATGCTCACGCCATAGCAACCGAAGATACAAAGCAATCCAATCCACATAGCGGGTCCCTCCCTTACCTGCAGTGTATGCGACAGTGCAAAGGGGGGTTCCTATAGGCGCAGAAAAGCAGGATAGCGAGTTACAATGTTACCCAACCATTCTTGATTGCAATAATTACCGCTTGCGTACGGTCATCGACTTCCATTTTTTGAAGAATACTACTCACGTGGTTTTTCACTGTTTTCTCACTGATGTACAAGAATTCGCCAATCAGCTTATTGCTCTTGCCTTCCGCCATAAGTCGAAGCACTTCTGCTTCCCTTTTGGTTAGTGGGCTATTCGCATTATGTATGTATTTCAATCCGGAATCCTTCACGCCTGTGCCCGTACCAACCACACCAACGTCATCCAGATACGTCATACGTCTTAGTTGATTGATTAGCTTACCCGTTACCTTAGGATGAATGTAGGCGTGTCCTGCAACGACAGAACGAATCGCATTAATCAGCGACTCTGCTTCCATATCCTTCAGCAAGTAACCTGAAGCTCCTTTACGAAGCGTCTCAAACACGTAGCTCTCATCATCGTGGATAGATAGAATGATGACTTTAATATCAGGAAAAATCAGTTTCAGACGTTCTGTTGCAATGACACCGTTCTCCAGAGGCATATTGATGTCCATGAGCACGATATCGGGCGTGATTTGATTGCACAATTCAATGACTTGGATGCCGTCGCCACACTCGCCGATAACTTCCATGTCATCTTCCATATTAATGATCCGTTTAACACCTTCACGAAAAAGCTGATGATCGTCTGCAATGACAATATGTACATTGCGTTTGTGACTCGCCGTGTTGTCCATTCTAGTTTTCCTCCTTGTTCTCTCCAACGCCGCCGATAGGGATGAGCATCGTAATTTTTGTTCCTGAATCTTTCTCGGACTCCAGAACCATGGTACCTTCTAGCAGCTCCACACGCTCTCTCATTCCCAGTAAACCAAAGTTATTCCCCTTGGCTATTCTTAGTTCTGTTAGCGGAACATCAAAGCCGATTCCGTTATCTACAACGTAAATCTGTACTTGATCTGGTTCTAGCGTGAGTTCAACAGACAAGAAGGTTGCTTTGGCATGTTTGTTTATATTCGATAAAGCTTCCTGCACCAAGCGGAAAATGGCAATTTCCAACCCAGACGGGATGCGTGTTTCTTTCCCGACCAAGTTAAACTGTGTGTGGATTCGATATTTGTCTTCGAAATCCTGCACATATTTCCGTAATGTAGGCACAATCCCTAAATCATCGAGCGCCATTGGTCGGAGGTTGAAAATAATTTTGCGAACCTCTTCAAGGCCATTTCTGACTTGTCCCTTTAAATCAACTAACTCATCCTTCACCGCCGAAATATCTTCCTTGACGAGCATCCGATGGGCAATTTCAGTCCGAAGCACAACATTCGCCAAGGTTTGAGCCATTCCATCATGAATTTCGCGAGCGATTCGTTTGCGTTCTTCCTCTTGGGCCAAAATAATTTTGAGCCCCAGCAGTTGTCGATTCTTAGCCGACTCAATAATACGGGTTAACTGATTGAGATCCCCTGATAAATATTCCAGTGCAACATTCATCTGAGAGACGATCGTTTCGGCGCGTTCTACCTGCTTGTCCACATTCTTCATGCGAACCTGCAGGTCATTGCGGCGGATCTTGAGATTATTCTCTTTTTCCCGCGCAACGGTTAGCTGTAATTGAAAAGCGATAGCGGCTTCATAAGCAATCTTGATATCTTCTTCTCGATACTTGTTGAAATCTCGACTCACTTCCGTGAGCCGGATCCGCGACCTCTTATATTCTTTCTCTAACATATCCACGAGATCAATCGTGACACCCGTCTCATGCTTAATGTCATTGAGCTCCCGAGTAAGCGACTCCTTCTCTAAGCGTGATGACTCAGCAATCTCAAACAATTGATACTTGCTGCTTTCCATGACGTTAATGGCGTTGGTTATGACCTTGTCTATAGCGTCTGGTTGCACATGAAACGAGCTCCTTTTAATAAAACCTTATAATAGTAAGTTGTCTACCCCATATTGTAGCATAGTTCTTCCCGTTTGCCGTGTACTTCTAGTACTATTTATTCAATAGAAATTCCGTAATTCTGGGGATCCCAGCCTACTTTGAAGCCTAATCGCTCCGAAATGAGCCGTAATGGGACCATTGTCACATTATTCATGATCGCTGGAGCCACTTCTGCCGTGACACGACCGCCATTTACAAGCAGATCAGCTTGATCAATCCATAGGTCAATTAGTTTATCACCTCGAAGGACAGTTACCTTACGTTCTTTGTCATCCCACTTTACAGTGCCACCCAATGCTTCTGTGACAAAACGAATCGGAACCAACGTATTATCCTTCACGATCGTCGGTGCTTGTTCCAACGTCATCGGCTTGCTATTCAAAGTTGCTTGCTTCTTATTTACAGTAAGTTTAACTGCACTCTTCGGTAGCGCTGGCATTTGTCCTTTATAAATGAATGAAATATCGTCAATATTAATTTTCCCTTTCGCGGCTCTTTCATCCTGCCCGTTAGCTGGATTTGCGACATAAATGCTTTTCACAAGGAACGGTGCCTTCAGATCCGACACATCCGCCGTCACCTTGCGCCAGCCTGTCCAGTTCATATTTTCCGTAAAACTAACATAATTCAACTTACCATCCGCATCAATGACCTCTGCACGGACCCAGTTGAAGCTGCCATCACCCAAGACTTTAGCCGTTATAAATTCAGGTTCACCCTCAATCGGCGCGCCATTCCCATTATTAAACCTTGCATAAGCTGCTTTCGTTCCTTGTCCCTTGGAGAAATCATAGGCGATTTCTAAGTTCTTATTTCCATTGTTTTGCACAATATTAACGGTGGAAACGACCTCAGCCGGATATTTGTCCCCTGTTGTCATAACAGCAAATTTATCTAAATCGTACCACACTTTCTCCTGTCCTACAGGCAAAGTGACCATGGTGCTATACCCATCGTATCGTGCGATAACCTGAGCCGTTTGTGCGCCCGCTGTACTATCTACGTGGAGAACCCCGTTCGTAATGGTACCTTTAACTCCGCTTAGCTCCCAAGTCGCTGATGCCGCGGGTAATTCCCGAGTTGCTCCACTTCGTGTTGTAACAGTAATAGGAAGCTTGAAATCGCCACCTTCTGTCAATGAAAATGACCCTGAGCTAAAAGCCATCGACGTAATTTGATCACGCCCGACAATTTCGACATCCATCGTTGCGGATCCTTTACCTGATTTTGCGACAATCTGCGTTTTCCCAGGCATTGTTGGTGTATATACGTTATCCTTGAACGAGCCATTGGCCATCGTGCTGCTCCATTGTGGTACAATACCTGTTACGGCTATAGGATTATAATAATCATCATAAGCTTTGAATTGATAAGTGCTGGATTCATTTACGAATAATAAGGATTGCCCTTTTAAAATAAGACCTAACAAATCACCCTTTGGCGCTGTCGAATATACGCCCAAACCATTTGCTACCGCACGTTGATTCCCGTTCTGTGTTTTGTTCACTAACTTCGGATCTACATCACCAAGCGGCCTAGACACCATCTGTGTCGATCCACCGCCGTCGAGGACCATCCCTCTCCATACACCAGCATCAATCATGAATTGCTGCAGCTCTGGCAGCGTCATCCCTGCACTAGGACCGTTGCGATCCACTGTTATAATATAAGCCTTCTTCAGATCCTTGGAGTAACCCACTGCTGTCCTAGAAACGGGACTATATCCGTTGAAATCATTAATATTCCGCGTAAAATAGCTCGGCTTCGCCTCATCCACCAGCAATGTGCTACCGCCGATTAGCATTTTGAAGTTCTTCCAATCATATGTCTTCGACGCATCGTGTGGAATCATGTCGTACTTCGTCGAGATTTTATCGCCAACCTTGAGATGATTTACAATAAATTCTCTAGCCAAACCGGAGCCCCTAAGGATATACCCATCTGCAGGAGCAATCATTTTCACATTCGTATCAACTTGAATTTCCTTAACGATATCGTTCTGGATAAGCGCCTCAGTAGGTACGTGTGTCCCATCCACAGCTCGCTGTGTCATCGCCCAAGCACTTGTATAAAGGAAAAGACCATCCGCAATCAGCGGAACATCGTTATCGTCCCAGTAGAACGTTTTGTTCACGCCACCCAGCTCGAACTTTGTCCCATCCTTTGCCGTAACCGTACCCTGGAAATCGAAAATATCAATAATTGGTTGATTCGTCTTCGTAATAGCAAACGAGTACAATCCCGAAATCTTCGCTGGCGTCGCCATCACCTGTCCATTCGTGATTTGCGCCCCCTCTGGTACGCCTTCCGCCTGGGTATTGTAGAAATCCCCGTTCACGCCTGCTACAGCGCCTGTATCCTTCACCATGCCGAGCACACTCTGGTTCTTCGTGAACTGATTGTTTGTTCCTGCCATTGCGTCTATCTTCACGTTCGGGTTCGTCAGATCCACTTCGATCACATTGGCGTTCACCGATACATCCTTATTGCTTCGTGTTGTCGACCATACATAATTCTTCATAATTGCACCTGATGTGATCGTCTCTTGCGAGCTCAACGTCAGCTTCGTGCCTGCCGCATTTACCGTAACTCCCGATACCAACTGCCACACCATAGCGCAAGCCAGCGCTGCTACTCCTACTTGCCTCTGTACCTTCACGTTGCCGTTCCACTCCTCTTTTTAATCTAAGTCTAGTATCTATCTTTAAACCGATAACTATATAGACTCTTAAACTATGGAAAAAGTTACGATATTCCCCATGTTGTATTCATATGTCACAGATAATGGGTAAAAAAGTAAAAAGAGAGCACAACCCTACTGGGTTTGCTCTCTGCTTGAGATGCTTATATATGTTTACAAAATTCGTCTAAGTTTAGCCTCGTGTTCAATCGAACGTGCTGACAGAAGAACAATAATTTCATGTTGTTGCGCTTGAACAAGTTCTATCCGCTTCACAATCTCATTAGTTTCCAATACGGCTTGTTTGATTTGCGCTTGTTCTAACTCTATTCTCCCTAAGCGAGCATCGATACTATCAAATCTTACATCCATACCATTTAATCGAGAATCAATCCCATCAAGGCCCATAAGTACTGGTGATAATTCTGCTTTAAGTATAGCGGCAAGTGCGTCTTTCAATTCGTTTTCCAAGATATCGCTCTCCCTTCCTCTAATAAACCAGAACTTATCTAGTATTCATCATAACATAATTCCCTATGAATTAGCATCAGATGACATATATATATAGTACCACGTTTATTAGCAAAAGGAAAATAAAATGTTTACTGTAGCAAATTAAGATTTTGTTGGTAATATACAAACAAAAAGCCGCCCCAAAAGGACGGCCTCTCTCTATTAATGCTTAAGCTCTAACGCTTGAGTTCTCAATGATTCTGCTTTATCTGTACGCTCCCAAGGAACATCTAGATCGTTACGGCCGAAGTGACCATAAGCCGCAGTTTGACGGTAAATCGGACGACGAAGATCAAGTTCTTTAATGATACCCGCTKGGCGTAGGTCAAAGTTGGATTGGATCAGCTCTACAAGCTTCTCTTCACTCACTTTAGCCGTACCGAACGTATCAATAGCAATGGATACTGGACGAGCAACACCAATCGCGTAAGCCAATTGAACTTCACATTTCTCAGCAAGGCCAGCTGCTACGATATTCTTCGCAACATAACGCGCCGCGTAGGCACCAGAACGGTCAACTTTTGTCGGATCTTTACCGGAGAATGCGCCGCCGCCATGACGAGCATAACCACCGTACGTATCAACGATAATTTTACGACCTGTAAGACCTGCATCCCCTTGAGGACCGCCAATAACAAAACGGCCAGTTGGGTTGATGAAGTAGTTCGTCTTCTCATCCAACAAATGTGCTGGAACGATTGGAAGAATAACATGTTCTTTAATATCTTTTTGGATTTGCTCCAAAGTTGTGTTCTCATCATGCTGTGTGGATACAACGATTGCATCTACACGAACAGGTTTATCATCGATGTACTCAACAGTTACTTGAGTTTTACCATCTGGACGCAAGTATGGAAGAGTGCCGTTCTTACGAACTTCAGTCAAACGACGAGCCAATTGGTGAGAAATAGAGATCGGAAGAGGCATAAGCTCAGGCGTCTCATTTACTGCAAAACCAAACATCAACCCTTGGTCACCAGCACCAATTGCTTCGATTTCTTCATCAGACATGTTACCTTCTCTTGCTTCAAGGGCTCTGTCAACACCTTGTGCAATATCAGGAGATTGCTCGTTCAACGAAACGAGAACCGCACATGTTTGGGAGTCGAAACCATACTTCGCGCGTGTGTAACCAATGTCTTTAATTGTTTGTCTTGCAATTGCTTGAATATCTACATATTCAGACTTCGAAGTGATTTCACCAATTACCAAAACCAAACCAGTTGCTACAGATACCTCACATGCTACACGAGCATTCGGATCATTAGCAAGAAATGCATCCAAAACCGAGTCAGAAATTTGGTCACAAATTTTATCTGGATGACCTTCTGTTACGGATTCGGATGTAAATAAACGACGTCCACGAACTTGAGCCATATTATTCATCCTCCTACATTACATTTAGTATGTTTGAAAAGCTTCTACTCGATGCCTCTATGATAAAAAAATCGGGCCCGGCTTTAGCGTTAGCTTTTCTCGCCAAACGGAATCCCTCTTTTGCGCTCATGCGCTGATAAGATCTTTGAATTCCGCACTGGTACAAATAGATAAAGCATAAATAAAGACAATACATGAATAAAGACAACATTAAAATGAACCTTCCCCTATTGGAAAAGGTTAAATTGAATATTGACCTTCAATTAACCATCCTACTTTATTTGTCGTGTAATGTCAATTTATAATTTCCAATATCATTAATCTTCTTATTAAGTTTACTTTAAGGTACGCTTCACTTTTTTTTCACAGCTATTATCTATACTACTCTATATATTAACAACTGAGTTCGTGAACATTTTGTAATCTCTGAAAATTTGAAGAAAGAGGTCAGCCTATAGCCGACCTCTTTCTCATCACTATAATAGAAGGAATAATACCTACAAGGTAAACAAGGTTTCTTCTGCTCTCTGAATCAGACGCTGCGTAATACGCCCGCCTACAGCGCCTGCATCCCTGGAGGTGATATGTCCCCAGTAGTCTTTTTTCATAGAACTTGAAGGAATAGAACCAAGCTCACCCGCAAATTCTGTATCTGCATTGGCAGACATCGAATGGCCTACTGGCAGACCTAATTCAGCAGCAATTTCGTATTTTAAAATATCCAAAGCCTTTTTCGATTCCGGAACCACTTTATTTCTAGCCATACCCAAACGCCTCCTTAGAGTTTTTGTTCAGATCATGCACTCCATAAGCAGCTACCCGATTAACGGGATACGCTAATAGTATGGCTAGAATCGGCTCCGTGAACCGAATAAGAAGTTGTCATTTTGGGTAAAATTATGGAGTAGACATTTATTTATTGCGGAACTTTACTACCGTCTGCATTCAAAATCAAAAATCCACCACGTACCATGACATATATGGACGTGTCATTTTTTGGCGAAGGCTTAATCCCGCGGCCCTCCGTTGGGAAAATTAAAAGATGATTCAGCGCGACTTCCGTCCCTGCTGGCAGATCCTTGCCTCCCGTTACATCCGGGATGCCGTTCTCATCGTTGCTCACGGCTAGTACTTTGCCGCTTCGCACGATAAATTCCGCGCCAGCGCCGGCATACAAGGTTTGTCCATTTTCCAATTGGACAACCTTCATAATCGCAGCTGCCGTAGGGGTAGTGCTCGTGCCTCCGTTGCTCCCGCCAGCATTCGCTGCGATCGCGGAGGCCACAATCTCCTTCACCTTGGCTTCGCTCAATGTGTGCAGTTCGAAATAGCTTTGGGTGATCAGCGGGTCGGTTGTACCTGGTGATGGGGCTTCGGCTTGGGAAGTAGATGAAAAAGTTAAAACTATAAAGCTACAAGCACTCAGAAGTAGGAGCTTTTTCTGTTTGTTCATTTGGTGTTCCTCCGTTTGAATAAATGAGAAAAGAGACCCCGAAGGGTCTCTTTAAACTTAACATTAATTATTATCTTGTTACAAGTGTTGTTGTTGTTTTGCCATTGCTAGAAACTGCTTTGATAACAAATTCGTTAACAACGCCAGTCAAAACTACTTTACCATATGTTGCAGTGTTTGCTGGATCTGTATCAATTTTCGCAGTTCCGCCACCTTGTACGTTAGAGATGATGTACTGAACTCCAAAGAAGTCATTGTATACCTTGATGTTGTTCACATCTGGACTTCCAGTAACATATTTGTACTCAACACCGTAGTTGTCAACAACTTTAGCATTAACCAAATACTCAACATCTTTTGCTGCACTGTAAGTTGCAGTTGCATCAGCTGTTAATGTTGCAACTACAGGTGCATCAGTTTTTACATTTACAGTGTAAGTGAAGTCTTGTGTTTCACCATTAGCCTTGTAAACAACAGCGGTAACAGTAGTTGTACCTACTCTTTGACCAAGCACTTTACCAGCAGCAGTTACAGTAGCAATGTTAGGATCCACCACAAATGCAGTTTTAACTGCTTTCAATGCATCTGGAACTGCTACAGTGTCGCCAGCCTTATCTTTAACAGTAACAGCTACACCTTTAGCAAATTTACTTTGAGCTCCGTCAGCAAAGATGCTTGTGCTTACTTTCGCTTTATCATTTGTTTGAATAGCGAACAAATCGGAAAGCGTGTTAGCTGAGTATGTCAAGTCTTTGTTTTCAATAACTTCAACAGTTCTCTTGAACGGTGTAGAGATTTCAGTCGTACCTTTAGTAATCGTGAATTTAAGAGTTGTTTTACCTACAGTTGAGCCTGCAGTGAACTTAATCTCTTTGTCATTCAGATTATCTTTAAGAACAGAATTAATAGGATTGTCGCCTGTATTTAATGTTGTTGGTGTTACTGTTGCATTAGCGATAGTTACAACAGAGGAAGTACCTTCAACATTTGCTGTTACTGCATAACCACTTGGTACATCTGTCAATGTTTCGCCATATTGGTCTTTAACCAAAACTTTGTAAGTTGTAGTTGCAGTAGGTAGAGCTTTTTTAGCTGGTTCTGTAGTTCCAGAAAGAATTACACTCTMAGGTGTACGTGCAGCCACAACCGTCAATGGTAATTGAGCTTGCGTTTGAATGTTAGCATTGTAGATTGACATGTAGAGGTAAACTACGCCTCTCTCTTTTGCAGTCACATTGTTAATTTTCAATTTACCCTTGTTCTCACCATATTTAACAATACCTTTGGAAGTTACTTCTGAACCAGTATTAACAACAGAGGCACCTGAAACTGTGAAGCTAATGCTGTCGGAATTGTCAACAATATCTTGTGCAGAAAGTTGTTTCCCTTCAGCATCGTAAGCAACGATAGGAATAAACTTATCAGCTGTATCACCGTCTGCAATTGTTCCAGTGAAACTACCAAATTCTAATTTCGTAGGTACACTTGCTGCTTTTAAGGATAGTTTTGCAGTTGCTGAAGCTCCAGTATCATAATAAGTTACAGTATAATCAGCAGTTTTATCAACCTTTTTACCTGTAGCTACTGTAACTTTCACTTTATTATCTTCAACTTTTTTATCTAAGATGTTCATGTCTGTAGGTGTAATAACAGGAGTAATACTAGTTGAAGCATTAGCTACCATTTTGAATCCATATTGGTCATATCTTGTAATATCAAATGTAGCTTGGTCGCCCTCAGCAGATAGAGCAGTTTTACCAGTTGCATAAACTGCATCTTTAAGCTCAACTTTGGATACTAGCTGCGTTGTACCAATTTTAAATGTCTTGGATACGGAAATAGCAGATTGATTCAAGCTTACAGTTACTGGGAACACACCAATTTCGGTTGGATATAATCCTGCGTCATGAGTGTCTACTTTCAAATCAAGGTAACCTGTGTCAGCATTACGAGTCAATGTACCAGCAGTTGAAGGGAATACGGAGTAGTTACCACCGTTCAAAGTAGCATTCTCACCATATTGGTTTTCAGCTTTAACTGAAAGAACTAGGTTAGCTACTTGTGGAATTTTATCACTAGCGTTTACGAAGCTAAGTTTAGTAACTTTTTCGTTCTCAGCTGTGAATGTAGCTGTTGTTTTGTCAACATTAGCTGCATCAAGACCGGAAAGCGTAGCTGTGTAGCTGCCATCTGTAAGTTTAACGCTAGTCAAAGTCAAAACAACTGATTTTTTGTCATCTGCAAATTTTGCAGTTGTTGCTACTGCCAAGCTACCTTTTGTCAAAGCAACTTTAGCTTTAGTATCATCAACTGGTTTGCTGAAGCTAACTGTTACTTGTTGTACGCCAGTTGGTTTTGCTTCGGAAACGGATACTTTACCTGGGGATACGTATTGAGCTTTCGCTTCGTATGCACCAGTCAAAAGAAGATCGCGAGTTGCGTTGGATGTACCACCGAATTTACCGTCTGCTCCATTGGAGAGAAGTTTCAATTCAAGTGCAAGTGCTACATAACCTTGTGCCCAATCAGTTACTGTTGCATCAGTACCTGTTTTGCCTTTAGCATCAGCATCTTTACCAAGAACGCGAACCAAGAAAGTAGCAAGTTGTTCTTTTGTTACTTTACCAGCTGGGTTGTAAGTGCCTTCACCGTAACCATCAGTGATACCATTAGCTTTTAAAGCTTCGATGAAAGGAAGTGCGTAGCCGTTAGCTGCGTCATCCGCTTTAACATCGGAGAAGCTGGAAGTTTTAAGATCTTTATTAACTTCGATACCAGTGATCAAAGCTGCAACTTTCGCGAATTGAGCACGGTTCATTTCTTCTTTCAAACCGAAAGTTGTGTCGCTCACGCCATCAAAAATACCAGCGCTGATAAGAGCGTCAAACTTTGCTTTTGTAGCTGCGTCAAGATCTTTAAGATCTGTGAAATCAGCGGATGTTTTACCAAATGCTACGGAAGAAAACATGGATAATGCCATTGCTGCTGTTAGAACTACGGATAAACTTTTTTTCATAACCTTTTTTTCTCCTCCTTGAATATCTGTATAATTTTTTTCTTTAAAACCATTATTATTTGAGCTCGATGTACTCATTTTTGGTTCACCTCCTTTCCAGAGTTAGAGCATAAAGTATAACTAAGTTCATTAGTAGCTCTATTGGCTACTTTAGAAACTAGTAATTTCACGATAATATCCATTCATACCAATTCACATTATACAATGGTCGAATAGCTCCGTAAAGTTTTTTTTATTTTTGATCACTTCATTTTGTTTTCAAAGTATTAAACGCATATAATCTTAAAAAGTTGCGTTTACCTATAAAAAAATAAAAAATAATTTTTGAATCGCTTGAACTTATAAAAATAATTAAAAACAAAAAGGAGTCATCCTTGGGAAATTCCCAAAGATGACTCCTTTTTTATTAAATTTATTAGTTCGAAACTACAGTGCTTGTTGTTTTACCGTTAGATGCAATTGTTTTTACAACAAATTCATTAACAGTTCCACTAATTGTTATTTTATCAGTGCTCGGGTTGTATACTACAGTTCCGCCACCTTGAACATCAGAGATAATATATTGTACCCCTAAGAAATCTTGGTATGCTTTGACTTCATTTACGCCACCATCTGTATATTTGTACTCTGTGCCATAGTTATCAACAGCTTTTACATTCAACATTTGAGCTACATCCTTAGTTGAACTGTATGTTGCACTTGCATCTGCAGTCAGTGTTGCAACTGTTGGCGCGTCTGCTTTTACATTTACTGTGTAAGTGAAGTCTTCCGTTTCGCCATTCGCTTTATACACCACAGCAGTAACTGTCGCAGTACCTACACGTTGACCTAATACTTTACCATCCGTCGTTACTGTAGCGATATTAGAATCAGTTGTATAAGCTGTTTTCACTGCTTTAAGATCACTTGGTACAGCAACTGTGTTACCTGATTTATCCGTTACTGTAACCCCTAATGTTTTTGCAAATTTACTCACTGAACCATTTGCAAAATCGCCTGTTTTTGCTAGTTCATTTGTTGTAATTGCAAATACATCTGAAACTGCTTTTGCTTTATACACTAGATCTGAGTTTTCTACAACCTCTACAGTTCTTTTCAAAGCTGGCGCTACTTCTTGCCCACCTTTTGTAAGTGCTACTTTAACTGTTGTTTTACCCAGGGAAGCTGCCGTGAAAGTAATCTCTTTATCATTAAGCTTTCCTTTTAGATCGGTTTTGAAGTTATCTCCAGTAGCTTGCGCTGCGGAATCTACAGTAACACCTGCAGTTGTTCCTTCTACATTTACATTCACTTCGTATCCTGTAGGGACTGTATCAAGCGTTTCGCCATATTGGTCTTTTACAAGAACTTTAAATGTTGTTGTAGCATTTACCAATGCTTTTGTCGTTGGCTCATCACCTGATAGCAATACACTCTCTGGTGTGCGAGCTGCAACCACAGTCAACGGAAGTTGTGCTTGTGTCTGTACGTTAGCATTGTAGATGGACATGTATAGGTATACAACGCCTCTCTCTTTTGCTTGGATCGAGCTTAGTTTTAGTTTACCTTTGTTTTCACCATATTTTACAATACCATTCGAAGTTACATCTGTCCCTGTAGCTACTGTTGCACCAGAAACTGTGAAGTTAATGCTACCTGCATTGTCAACAATATCTTGTGTGGATAGAGCATTGCCTTCCGTATCATAAGCTACGATTGGAATGTATTTTGCACTAGTATCACCATCAGCAACAACTCCGTTATAAGTGCCGAATTCTAGTTTAGTTGGTACAGCACCAGCTTTTAGAGATACTGTAGCCGTCGCAGAAGCTCCGCCTTCGTAGTAAGTTACTGTGTAATCACTCGTTTTATCAACCTTTTTACCAGTTGCTACTGTAACTACCACTTTGTTATCTTCAACTTTTTTATCTAGAATATTCATGTCAGTAGGTGTAATAACAGGCATAATTGATGCAGCAGCATCAGCTACTACTTTATAACCGTATTGATCATATCTTGTGATGTCATATGTTACTTTATCGCCTTCACTTGATAGTGCCGTTTTACCATTTTCATAAGTCGCAGTTCCTAGTTCAACTTTAGAAACGCGTTGTTCAGTCCCAATTTTAAATGTTTTGGATACTGATACAGCCGACTGATTCAAGCTAACCGTGATTGGTAGTACACCAATTTCAGTAGGATATCTGGATGTGTCGCTCGTATCTACTTTAAGCTCGAGGTAGCCATTATCTGCATTACGGGTAATTGAACCTGTGTAACCGAATACCGAGTAGTTTCCACCATTTAATGTTGCATTTTCACCATATTGGTTCTCAGCTTTAAGTTGAATGACGAAATCCTTTACTTGCGGAACCACATCACTTACATTTACAAAGCTTAGTTTTGATACTTTTTCATTCTCAGCTGTAAATGTTGCCGTAGCTTTAGCTACACTAGCTGCATCAAGGCCGGAAAGTGTTGCTGTATATTCGCCTTCTGATACTTTAACATCAGTCAAAGTTAGCACAACTGATTTCTTATCATCTGCAAACTTAGCAGTTGTTGCAACGTTAGTTGTACCTTTAGTCAAAGCAACTGTTGCTTTCGTCGTATCAACTGGTTTATTGAACGTTACTGTTACTTGTTGAATACCAGTAGCTTTCGCTTCCGTTAAAGAAACTTGACCAGCTGGTACATATTGTTGTTTTGCTTCGTATGCGCCAGTTACAAGAAGATCACGAGTTGCATTCGTGATACCACCGAACGTTCCATCTGCATTATTGGAAAGAACTTTCAATGCAAGTGCTTCAGCTACATAACCTTGTGCCCATCCAGAAACTGTCGCATCTGTACCAGTCGAAGCTTTTGCTTCTGCGTCTTTACCAAGAACACGTACCAAGAAAGTAGCTAGTTGTTCTTTTGTTACTTTACCAGCCGGGTTGTATTGACCTTCTGCATAACCATCCGTTACATTAGCTGTTTTCAAAGCTTCGATGTAAGGAAGTGCATAACCATTAGCCGCGTCGGTTACACTAACATCAGTAAAGCTTGAAGTTGTAAGATCTTTATTTACATCAAGACCCATAATCAGAGCTGCTACTTTAGCGAATTGAGCGCGATTCATTTCTTCTTTCAAGCCAAAAGTCGTGTCGCTCACGCCGTCAAAGATACCAGCAGAGATCATAGCATCAAATTTCGTTTGTGTTGCTGCATCAAGATCTTTCAAGTCAGTGAAGTCGGCAGATGTTTTACCAAAAGCGACAGCCGAGAACATGGAAAAAGCCATTGCGGAAGTAAGAACTACGGATAATGTTTTCTTCATAAAGGGTATTTCCTCCTAATATTTAAAGTTTTTGTTATAAAACTTATAACTAAATTGATGTAACACTTTCTATTAACATTGCAATATCACTCGTATATAATTTCGTATATCATCTTTTGTTGCAAATTGAGTATACGATAATATATGCGATATTTCATTGCTAAGTATTTTCCAAACATGGCCGTCACCGTTTGCCACATCCCGACTACTTAATTAAATTGTAATCAATAATTGTAAAAAAAATTTGAATGGAAGCTTAATAGAACTTAAAAGTTACCTGAAAGAATGCTGAATGTATAGTTAACCGCTCTCAGCCAAATCCCAACTTTTCAATCGCCAAATACTTATTAAAATCCAAAAGGAGACCATGAGGTCTCCTTTTGGGTAAGCATTATTTTTTTATTACTTCGTCACCAAAGTAGTTGTTGTTTTACCGTTAGATGCGATTGTTTTTACAACAAACTCATTAACTGTTCCGCTTGTAGTGATTTTGTCAGTGCTTGGATCGTATTGTACAGTACCTCCACCTTGAACGTCAGAGATAATGTATTGAACTCCCAAGAACTCTTTGTACTTACTAACTTCGTTCACGTTAGTGTCTGTATTGAATTTATACTCTGTGCCATAGTTATCAACAGCTTTTACATTCAACATTTGAGCAACAGTTTTAGAAGCGCTGTATGTTGCATTAGCATCTGCAGTTAGAGTTGCCACTGTAGGAGCATCTGCTTTTACATTCACTGTGTATGTGAAGTCTTGTGTTTCACCATTTGCCTTCAATACCACAGCTGTAATTGTAGCTGTACCTACACGTTGACCTAATACTTTACCATCAGTTGTTACTGTAGCAATATTGGAATCGGAAGTATAAGCTGTTTTTACCGCTTTAAGAGTACTAGGCACTGCAACTGTATTACCTGATTTGTCTGTCACAGTAACATCTACAGCTTTCGCAAATTTACTTACTGCTCCATTTGCAAAATCACCTGTTTTTGCTACTTCATTAGTTGTAATTGCAAATACGTCAGAAATTGCTTTCGCTTTGTATGTTAGATCTGTGTTATCTACAACTTCTACAGTCCTTTTCAAAGCTGGTGCTACTTCTTGCCCACCTTTTGTAAGTGCAACTTTAACTGTTGTTTTACCCAGGGAAGCTGCTGTGAACTTAATCTCTTTGTCATTAAGCTTTCCTTTTAGATCAGTCTTGAAGTTATCTCCAGCAGCTTGTGCTGCGGAATCTACAGTAACACCTGCAGTTGTTCCGTCTACATTTACGTTCACTTCGTATCCTGTAGGAACTGCATCAAGTGTTTCACCATATTGGTCTTTTACAAGAACTTTAAACGTTGTTGTAGCATCTACCAATGCTTTTGTCGTTGGCTCACTACCTGATAGCACTACGCTCTCTGGTGTACGGGCTGCAACTACAGTCAATGGAAGTTGGGCTTGTGTTTGTACGTTAGCATTGTAGATGGACATGTATAGGTATACAACGCCTCTCTCTTTTGCTTGAATGGAGCTTAGTTTTAACTTACCTTTGTTTTCGCCGTATTTTACAATACCATTCGAAGTTACATCCGTACCCGTTGCTACTGTTGCACCAGAAATCGTGAAGTTAATGCTATCTGCATTGTCAACAATGTTTTGTGCGGATAGTGCTTTACCATCAGCATCATATGCAGTAATTGGAATGTATTTCGCATTTGTGTCGCCTTCAGCAACCACTCCATTATAAGTACCGAATTCTAGTTTAGTTGGTACAGAACCAGCTTTTAGTGATACTTTTGCTGTCGCAGAAGCTCCGCCTTCGTAGTAAGTTACTGTGTAATCGCTCGTTTTATCTACCTTTTTACCAGCTGCTACTGTAACTACTACTTTGTTATCTTCAACTTTTTTATCTAAAATATTCATGTCAGTAGGTGTGATAACAGGCGTAATTGATGCAGCAGCATCCGCTACTACTTTGTAACCGTATTRATCATATCTTGTGATGTCATACGTTACTTTATCGCCTTCACTTGATAGAGCCGTTTTACCGTTCTCGTAAGTTGCAGTTCCTAGCTCAACTTTGGAAACACGTTGTTCAGTACCAATTTTGAACGTTTTGGATACTGTTACAGCTGACTGATTCAAGCTAACTGTGATTGGTAATACACCGATTTCCGTAGGATATTTGGATGTGTCGCTCGTATCTACTTTAAGCTCAAGGTAACCATTATCTGCGTTACGGGTAATTGTGCCTGTGTAACCGAATACTGAGTAGTTACCACCATTTAATGTTGCATTTTCACCATATTGATTCTCAGCTTTAAGTTGGATAATGAAATCTTTTACTTGTGGAACTACATCACTTGCATTTACAAAACTTAATTTTGATACTTTTTCATTTTCAGCTGTAAATGTCGCTGTTGCTTTAGCTATATTAGCTGCATCTAAACCGGAAAGAGTTGCTGTGTAGTTACCCTCTGTTACTTTAACGTTAGTCAAAGTTAGAACAACTGATTTCTTATCATCTGCAAATTTAGCTGTTGTTGCAACGTTAGTTGTACCTTTTGTCAAAGCAACAGTTGCTTTCGTTGTATCAACTGGTTTGTTGAACGTTACTGTTACTTGTTGTACGCCAGTAGCTTTTGCTTCAGTCAATGAAACTTGACCAGCTGGTACGTACTGTTGTTTTGCTTCGTATGCGCCAGTTACAAGAAGATCACGAGTTGCATTAGTCATACCACCAAAAGTACCGTCTGCATTGTTAGCAAGAACTTTCAATGCAAGTGCTTCAGCTACATAACCTTGTGCCCAACCAGAAACTGTTTTATCTGTACCAGTTAAAGCTTTTGCTTCTGCGTCTTTACCAAGTACACGAACCAAGAAAGTAGCTAGTTGTTCTTTTGTTACTTTACCAGCTGGGTTGTATTGACCTTCTGCATAACCATCAGTTACGTTAGCAGTTTTCAATGCTTCGATGTAAGGAAGTGCATAACCATTCGCTGGGTCGGTTACATTAACGTCAGTGAAGCTTGATGTTTTAAGATCTTTATTTACTTCAAGACCCATGATCAAAGCTGCTACTTTAGCGAATTGTGCGCGGTTCATTTCTTCTTTCAAACCAAATGTTGTGTCGCTTACGCCATCAAAGATTTCAGCGGAGATCATCGCGTCAAACTTTGCTTTTGTTGCTGCGTCAAGGTCTTTCAAATCCGTGAAATCTGCAGATGTTTTACCAAATGCTACGGATGAAAACATGGAAAGAGCCATTGCGGACGTAAGAACTACGGATAGAGTTTTCTTCATAAAGGGTATTTCCTCCTAATATTTTAAAGTTTTTTTGTTATAAAAACTTATAACCAACGGGGCGACTTTTGAATCTACTTACTCGGCGATCTCTGATTCTCTTTCGTGTAGCTTCGCGTCTATCACCTCGTCTACAAACTTAGTATACGACACTCTATACTACATTTCATTGATAAGTATTTTCCAAATAAGTCTCTCACGGCATTCTATGATCGCATCAAAAACAGCCCCATCACCATTAGGTGACGGGGCTGTTTTTTTAGTTCTTATCAACTCTTGCTTAAGGAACCATCTTCTGTTGTTTCATAACGCGATAAGAAATGATAGAGGCTTGGGCGCGCGTTAACAGTTCGGTTGGATCGAAGCGAACGGTTGATTTTGTTTGCCCCACCAGCAAGGTATTCTCGATGCCCTCAATTAATCCAGCCTTAGAAACAGCTTCAACAGCCGGTCTGGAGTAGGACTCGATATTGTCGGCGTCCGTAAATGTCTTCTGCAACGTCGTCAGTGATTTCGCAAGGTCCGTGTTCATTTTCATTTCAGCGGCTCTAGCAATCATGACAGCGGCGTCCTGACGCGTTATGGATCCACTAGGGTTGAATCTATTACTTGCCTGACCACGAATAATACCTGCTCTTGCCGCGGTCTCAATGTACTTATAATCATAAAGCATGCCGATGGCATTATCGATTTTCAATACGTCTGAGAACGTTGAGCTGCCACTATAGTTCATAGGAAGCTTAAAGACCTTCACTAAGATTTGAGCAAACTCACCACGTGTAATGTAGTCATTTGGTCCAAATGAGAATGTTGTTTTGGCTCTCATAACCCCTTTGGAGTAGAGAGTTTCTAATTCCGTTCTCGCAAAGGAATGACCAGTCATATCATCAAAGCTGYGATCCATGTACATAACTTGATAGTAACCAAACTTTCGGAATGGCACTGTTATCGTGTTATTCTTGTTATCTACTACACCACCAAGGTTCTTCCAACCATAATCTGTCGTGTTCGCGTAATTAGCATAAATGTCATAGAAGAATACAGTAATATACTTACCTGCATCTTGACGAATAGCTGGATCGAACTGCAACAGTAATGATCCTTCTTGGGAAGGCACAACGAGTTCATCGTTAAGGCGATTGAAATAAGGACGGCCTAAAGTTGTAGCATCATAGGGATCCAAACCTGTTCCATTAAGACCTTTGCTCAAATCGTCTGCTGTCGTTGTCGTTGTACTTGGCGCAGGAATGTAACCTGCATCCATGTAGTATAGATTACTCGCTGCATGGAATGTATCTTCTGGCACCTTAACGCTGATCTTAGATTTAAAATAACCGTTCGCTACCGGATACAGGGTCTTATCCATTCTTCCATCATCCGTGTCCGCTATACCAAATAAGATTTTACGATTCGTTGAAATGTACTGATTGTTATTGCTATCTGGAACATTTCTCATTAATTTAGTGTCTTTAGGGAAGGATAATTGAACCCCTCCATTAAAAATCTTGAATTTAGTATTCATTAACTGTAATGTTTGCATTCCTTGCACATTCGTATTGGTATTGAAGAGAACGAAACTACCATTCACCTTGGCACCCTTACGCGTAATCGTAAACTTGATCGCGTTCGCGCCAGGTTTCAACCCTCTCACTTGATACAAGTACTGATCCACAGAATTCACCGTGCGTTTCGTCGCTTCATCTTTTCCAAACACGACACTATCCGCATTCTCTGCTTCAAGGATAATATTATAGAAGTCACTATTAATATTGGATTGCAGTTCTCCTTTTGGATTTTTAATCAGGAGAGGTTGAACAACTGTATAAGGGACATTTTGTCTAGTAATCGTTATAGATCTGGTTGATGTGATGTTGGAATTGTTCGTAATTCTAAATTCAAATACAACATCAGAGTCATCTAATAACTTGAATGCATTCGTCGTAAAGGTTTGTACAGGAAGTGTATTGGATACGCCTGAGAAGAAATCTGTTCCCAAGGATGTAACTATCCTCGAATTAGGTGTTTGGTCAATAACAGTGATCGTATCTTTAATCGTTTGCTGATACACCAAGGCATCACCCTTGGCATCCTTCGTATGCACAACTAGTGTCAGTGCTTTAATTGGCGAAGCCGCTCCATTCGCATCAAGACTCGTAAATATACCACTAAAGGAAACGGTACGCTGGGTTGTTGTGTAGGTGTCTGCATCTTTTCCTGCGACATATTGGGTACCTGCACCGATTGCACCATTTTCTACTGGCTTAATCAAGGTGAATTGCGGCGCATCAGTTGAAAACAAGTAGATGTCATAGGATTGCTCTGTAATGAAGACATTGTTGACGTAAATTTTGAATTTTAACGTGTTTTTCCCTTCGATTAAAACCTTGGAAATATCTGTAGGATTCGTGGGATTAAACAAGTTTAAAGGCAATGTAAAAGCATTGGTTCCTGGCGCAAATATGGTGTCGATTGTTTGAGAGTCCAATGTATACAAGCTCTCATTCATAAACACTTCTACTTTATTCCCTGGTACGGCTGGAGCCACAACAGGATCTTGATAAAAATTCACTAATCGACCTGAAATACAAGCCTCCGTCGTTCCGCAAGTCAAATTCTTGATATTTCTGATGGACATGCTATTCGAAATATTATTGATGATAACATAAGGTGCATTGCTGATGGTTAGCTTGTAGTCCGTCGTACTATATTTCACATCATTAACATCATAAAGCTCGATGCTCAGCTTCTTGTTACCGTCGCTAATCCCTTGCAGCGTTATATCAAACTTCTTCAGACCAGTTGTTCCATAAACAGTGCCCTGCACATCATTACTATCCGGATAATCAAAACCATCAAGCTTGACTCTAATATGATCAGTTATAGTATTGGTGTAAATATGAATTAGCCCTGGCAGCTCATTCACTAAATTGTCATCCGTTAAGCTTAGTTCATTCTCTATCGTTCCGTTGGTAAGTGTTGTCTTATCAATATAAGGTTTAGCTGGATCTACATATTTGAACTTATATTCTGTCGTTACTGGTATTAGACTATTCGAGATATCGCGAAATGTAAACGTAAGTCGTTGTTCATTAAGCGCATAACCCGTAAGGGTAGGGATTTCTACCGATACACTCTTAACTGCATACTCCTGACTACGTGTTAGAGAGGAGCTAACCGAAGAGTACGTTGAGCCGGTAACAGAGCCGGGTGCAGCCAATACATCACCAACTGCTCCTAAATCAATAATACCAACGGAAGCATCATTTATCGCAACATCGACATAACGATATTTCAAAGATGTACCTGTAGCATCAAAGTCACTTTTAACATTCGCTGTAAAAGTAAGCGCACTGGTTTGAAACGTCGGGATGTTGATTAAATCTTTCGAAGTTTCAGGATGCCCTGTAGCTAAGACTTTACCATTAAAAGCAAATGGCTGACCATTGTCGTACCATAGTTTTTTGACGACTTGATACTTGTTCGTGTCATTGCTTGCTGTGAAGTTAATAATATTATCCCCTGCGGTCAAACAGAAGCTTGTCACTGAAGAGCAAGTGGAAGACGACTTATTCTTATCATCCCCTGTGAAATAGAAATAACCATCATTACTTTTGAACCCCAGCTTAGGCAGACTATCCCCTGAAAGAGTAGCTTGGACTGCGCTTGCATTGGAGGCTTTTGTTTTGATTTGAATACCTGTTGTGCCTGCTTTCAGCGGGCCGCGGTCGACTGGATAGATCTTACCATCGTCAAGTTGCTCATTATTAACGGTAATGTTAGATAAATTCGTCGTTGGGGCATAGTAGAGCCAGCCTGGCGCAGACGCGATAGCACTCGATTCTCCTAGATATACAACAACTTTATTCAAACCTTCCGACAACTGAATGTTATCGAATTTAACTAGATTGGATCCAGCAATTTGAGCCTTATTATTCTTCTCTGTTACAACAGCACCAGAGTTAATATTCGTGATCTCAAAATAGATGGATGGAATCTGTGAATCCGTTAAATTCGTTGTTTCTACATTTAAAACAAAGGGCAGTTGAGTAATCCGTGTTACCAAGTTGTTATCCGTAGGCCGAGCTGTGGATGTACCAGCATTATCGGTTTCCGTGTATAAGTTTTTGATAACTAGCGTTGAAGCTGCACTCGCTGTCATCGCAGGCATTAAACTAATCATCAATGATAGGATCAACAGTATGCTTGCTAGTTTGGTCTGTAATCGTTTCAAAGCAATTTCCTCCTTATGTTATCTAAATGTTATTAGCTGTTTATGTATGGGGCAGGTGTATCACTTTCACTTATCACTTACTAAATTCGACAATCCCTCCTATTTCCTTCTACCATTCTACATGATTAGACGTGGCTGAACGCCAAAAGTTGTTGTACATTACTTATCGGTAGATCACCTTGAAATGTTTAGAGAAAGAACGTTTTTCCTTATAAATACAAAAAATCCAGCCCCGAAGGCTGGATTGGATAATTCCTATAAAGTTATTTACCTACGCGATCGCTCTGTACCTGTTTACCAACTAATCTTTGCAGGAAGTTGATCACAGGCTTGCGGCTTTTGCTAATAATACCGATAGCTTCTGCCCCAACAAGCATTACGAGGAACAAGGTGACTATAATCATAATCAATCCCCACGTAGAGTCTTGGGAAATAAATACCGAGCAGACCACCGCGCTACCACCGAAAATAGCAGCAATTCCATAGATGATCAGAACGCTTGTACGATGACTGAAGCCCATTTGCAATAGACAGTGATGCAAGTGGCTTTTGTCCGGAGCCGAGATGGGCAGTTTATTCACATAACGGCGAAGCATAGCGAAGAAAGTATCGGATAATGGCACGCCTAAAATCATAATCGGGATTAGTAGTGAAACAACAGCAGCTTGCTTAAAGCCGAGAATCGAAAGTGTCGCAAGGGCGAAGCCCAGGAACAAGGCGCCGGAATCGCCCATGAAGATTTTGGCCGGATGGAAGTTAAAGAACATAAAGCCTGAAATACTTCCTAGCAAAATCACACAAAGTAAAATAACTGTTACATTATTCATCATCAGGGCAAGAATGAGAATGGTTGTTGTCGCGATACCCGATACCCCTGCTGACAGGCCATCTAGACCGTCAATCAAGTTAATCGCATTGGATACACCAWCAATCCACAATATTGTAATCGGGATACTCAACCAGCCTATCGGCAAGTTCGTTTCGCCAAACGGAATATTAACCAAGTCTATTTTGAGTCCAAATGAAACAACGATACAGGCAGCAATAAGCTGTCCTAAAAGCTTCCATTTGGGAGATAATTGAAAACGATCATCCAGAGCGCCTGTGACAACAATCACAAAGCCTCCGAGCAGAAGTCCAAAAGCAGCATCTGAGTTCACAGCATCAAGTGCTGGAGAGACGACGAAATAAGCTCCCACGAACGCGAGGAATATCGCTAATCCTCCTAAACGCGGCATAATTCGCGTATGAACCTTCCGATGGTTCGGGGCATCAACAGCTCCTACCCAGAAGGCAAATTTTTTGACCAGGGGTGTCAGCAACAACGCCATAACGCACGCAGCAATAAACCCTATCGCATATAATCCATACATGTCTTCTTCACAGCTCCTCTTGTCATGGGTGGCAGGCTGATGACCGCCGAAATGAATTATACTCCCATTCCGTCACAAATACTACTGCTAAATTCATCTGAAATGACCGTTTTCAGCCAATTTCCAAAGATATTTTCATTATTTTGTGACGTTCTCTTTGTCGCGCATCACTTTCACTGCGAATTTCGGTAATAGAAGCATTCTCTTATAGCGCCACGGCTCCTGAAGAAGGCGGTAGAACCATTCAAGACGTAGTTTTTGAAAAAATTTAGGTGCTCGCTTTAGCTTGCCCGAAAGCACATCAAAACTTCCGCCGACTCCCATCATTACGGGTACACCCAGTTGTTCTTTGTATTTCCCGATCCATGGCTCTTGGTTCGCTGCCGCTCTACCTACGAGAAGCAGATCTGGTTCAGCATCTCTAATGGCTTGGATCACTTGCGCGTCCTCGGCATCACCGAAATAGCCATCCCTTACTCCGACCAAGTTTACCTTCGGATAAGTCGTGCGAATTTTCTCCGCCGCGGCTTGAATAACTTCATTAGAAGCACCTAAAAGATAGACCTTCCACGCCTTCTTCTCCCCGACCTTCATTAGTTCGTGAATTAAATCGTAACCAGGCACTCGTTCTGCGACAGGTTGACCGACGTGATTAGCAGCCCAAACGACACCTGTTCCATCTGGAACGATCAACTCTGCGCGCTGCATCATTTTTAGGTAAGAAGGATCTTCTTGCGCAGCCATCACCATAATGGGATTAGCCGTGATCACCTGATGCGGCTGTTTGTACTCAATGACCTTCGTTAAGTAGTCGACGGTTTGTTTCATACTCATTTTGGAGATAGGTACACCGTAAATTCGCACTTTCGGTATGGCTTGCAAGGATGCCAGTGCTGCTGGCTGATTGGTAACAGAAGTAGAGCTCATTATATCTCTTCCTTATTATTGACGTTGTAGGTTGCTATTTGGTTGCTATTTGGTGGAATGTGGATGAAAATCTATCTACTATTTCCTTTTGTAAAAGGAGATGATCCGCTGCGCGGGCAGCTGCGCTTGCGCCTTCAGCTGCTCGATGGCGGCGCGGCTCGACGCCGCCCACTGCTCGCGAGCATCGAGGAGGCCCAGCGCCTCCTCTGTAAAGGCAGAAGCATCGAAGCTAGCTGTCGATGCGGCGGCTTTCATACCAAGCCTATGGAGGAACTGGTCGATCTTCGGATCGTACGAGATCCCCACCATAGGCACGAACTGCGAGGCTGCATAGATCAAAGAATGCAGCCTCATCCCGATCAGCAGGTCGCACGCCGCGACCTGCGCGAGCATATCCTGCGGATGCGTGATGCCACGCACCATCTCCGCCCTGTTCTTGTGATCGCCCAAGCGATCGATCACGAACTGCGAGGCCACCTCATCCGAAGGGAGGTGGAAGGGCAAGAACCGCAGCTGCACGTCCGTGCGTGCTGCGAGCAGCTCTTGCAGGGACCGCGCGAGAGCTTCCAGCTCGGAGCGGTCCTCGTTCCAGAAGCGGACGGACACGCCGATCGTCCGCACCGCACTACCACTAAGCGCGGCTCCAACCGTCGCGCCACCGCCTTCCACTGCATCCCGGAGGGGCAAGCCCATCACCGGGTCAGGCACGACCGTGATGCGCTCCCGCGGGAGGCGCATCTTACCCAATAAGTCCGCGGACTCTGTATCGCGGACCGACACGAAGGCGCAGCGCTTGAACACGCTGCGGATCCAGCCGTAAAACATCGGCCGGCTCACCGGCCCGATGCCTTGCGAATAAATAAACGTTGGCTTCCCGAGCCATTGTGCTATTTTCAACACAGCCAAGTAATACGGAATCGTCTTCGAGCTAGTGGCATCTTGCAATAAGCTGCCACCGCCGCTAATTAGCCCATCCGATTCGCGTAAAGCTCGCAATAGTGAGCCTGGCTTCATGCGATGATAAGCTTTCACCCCGTACATCGCTGTTGTTTTCTCTGGATTGGCCGAAAGCACGATAGGTTCAATCTGAATGCCCTGCTCTTGACCTTGCTCCTGCAAAGCGAACAAAATCGACTGCAGTACAGCCTCGTCCCCGCTATTATCGAAACCGTAGTAGCCGGATAACGCTATTTTGACAATTGGGGCTGTACCCATCGTTTCCAACTCCTTGTGATGATTTCCCAAGCTGCAATGAGAACTAACCCGATGATTGCACCTAGCACAAGTCCGTAGAAGATACGGATTAAGGAAATGTGCAGCGGTGTGTGCAGATGAGCAAACGTATCCACTAAGGAAAGTTGACCAACGACACCGATGAACAGCAAGTACACAGCATGGCGATAGCGGACCGACAAATACGCACCAAGCAAGAAAATCGGATGAGCCACTAAGAACTCTTTGGTTCGCGGACGTACGCCTAATGTATTTTCTAAGAAGGAACGGAATAGTTTTTCAATAGTGGAAGCTTGTCCTTCATTGCCTGTACGAGACAAGTAGTAATACACTGCGGCCAAACCTACACCTGCGATGACGATCCACAGCACACTTATATACGAAGAAAGTATGCGACGAACGTTCGCGATTTTTTCCTTATACGTATTATTCTCACTAAAGAACAAGAGATACAACCCAGTAATGGCAATCGGTAGGAGATGCAGCATGCCGACACCTCTAAACTGCTGCAACACCAGGGAGTACGTGACATGATTCAGCAGCGCTACTTCATACACCATACCGAGCAGTGAGATTAGCGATGTTCGAAGCAGCATCCATAACCCAAACGCAAGTCCTGATTTCCACTTCGCTGCAACACCAGATCTCACTGATCGGATCGCCAGCATAACCGCAACGCTAGGTGCACTAATCGCTGTCGCCAACGCAAGTCCTTGCGCGTACAAATTCGCCGAAAGCGTGTGTAGAGCAACTAAACCAAGCAAGCCCACAACGAAGAAAACAATCGTCAATTCAGGCAAGAAGAACGAAATCATCCATACAATCAAGCTTAGTCCGCCTAACAGTAAGAAGAATCGAGCAATCTTCTGCCAACCTGTTGTATGTACATCGAATGCCTCAGCTGGTCCTAATGTAAAGCCTACGTCTTGGATACGAGGAATCGCACCGTCTTTACCCTGTAAGGCTGCATAATAGGACGAAAGCGGGTCAACAATCTTGCCTTTATCTAAGCTTTTCACCGGTCTAGCATTCAGAAATACCATGCGGATATTACGATCCTTCACAGCCAATACAAGCCGATCTGACACACCTTGCACACGATCTGCAAGCTCCGCTTTTTTCAGCGGCTCTGTTAGTTTCTCGCCATCTTTCTCTGTAAAAGAGTGCAGACGCACAACGTTATAATTCGTTTGCTTAGCTAATGTACTGAATCCTTTTTGCGGCTCCTTCAATAACTCAATTGCTGCGAGTCCGATGCCGTACTTATTAAGCAGATCAGCCATTTTATTCAAATTCACTTCTGTATCTTCTTCGGTATACCCAGGGACTTCATTCCCATCCACGATGATGCGTTTTACACCAAGATCATGGAACTGCTTGAGCATAGCATCCATCTCATTGGTGTGAAACGGTCTGCGATTCGCTAACCGTACGACGATTTGGAATCCTTGCTCTTTCAGCATTTGTAACGTGATCGGATCGGGGTCCATCGCCTTAATAGAAGCATCATCCGTGCTCATCTGAATGATGAGACCATTACGGTTTTTGAAGCTCCACGGCTTTACGCCTACATTCAAATCCGCAAAGGTTTTCTGGATAAGCGGCTCTAGCTTCTGTTGCGTTTGGTTATCTGCGAACAGAATATACGTATAGTTCTCGCTAGGATTACCAAGTGTTTGCGTCAGCATAGCCGCGTCACGAGAGTTGTACATCTCAATGCGACGGCTCTCCTTGAACTCACCCAGCGTACTTTCGTAAACAGCCATAGAACTTATCCCCGCGGCTTTCATGTTCTTTAGCTCTGTGTTCACAAAGTTCTGTGGATTGGTCTGCACATCAGCAATATCCAATAAATCACGATAGTCGAACACGAATTCAACTTGATTCGCCGACGTTTCGGTTTGGTGACGTGTATAGGCCAGCGGCAAGGAACACAGCATCCCCAAAATCACGATCCACCACAAAATATTTCTTAACGGGTTATTCCAGGTTTGATACAAATTCACTAGTTCGTCCACTCCTTAGAGCATCTACTTTTTTTAATACTTTCCAATCCCGTATACATTTGAAAACCTCTCCGCCCCCAAACGCGGGGAATACGCCCACTACATGGTAGATTACATATCCAGCCATGTATTAGACGAGCTATCCCTCACTTAGGTTCTGAAGAGGTTTTGTACACCTATTTGTACTATTCGTCTACACGATTAAGTACGTATTGTATGATGCCATCTAGCTGCTGTGCAGCCTCAGGTCCTGTTGCTCCTTGGACAGCAAAATAAAATTTAATTTTCGGCTCTGTGCCGGATGGACGTAAACAGAACCATGAACCGTCCTCTAGCTTGAACTTAAGAACGTTCTCCCTAGGTAAACCATTAATCCCTTGTGCATAGTCCTCAACCGCGATTACACGTGTACCGCTGATCTCAGTTGGCGGATTCGTTCTCCAAGCTTCCACCATGCGGCCAATTTGTTCCACGCCGTCTTTCCCTTTAAGGGTTCTTGATTCCAGTTTTTCCAAAAAGTAACCAAAGGATTCGTACAGCTCTTGCAGCACCTCATACAGGGTCTTGCCTTGCTTCTTATAGTAAGCCGCAGCTTCCGCGATTAACATAGCTGCGATGACTGCATCTTTATCCCTTGCATAATCGCCGGCCAGGTAACCATAGCTCTCTTCATAGCCAAACAGGTAGGTATGTTCACCCGTTTTCTCGAATTGCGACATTTTTTCACCGATATACTTAAAGCCCGTTAAGGTATTCAGTGTTGGAATTCCATAGTGATTCGCGATAACTGCACCCATCTCACTCGTTACGATCGTTTTGATCACAACACCGTTAGCTGGAAGTGTTCCACGTTCTTTCATACTCGACAATAAATAGTTCACAATAATCGCACCGGATTGATTACCGGATAACACGACATATTCACCATTTGGATCTTTCACTACGGCACCCATACGGTCAGCATCCGGATCGGTTCCGATAATAATATCGGCATTCCATTCCTTCGCTTGTGCAATCGCTAGTGTGAACGCTTCACGCTCTTCTGGGTTCGGCGATTTGACGGTTGAGAACTGTGCATCCGGCAGTTCTTGTTCAGCAACAACACGCACTTTTTCAAAGCCAACGGCCTTCAGAACTTCGCGTACCGGTATATTCCCTGCACCATGCAGCGGTGTAAAAATCACACGGAAATCATCGCTGATTTCCTTAATGACGTCTGGATTTTGACTAACGTCCGTAACCGCCTGTATGTAAGCCTGATCAACATCATCGCCTAACCAAGCAAGAAGCCCTTGCGCTTCCGCTTCCTGCTGAGACAACTTCTTCACTTTATCAAAGGTGTTGATGCTCTGTACTTGCTCAATCACTTGCTCTGCAAACTCAGGAACCAATTGCCCACCGTCTGCACCGTACACTTTATATCCATTATATTCTGGTGGATTGTGGCTCGCTGTAACAACCACACCCGCTGTCGCGCCTAGGTATCTCACGGCAAAAGAAAGCTGAGGTGTCGCATGCAGCGTCTGGAACAGATAGGCTTTAATCCCATTACCCGCAAAAACAAGCGCGGATTCCAATGCGAACTCAGGTGACATGTGGCGGGAATCATAGGCTAGAACGATAGCCGGATTAGCCGCGCCTGTTCCGTTTACATATTGTGCTAAGCCTTGGCTAGCACGACCAACGGTGTATACATTGATACGATTGGTACCTGCACCAATGACCCCACGGAGACCGCCTGTCCCAAATTCAAGATCTTTATAAAAGCGATCCTCGATTTCTCTTTCATCTTCCCGAATAGCTTGAAGTTCTTGCTTCGTTTGCTCATCGACAGCTGGATCTTGGAGCCATAATTGATACTCTGTTTGCACACGCGTCATCGTCGTAGGTTCATCTCCTTTATATGTATGGGCTATTTATTAGCAAGGGCGAACATAAGCTCACCTTCGACTACCACTTTGTCGCCAACTTTAGCCACAGCTTGACCTTTCACAATGGTGCCTTTTACCCGTGTGATGGTCATTTCTAAGGTAAGTGTATCTCCTGGTACAACTTGCTGACGCCAGCGAATGCCATCTGCACCTGCGAATAGGCCGATTTTGCCTTTATACTCAGGCATGGACAATACAGCTACAGCACCAACTTGTGCTAATGCTTCAACAATCAAAACCCCCGGCATAACTGGATAGCCAGGAAAATGCCCTGCGAAGAAAGGTTCATTGATCGTAACATTTTTAATTCCTACTGCTCTAACCCCTTCTTCTACCTCCAAAATACGGTCGACCAGAAGGAAAGGCGGGCGATGAGGAATGATCTCTTGAATTTGATTGATATCTAGCATCTTGCGTTCGTGCTCCTTTCGAATACCTGTATAAAATACAAGGGAATTACTTACACTAGGGAGGTCCCTTCATATCCTGCAGAAGTGAAGGTTCATATAAGGGGAGCTTATGTAACGGTCTGTATGACAGACCCCTACATAGGCTCTTTTTTCATTTAGCCTATAACGATTATTTCGCTCGAGCTCCACGATTCAATAGAAGGAACTGGAAAATATAAATGAATGACGTTAAAAAAGAGACTCCGATCACATACCACAAATAGCTGATGGCAAAGTCGAATTCAAACACAATAAAGAGGATGGCGAAATAGTAGAGTACCGTCGTTAGCTTCCCCATAACGTTCGCTGGAACGGTCAGTTTGCCTCTGAAATGAAAGAAGGCGGAGCCTATAATCATGCCTGCGTCACGGATGAACATGGCCACTGCTGCCTGCCAAGGAATCATCTCTGAGATGAGGAGGGAGAGGATGACCGCAATCATCATGCACTTGTCGGCAAGCGGATCTAACATAACACCCATCGGGGTGACCAGCTTGCGCGTTCTAGCGATATAGCCATCTAGAATATCCGTTAATCCAGCTACAAGTAGAATGATGAAGGAGGTTCGGATGTAGCCATTGAAAAAAAGCACGAGGTACACGGGGATTAGTACAAACCTGCTGATCGTGAGCATGTTCGGTATATTCAAGGTACTCCTCCTGCGCCTAAGTATCCGATCCGAAACTTCAATATTTGGTAGATAAAGTCTTTCTTCATTATACAACTGCTCTTACACAAAATAAACCACTAACCCGTCCTCCTTGGACGGATGGGTTTATCTAGAAATATAGCTCACTTATGAAGTGAAACTAATAATGTCTATATTAAAATAAAACTCCCATACGGGAGTTCGATTAATTCGCAAAAACGAGATCGTATAAATGCCGCCATGTGCTAATATGTAAGATTTCTGATGAAGGTTGATTTCCGAGCTTCGTGTAGCCTACCCATAAACCAACATAGATCGCTACAACGGCTAGCACGGGAATACGTACAATTTTGAAAATAAGCCATAGGATCTTCTGCCATTTCGGCCTTGGCTTCTTCTTGACTGGAGCTGGCTTGTCTGCCATCGAGCCTATCCCTACCTTTCAACAAATATAAGAAAGTATAAGTTTCACTTTATACGATGCTTATATTTCTCCATAAACACTGTGATACGTCCTTAAAGGACATAATAGCCGTTTATTTTGGATCAAGCACGTAAATTGTTAGCTATATTCATCATCTGATCAGAGGATGTGATGGCACGGGAATTCAGCTGCAATGCGCGTTGGACAATAACTAGGTCCGTCATTTCATCCGAGAGTGTCACATTCGATTGTTCCAGAAAGCCCTGCATTAAGCTAACGCGAGTCGCTTCTGTTGCAGCCACACCGTTCACATCTTGCAAGATATTCGCTTTCTCAGCCGCAGTAATCCCTGTTGGAAGTGTGTATAAATTATCCCCCACATCTTGAAGAAGTTGCGGTCGTACGACACGCACCAGCTTGATTTGACCTAATATTACGGGTGCAGCAGCTGGATCCTGTTCATTGTAGCCTTTGATCGTACCGTCTTTCTCAACGACTGGTCGAGTCCCTGATGGTACGTTAATCGGGCTTCCATCGATATCTGAGATATAATGGCCCTCTTTCGTCGTAAGCACCGTTCCGCCTTGTCCGTCCGGCGTTAAGCTGAATGCTCCGTTACGCGTCCAAGCCGGCTGAAATACTTGATTACCATTATCGTCCACTTTGCTGACAGCTACTTCAAACAAGCCATCGCCTTGAATGGCGAAGTCCGTTGTATTGCCAGTTGGCTGAATCGGCCCTTGCGCCAAATTCGTCTGAATTTGCACAAGCCTTGATCCCCAGCCTTGGTTAAAACCGAGTGGCGAGAAGCGACCTTGCTGACGGAACCCTTCAGGTTGTGCTTGTACATTGGTCAACACATCCTCGAAAGAGGCTTCCTTCTTCTTAAAGCCGTTTGTATTCACATTTGCTATGTTATTGGAGAGAATATCCAGCTTTTGCTGTAAGCTGTGCATGGATACCGATGAGTTGATCATGGAATTGTTCATGGCTGGCTCCTTCGCAAGCTAGATTTAGACGCGTCCTACTTCATTTGCTGCTTTGTCCATACTTTTATCATACGATTGGATTACTTTCTGATTCGCCTCATAGGCGCGCAGCGCCGACATCATATCCACCATGGATTGCGCGGAATCCACGTTCGATCGCTCGATAAAGCCTTGGCGCACTTCAACTTGGTCGCCTGGCGCTACTTGCGAGATCGTCGCTTCATCTCCTGGATTAATACGCAACAACCCATTCCCCTCGCGGAGCAATAGATTCGGATTCTCTGCACGCGAAAGCATCAAACCAATCGGAGCACCTGCCCCATCAAGAATCGGGCGTCCGTCGCTATCCATGAACTCGCCCTTAGCCGTTACTTTGAAATTGGAGATCGGCTGCCCGGCTCCATCCAACAAAACTAAGGGTTGTCCATCTCGGCCCAATACTTGTTCGCCATTGGCATTAATAAGCTGACCTGCTGCATCGACAGTGAACTTCCCGTTTAAAGAGTACCGTTGCTCGCCATTCGGGTTTAAGACGGTAAATAGTGCCTGCGGTTGGAACGTTCGCTCCCCTTCTGCATTTACGTATTTACCCGTTGCATCAAATGCAATTCCCGGTAGTTGAATGTTGGAAACCAATGCGAAATCGAAGGGATTCTGCGTTTCCTGCAGATCACCTTGGGTGTGAACGGAGATACTCTCCTCTGAGAACACACCTAAGCTCATCCTCCCAAGCGGTGCTGGAGAGGCACCTTGTCCACCGCGAATCGTAGAGATCAGCATTTCTGGAAACGAACGCGACAAGGCATTACCCTGTTTAAAGCCTGGGGAATTCAAGTTAGCAATATTATTCGTTATGGTATCGTGTCTGCGTTGCTCAGAAATCATCCCTGCCGCCGCGGTATACAGTCCTCTTAACATCTAGTCACCTCTTAGATAGGTTGTTATTTCATCATTAAAATTTACGTTTGGTTACTTTATCTAAATTATCCAACATAATGCCTGTGCCTTTAACCACACAAGACATTGGATCTTCAGCGATAAGTACAGGTACTTTCAACTCATCCGCAAGCAGTTGATCAAGACCATGCAACAATGCGCCGCCGCCTGTCAGAATTACGCCACGGTCAATAATGTCCGCAGACAACTCAGGAGGTGTCCGCTCAAGTACGCTCTTCGCCGCTGTGACGATGGAGTAAACTGGATCCCATAACGCTTCCTGTACCTCACTGGAGTGAATTGTAATCGTCAATGGAAGTCCAGAAACCATATCTCTTCCGCGAATATCCATCTCTTGATCACGCCCATGTGGATATACCGTTCCAATTTTCAACTTAATATCTTCGCTTGTCCGTTCACCGATCAACAGCTTGTACTTATTTTTGATATACTTCGTGATCGCGATATCGAACTTGTCGCCCGCGATCTTGATGGAAGAGGAGGTGACGATGTCGCCCATGGATAACACGGCAACATCCGTCGTCCCTCCACCAATATCAACAACCATGTTACCGCTAGGTTGGAAGATGTCCATACCAGCGCCAATTGCCGCCGCCTTCGGTTCTTCTTCCATGAATACCTCTCGGGCACCGCTGCGCTCAGCTGCTTCACGAATCGCTTTCTGCTCAACTGAGGTAATGTTGGTAGGGGCGCAGATCAGTATTCTCGGATGAGAATACCAATTCTTGCCCCCAATTTTGGCAATGAAATGCTTCAACATCATTTCCGTAATATCAAAATCCGCGATAACACCATCCTTAAGAGGACGAATCGCAATAATGTTACCAGGTGTTCTACCTACCATGCGGAAGGCTTCTTCTCCAACAGCCAATACACGTTTCGTATCACTTTCAATCGCAACTACGGATGGCTCATCAAGCACAACTCCGCGACCTTTTACATGAATAAGCACATTTGCCGTGCCGAGATCTATTCCAATATCCTTGCTGAACATTTCTAATTAATCCTCCCTAAACCTACCGTCCATCCCGTGAAGAATCGGCGCTCTGATATACAGTTCTAATTATAAGCTAAATTCGCTATAAATGCATGTTTTCCTCTTTTTCCGTGAAATTTCGACACGCCCAGTTAAAGGAAACATAGGAAACATCTCGGGATGAAGGGTATCTTAGGACTTAACCGTAACCAAGACCTCGGAAAGCTTAGGATTACGGGTCTTACGATACTTAATTTTCGTCGCTTCTCCTCCCCTAAGGTGCCGAATTGACTTGTGATACTCCAAAATGTGCTTCACCTGATTGGCCAGGTCCGGGTTGATTTCCGGTAGTCTTTCCGTCAAATCCTTATGCACTGTGCTTTTGGAAACGCCGAATTCCTTAGCAATGGTGCGAACCGTATTCTTGGTCTCGACGATACAGGTACCAATCTTAATGGTTCGCTCTTTGATGTAATCGTGCACTCCCCTCGCCTCCCTACTCGAGATAGTTTGGTAAAGTATATGAGGGGCATGACTAGATATTCTACGTAACCAAGCCTGACAAGCTCATTTCCCATATTTATTTTCAAAATAATCAAAGAAAATCAGCTTTAGACGCCTTTCCGGGTCAAATGTTCAATAAAAATGTGAAAAAGCAGCAGGTATATACCCGCTGCCGTTCACTGTATGTAGGCCTTAGCCTCATGTATCGTAATGCTCGAAATGCTGCTTATTGCTTCACGTTCAAGAGGGTTTCTGGGTTAACGGCTGCATTGTCGCTAACTTGACGTACTTCAAAGTGTAAATGCACGCCATCTTCCTTCTCGAAATCGTTGCTGCCAGCTTTGGCGATGATATCGCCCTTCTTCACTTCTGCACCTTTCGTTACCTTCACGTCAGATAAGCTTTGGTAAATACTGATCAACCCGTTACTGTGTGTGATCTCAACTAGCTTACCAACAACAGGGCTTTGCTCAACCGCTGTAACTTTACCACCCAGTGCCGCTAGAACATCAAATGCTGAGCCATCTTTGGCTTTCAAGTCAATTGCTGTGTGCGGTGTCAGTTGATCGAGGTATTCGATCATTGCCGCTGCTTTCACATCATTGGATGCATTCGTGTCATAGTAAGGAATTGCCACTTCGACAGCAGCTCTGTCTTTCACAGGCCATTGCATGGCTTCCGTGGTTCCATTAACCGCGATAGCCCCATCATGTGGTGCTTTCGGATTATCGGTTTGTTCGCTGCTGCTAACCTTAAGACCTGGATCATCTAGGCTGACTGTTTTCGTTCCTGCTCCCTGGTACACCCACATTAAGGTTAAGATAATTGCTGCTGCTGCCACATACGTCGCTGGGAATACCCATTTCTTAGCAAGCAACCTCTTCCATGCAGATGTTGGACCTTGTGCTCCTTGAACAGTTTTAGGAGCTTCTTCTTTCTGAAAACCTTTGTTATTATCACTCATGGTTATCACCTCATCAACCATTCTTGACACTTTACAAGGTTTTATACTTACAGAAAGATATTTTTATAGAAACATTAAAAGTTTATGATTTGCCCAGAAAAGAAGCTGCATTTTCAATAGAGATGCCCGTGTAATAATAGGTTACGATCTCCTCCGCGGTTTTCCCTTCTTTCGCCATACCGTTGGCGCCCCATTGACTGAGACCTACTCCGTGTCCGTATCCGAACGTAGTAATCGTGATTTGAGAGCCCGCCCATTTCCAAGCGAATTGAGAGGATGCTAGACCTAGCTTCTCTCTTACTTCGCGTCCTGAGAATACCTTGCCTCCTATCGTCATGCTTTTAATACGATGTCCAGTAGACCAAGAGAGTACTTTCATGCCCTTGGCACTGGTATCTGTCGTTGAGATACTAGCTACACCTAACTTCTGAAGCATCGTCTTATAGCTAATCGTGACACTTTCTTGATAGCGAGAGGAGAGCTTAATATCCCACGGACTGGGCACGCTGCGTAAATAAGGGCTTGCGAACGGCCAATATTCTTCTGAATTCTCGGTATACCCATTGCTTGTTGAGAAAAAAGTCGCGTTGATCGGTACATGTCCATACGTAAGTATCTTATCTTTGGTCTCATTGACGGCTCTATCAATCTTGGCCATATTCGTTTCGTACTTGGTCTTGTCCCACTTCATTCGAAGCTCTTGATCCGTTAGATAGGCCTGATGGGCTGTCGTGTCTGTCACTAGTGCATCATTCACGGGCATATTGCTATGATCCATCTCTATGACTCTACGCACAACATAGGTTCTTGCCGCCATCGCTTGCGCTTTGAGTGCCTCTAACTCAAAATCTACGGGCATTTCGGCAGCCAGCACACCTCTTACATACTGTTCAAGTGGAACGGTTTGCACGATTTCCTGCTTCGTTAAATACACGGGAATCATCAAACCTTGCCCCGCGCTAGTCTCTTGCAAAGTTGTGCCTTCAATGGGGATCGGGTACACCTCGTCGGTCGGAATCTTCTTGACTAGCAATCCAGGCACGATGATAGTGACACACAACATGGAAGATAAGCAAACAGTCATCCACAGGATGACTTCTTTTCTGAGCACGCGTTTCTTTTTAAACATATGTCTGAGCAGCCTCCATAAGCGCGTTTACTAGCAGCAATTTTGGTATGTCTTAGCTTATGAGAGGGGTTGCTAGAATAGAACACGAACGAGGCTGGGAAGTAGTTGATAGGCATCTGATATGCTCCCCTTGTCGGGCAGAGGGTTAACTGGAAAACCTCCATCTATTTTCGCCGGGAAGGCCCGAAATCTCCAAATAGATTGAAAACTTACAGGTAAAATCACCTCAATCGGCTATATTAGTAAAATCTCGCTAAATTAACTACAGGAAATCCAGTTAGTTCATATTAAGCGAGAAAAGTGGCGGAATTAACTGTAGTTTTTACAGTTAACCATGTGAGAGGGTTACTTTACATGCCATAGAAGCAGGAAGAGAGGATAGGAGTAGCGTAAAATCTAGCTTCGGGGGAGGTGTAGAGATAGACGTAGAAGTAGGTGTGAAAATAGAGGTCAAGTTAAGTATAGGAGTTAATTCAAAAAAAAGAACCATCAGGTCCGTTCCCTGATGATTCCTCTTGCTTACGCTAGCGTCGGCTGGATATTGAAAAATCCAAGCTCCGCCACTTCTTGCTCAATTTCTTGTGGGACTGAGCGATAAATATCGGCACCTAGTTCACGTAGAACGTCGGTGATATCTACATAGCCACGATCAATGTGGTGAACTCCCGTGATCTCCGTCTCACCCTCAGACGCCAATGCCGCGAGAATGAGCGCTGCACCAGCGCGCAGGTCTGTTGCACATACCTTGGCACCACGCAGTTTGGAATTACCGCTTACGATCGCTGTGCGACCATCCACTTTAATGTTTGCATTCATATTCGCGAATTCTTCTACATGCATGAAACGGTTCTCGAACACCGTCTCCGTTACAAGGCTTGTTCCGTCCGCTACCATCAACAGTGCCATCATTTGCGACTGCATGTCGGTTGGGAAGCCTGGATACGGCAACGTTTTCACGTCTACCGCGCGCAACGGGCCTGTAGCTCGAACGCGAATGCCGTTCTCATCTTCCTCGATCGTAACACCCATTTCCTGCATTTTGGAAATGACAGGACGAAGGTGGTCTCCAATCGCGCCCTCCATATACAGCTCACTGCCTGTAATGGCTGCAGCGATCATGTATGTGCCGGCTTCTACGCGATCTGGGATCACCGTATGTACGCAACCACGAAGCTTCTCTACACCCTCAATACGAATAACACCCGTTCCCGCACCGCGGATTACAGCGCCCATCGCATTCAGATAGTTAGCCAAATCAACGATTTCCGGCTCTTTTGCCGCATTTTCAATCGTTGTCGTGCCTTCTGCAAGCGTTGCAGCCATCATAATGTTCTCGGTTGCACCTACGCTGGCGACATCCAAGTAAATCTTGGCACCCTTCAGGCGCCCTTTCACTTTAGCTTCGATATAGCCTTGACCTAGTTCAATATCGGCACCCATCGCTTCAAAGCCTTTGAGATGCTGGTCAATCGGTCTTGTGCCAATCGCACAACCGCCTGGAAGCGAAATTCTCGCTTGACCCAACCTAGCTAACAAAGGACCCATCACGAGGAAAGAGGCTCTCATTTTACGGACTAGATCATAGGAAGCTTCACAGGTATTAATCTGCCCAGCTCTTACTCGAATCACCTGACGGTTATATTCGACTTCAATTCCTAAGCTTTGTAATACTTTATTAATGACTAGCACATCGTCAAGGGGAGGCGCATCATGGATGACGCTTTCACCTTCCGACCCCAGAATGGAAGCCGCAATAATCGGCAGTACCGCATTTTTTGCTCCGTTGATTTTTACATTGCCAGCTAGCTTTCGGCCACCGCGGACGATAATTTTGCTCATCATGGTCCCTCCGCGCACTTATTTTAAAAGACAGGTTTTGCACATTTCCTAAGTTTATCATTTGGAGCCACATAGATACAACTGTGTTCTTTTGGCAGTCAGAGATGCCCTACATAGAGTTCGAAGCGTCATGTGATTTTCATTCCGTTCTATATCCATTGTTGACAACAAACTTCTGCATTATTCGGAAAATCGCATTAAAACATCTTGCTGAAGCTCATCGACAGACCTAAATACTGAATGAAAAACCCTGCAACCAGCTGCCCGAGTCCGATCGAAAGTAAAATTTGCAGCATAATCGCTTGTGCGCCTTTGGGGCTTCGCAGCAAAACATCAAAGCGGAACGCTTGCAGCGACCACCATGCCAACCCAATGCAAAGAATATAGACAGCTATACTAGCCATATTCATCCACGACGCATATTGCGCCACTTCACTCCATTTGTCCGTCTCGCCCATAGGTCACTCCTCTTCGATTTTACCGATTTACGACTCTAGCCAGCAAAGTCACAAATTCAGCCCGTGTTGCCTGATCTTCTGGATGGAAGGTACCATCGGGAAATCCGCTGACCCAACCATCTGCCGCCATCTGTTTGAGGATGCCTAAACCCCAGTAAGATTCACTTACATCGCTAAAAGGTGTATTGCCTCTCAGCTTCCCTGTCATATTCATACTGCGCGCAAGCATTTGCGTCATTTCCATACGGGTTAGCTTGCCATCCGGGTTAAACGTTCCATCCGGGTAACCATCTACAATAGAGGCTTGAACGGTTTTGGCTATATCCGCGTAAGCCCAGTGTGAAACGGCCAAATCGCTGAATCGCAAATCCTTGCGTTTCGATAAACGCAAAGCACGGGATAGCACGGTAGCTCCTTCAGCCCTTGTAATGGATTGATTCGGTGCAAACCGATAATCCCCGTAGCCGCTAATCATCCCTTGCTCGGTAAGCTGGCTAATGGCATCTTGTGCCCAATGTCCAGCAATATCAACATAACCGCTGACCAGCCCATAACTATTCAACTGCAAGCGATACATCTGGCTCATGAACCACTGATTCGCCTGGAGTTTAATATAATACGTTCCTTCGGGCAACGGCTTCTCGAAATTAAGCTGACTCGAACCACTATCACTACGATAGGTGCCTTGTTCCTGTAACGAATTATTATACAACGTAGCATACAACGTACGTGAGGTAGGAATATTCGTCAATCTGATTTGGGCCAAACTATCGGAAGTCAATCGGAATTCGAACCAATCAACGTCTTCATTTTTACTAAAAACACCTTCATACCCTGCATTCATCGCAGCAAAAGTAGCTTGATACGATTTATCATTCGGTTCGTTCGCGTCAATCAATTTAGGCGTATACTCTATCTCTAACGTGTACTCACCCGTAATCGGTCCGGTATAATCCTTCACATTGCTAACACGAATATAATATTGGCCAGGCAGTACTTCCATCTGGGAACTCACTTCTATACCGCCATCACCAGCTTGGTCGATCGTCGTCGACTTCTCCCCTTCTTTCTGGAAAAGAAGCATAGGGTCGATCCGTCCCGTATCCGTCGATAGTCTGAGGCGCATTGTGCCAGAGTGTTCAAGCGTGAGTGCGAACCAATCGATATCGTCTGTTTTATGAAACGTACCTCGAATGGTCTGACTGCGTTCTGGCAATGTAAAAGCTTTATACTGCTTATCATTATCCTCAAAAGGATCCGTATAAATCACAAAATCCGTTCGCAACGTGTAATTAAGCAGGGTCTTGCGTGCTCGATCAACATTCTCCAACTGCACATAAGTAATGCCTTTGGTCACAGCCACAGTGAACGACTGGTTTGCTACAGCATCTCCACTAGCCGCGACAAAGCTCTGTCCGGAATCAAAATTCACACGAATACCTGCGCCGTCCTCGGGCTGTACTGCTAACTGGATATAGCCGTCGTAAGCTGCATCAATCGCATACCAATCCTGATCCTGCCCCGAGCTGAGGTTCGCTTTGACTAACGTATGATTAGGAAGCGAAGCAGCCTGACTTACAACATCATTCGGCTCGAAGCGATCTTGCTTATAAGGCTCCGTCAGTGCCTTTTCGATATTCAATAAGCCGTAACCCGTCTTAGCGTCCCACCCTTTGGACATTAAGTCCGTGGCTGTTTGCTCGATCTGTGAACGCACCTGATACGCCGACATTGCCGGATATTTCCCCCAGACCAGCGCAGCTGCAGCTGCCACTTGCGGCGCAGCCATTGAGCTTCCATCTTGGTACTGGTAGCCACCGCCAAGCGCCGTCGTATAGACGTCCCAAGGCGCCATAATGTCGAGCTCTGGGCCGTAATTCGATCGTGGATCAGCCTGTTTATTGATACTCACACCGCCAACAGAAAGTACAGTCGGATACGCCGCGGGGTATTTCACACTCGTGCTTTCATTACCAACAGCGGCGACGAGTAAGACATTACGGTCCTCTGCGTATTGCACAATACCTGCCAGATAATCCGAGTATTTGTTCAATCCCAAGGAAAGGACTACGATTTTCGCCCCATGGTCCACGGCATATTTAATGCCTTCACCCAGCTTGGCTTCGCCGCCAGTTCCATCTGCTTCAAGCGCCTTGATTGGCATAATTCTGGCATTAGGGGCAATTCCCGCGATGCCTTTATCGTTATTAATCGTAGCGGCAATCAAGCCAGCTACGTTCGTTCCATGTCCATTATCATCAAAAGGCTTCTTCGAAGCCTGCAGCAAGTTCACACCATCCACTAAATTGCCAGTTAAATCTGGATGTCCAAGGTCAACGCCTGTATCAACCACGGCGACGATGATCGGCGTACGGGCATCACCTGCCGCAGCCCATGCTTGATCAACGCGAATCATATCCAAATAAGTTTGCTTCACTCTCATGGGATCCGAAGACACCGCATAAGCCGCATCTACGTTAGGCACGAAACCCGTTAGTCCTAGGACTAGCATTGTCATTAATATCATGGGGCCTACGTATCGAAAATATGTCATCACATCAGGTCCTTTATCCCAAAATAACTCTCTTTGTCAGTTACTTATATATCTATACCATATTAAACATCTTCTCGATACCTATAACGGTTCAACTTCGCAAAAAGTTCAGATCTTACAATAAATTTTTAAAGTATTTTTTGGGAGTTGGTCAATGACTGATTTAATTGATGTGTACAAGTGGGGGACGATGGACCTATCAACCTTTATTTCCGGGGAAATGAGGTGAAATCGATGGCAAATGCCTTTGGGCCAACAACTTCAAAAATTGGGGCAAAGTTAAGTGCTCATTACGGCGCACGGGATGCGAGTATGAAATGCAAAACACGGAATCTCGGCGCTCGGACGGTGTTGGTGGTGATGCGGGTGGTGTAGTGATTGTGGGATGGGTGCTGATGGGGGTGATGGGGACGTCGGTGGTGGTGGGCTGGGGACTGGGGGAGATGCTTAGCAAGGTTTGGAAGGTCTCATGCTCTACACATTTGTATTAACTGGAAAATGTACAGCTATTTAAGTGAAATTTCCTCTGAAACTTGATTTAACTGTATAACATGTAGTTAAAACCGCCTGTTTTGTTCAGATTGGGTGGATTGATCAAAATTAACTGCAGGTTTTCCATCTATTCTGCGTTCAGTCGGAAAACCCCAATATTTAACTGGATAAAATCCATCTATTCATCAAGCGCACAGGAGAATTACGAAACTTCCATCCGATCAACTCACTATTCTGACTTAGCAACTCATGCTCTTACTCTTACTCTTACTCTTACTCTTACTCTTACTCTTACTCTTACTCTTACTCTTACTCTTACTCTTACTCTTACTCTTTCTCTTTCTCTTACTTCTACTCTTACTTCTACTCTTACTTCTACTCTTACTTCTACTCCTCTCCACTCACACCATCTCTACTCGCAGCAAAAAAAGCCCTCCCTACATTTACGTAGGAAGGGTTTCTAGGGTACGGATTATTGGATAATAAAATCCTTCGTCAAAGTAAAGACGCTTTCGATGCCTTTCAGCACCAAATGAGGTACCACACCAAGCGCTACACTGATTAGCGCACATAACCAAACGGTTATGCCTAACGGCACGGACACTTTGATCGCGGCTGGCTCGTAATCGCTGCGCATGAACATTTGACGCACGATGCTGAAATAGTAGTAGAACGAAACAACGCTGGTTGCGATCATTAGAGCACCAAGCCAGTATTGCTGCGTCTGCATCGTTCCTAAGATGATGTAGAGCTTACCGAAAAATCCGCCTGATAACGGGATACCAGCTAAGGAAAGGATGATCAATACCATCGCCACAGCTGTCAAAGGTGCGCGATAGTACAGACCCGCGAAGCCTTTGGCTTCGGTATGACCTTCAGCCTGCTCGATAATCATCAATACAGCGAAAGCTCCGATGTTCATAAACATATACGCGATTAAGTAGAATATGAATTCCGAGAAATTGGCGTAATGCGTGGCCGAAAAGTACGTTCCAATCGGAACGAGCAGATAACCTGCATTGGCAATTCCCGAATAGGCGAGTAGCCTTTTCATATTCGTTTGTTTCAGCGCAATGAAATTCCCCACGACCATCGCAATAGCCGCCATAACGGATATCGCTAGGAAGACATCGGATTGCAACTTACTCTCGCCGAAGTCGCTAAATCCGAACAAGACATAGAAGACACGGAACAAGATGGCGAATCCGGCCGCTTTGGACACGACAGCCAAAAATGCCGTAACCGGTGTTGGCGCACCTTCATATACATCCGGCGCCCAGCTGTGGAAAGGTGCGGCGGCAATTTTGAAACCGAATCCCGCTAGCAGCAAGAAGAAAGCAACGTAGAGCAGCGGCTCGTACGATGTGACCAACGTAGGTAGTGCTGCGCCAATCTCTTGCAGATTCGCAGAACCGACCATCCCATACAGGAAGGACATACCATACAGGATAATCGCGGATGAGATACCACCCATCACCAAGTATTTGAATGCTCCTTCATTGGATTTCTTGTCTTTCTTCTTCATAGCCACCATGAGGTAAGAAGTGATACTCAGCAATTCCAACCCAACGTAGAGTGTAATTAAATCACCCGAGGATGACATGATCATTGCCCCTAGTGCAGCAGGCAAATAGAAGTAATAATACTCCCCGACATGCGGGATGCTATCCTCTTTCACGAAGCCTAGGCTCATGAAAACAATGAGTCCCGTACCGACAAGGGTGCATAATTTAAGTAAGTTCGAGAAGTCGTCGACGCGATAACTTTGATTTAAGAGTTGAATCGCCTCATCCGGATTCAGCTGCAGAACAACGAACACGGCGGAAATCGCGAGGCCGACAAGGGTCAACCATCCGATAATCGAACGACTGAATCGGTTCGGCAGAACCAAATCCAAGAGAGATAGGATGATCGCGGTAGCAACCAGCGCAAGCTCAGGGAGCAGATACGATAAATCACTAGCATGGAGTCTAATCTGTTCCACTGGACTAACCTCCTATCTTCCCGGCTACGCTATGGATCAACTGATCCAAGCTGCCAATGGTTTGTTGAAGCGGCTGACTCAGCACGCTTGGGTACACGCCCAGCAAGAGAATGAACGCGACCAAGGTAATCATCGGCACAGCCTCGATGAGACGCGCGTCGCGCATCCCTTGCTGCAGTAAGCTCGGCTGCTTAGGGCCGAACGTGATGTTCAGTACCCCGCGCAGCACGTAAACCGCTGCGAAGATAATACCCAGTGTACCGACAATCGCGTACACACGGTGGGTTTCAAAGAGTCCGACGAACGCGAGGAACTCACTGATGAAGCCGGATAAGCCTGGCAATCCGAGCGAGGCCATGCCCCCGATCAGCAGAATACCGCTGATGAAGGGAATATTGCGAGCGAGACCGCCCAAGCGATCAAGCTGCGTAGTTTCGGTTCGCTCGTAGATGCTGCCGACGAGCAAGAACATCAGGGCTGAGATCAAACCGTGTGAGATCAGCTGGAACACGGCCCCTTGCAGACCTGCAATGTTGAACGCAGCAAGTCCCAACAGGACGATGCCCATGTGGCTGATACTCGAGTAAGCGAGCACGAGTTTGAAGTCCTTCTGGACCATCGCAAGAAGCGCACCGTACACGATGTTAATAACGCCGAGGAGCGCAAGCACCCACGCCCATTGCTGGGCTTCCGCCGGGAAGAACAGAATGCCAAAACGGATGAGGCCGTAGGCCCCCATTTTGAGCAAAATCCCGGAGTGAATCATAACGACAGCAGGCGGAGCCTCTGTATGTACTTTCAGCATCCACGTATGGAACGGGAAGATCGGCAGCTTGATCCCGAAAGCGACCAGCAGCATGATAAACACAGTCCATTTCATGTTTTGACTCATAAAGAATGGCGTACCACTCTGATTCACATAAGCCTCAGGAGCCTGCAATAGATTATGAGCTATCGTATGAATGTCGCCGCTATAGTAAATGATAGCCTCTGTCTGCGATGGATCTTGGTTAAATCCTGCAGTCGTAACCAGAATAAGGAAGGCAATCAGCATAATCGCTGAGCCAAGACCGTTATACAGCAAGAAGCGGTTTGCCGCTTGCTCTCGGTTCATATACCCCCAAATTCCGATCAAGAAGAACATCGGCACGAGTGTAATTTCGAAGAACAGGAAGAATAAGAAGAGATCCTGTGCCATGAATACACCGAACATACCCGTTTCTAGCAGAAGGAACAAAATGAAATACGTTTTCCAACGTTTCTTGATGTAAACAGACGCTAAAGCGGCCATCGACGAAATTAGTGCCGTTAGAAAGACGAGCGGCAACGAAATGCCATCGACAGCTAACGAATATTTAAACTCGAAGAAGAATTGTGTAATTTGCTGAATACCCTCGTGGTTTAAAGGGACTTTGATCCAATCGAGCTGTTCTTTGTACTGTAATGGATCCCCTTGATAGTTATAGTCCACGTACAGCCATGCCGCTAAAATCAGTGGAATCAGCGTCGTGACGATACCAACTGTTTTGATCAAACGTCCACGATCACCCCGAAGGAAGAGCAGGACGAGCACACCAAGCAGAGGGGAGAAGGCAATCATACTAAGAATGGGTAAATTAGCCGGCATGTATGAACCTCMTTCCTGCAATGGCAAGTGCCAGAATCAGCATCCCGAGCAGCATGATGACCCCGTAGGACTGCAGTTGACCATTTTGGAGTCGGGAGCCTAAGCGTCCAAGACTAACCACCGTGAAAGCAACTAAGCGAACAATCCCATCAATGATGTAAATATCAATCAATTCCAAGATATAGCCAAGGCCACGAAGCGGTTTGACTACAATGGCGTCGTAAATTTCATCGATGAAATATTTGCGATTTAGCAACGTGTACAACCAAGGCATTTTGCCCGAAACAATGTCCCGAGGGATCGTGCGTTTCAGATAAATGAGGTAACCAAGGCCAATACCAAGCAATCCAGCTAATGTAGACAAAATAATAACCGTCCAATTGGCCGTCTCCTCATGTTCCTGCCCTGTTAGCCAGTGGCCCAGCCATTCATTGAATGGCGTATTCACGAAGCCTGCCACGACAGCAAGCACAGCAAGAATAATAAGCGGAGTCGTCATCGAAGCTGGAGACTCATGCGGCTCATGCGCGTGGTCATGCCCATGACCATCGTGATCCTCCGGAGCCACTGCTTTCGCTCTAGGTGAGCCCATAAACACGAGGAAGAACAGACGTGACATATAGAAAGCGGTGAAGAAAGCCGCAATCACACCGACCCAGAACAGAAGCTGGTTATGCTCGTATGCTTCCGTGAGAATCATATCCTTCGACCAGAAGCCTGCGAATGGGAAGATACCGGCTAAAGCCAGCGTTCCGATTGCGAAAGTCCAGGTTGTAATCTTCATTTTGCGGGATAAGCCGCCCATTTCGTTGATATTCTGCGTATGAACCGCGTGAATCACACTACCTGCACCCAAGAAGAGCAGCGCTTTGAAGAAGGCATGTGTAAACAAGTGGAACATTCCTGAGGTGAATGAAACGCCAATCCCCAGCGCCATCATCATATAACCAAGTTGACTTACCGTCGAGTACGCGAGAATCCGTTTAATATCGTTCTGCGCAATACCGATTGTTGCAGCAAAAATGGCGGTAAATCCACCCACATAAGCAACGACCGTCAACGCATCCGGCGAGGCGTGGAAAATATCGAACGTCCGTGCCACAAGGTACACCCCAGCAGCAACCATCGTTGCGGCATGGATCAGCGCGGAAATCGGCGTCGGTCCTTCCATTGCATCGGGTAGCCACGTGTGCAGCGGGAATTGACCGGATTTACCCATCGCCCCGATAAAAATCAAAACTGCGATCCACGTGACGATTGTAGGGTCGATTTTGCCAGTGGTGAAGGCGTTATGTATCGATGTGAAATCTAGCGCATGTCCTGGCATGTAGAGATACAACAACAGGATCGCGATAAACAAGCCCACATCCCCGATACGGGTGACGATGAATGCCTTTTTGGCGGCAGCCTTCGCCTCTGGCTTGAAGTACCAGAATCCAACAAGCAAGAAGGAACATACCCCTACTAGCTCCCAGAAGATGTAGAGTTCCAGCATATTTTCAGAAATAACAAGGCCTAGCATGGAGAAGGAGAACAGCGCAATATAACCGAAAAACACGTGAATACGCTCGTCGCCTTTCATGTAGCCTTTGGAATAAATGTTCACCAGCAGTGAAACCAGCGTGACGATTACGAGCATCAGGGAGTTTAGATTGGTGACCTCAAACCCCATTTTCAGCGTAAAATCGCCCACTTGCAGCCAATTCATTTTATCCCACGTGAAATCCTCAACATTGCCGCCAATCCGCTCCACAAAAATGAGCAAAGCCACAATAAACGAAAGCAGCATCGCAAAAATGCTAATGTAAATGCCTAAATCTTTTAGTTGACGCCCCATTGCCGTAAGCGCTAGAAAAGCAAGCAACGGAAACAATGGAATGAGCCAGGCGTACTGTGAATAGTCCGATACCATAGCCTTGTTAGCCTCCTAGCGCTTCATAGAATCCAAATCTGTCACTTCGACGGTGCCTTTATTTCGGTAAATCGTGATCAATATCGCAATCCCCACAGCCGCCTCTGCAGCTGCAATCGTAATGTTAAAGAGGGAGAAGATATGCCCCGTCAATGCGGGGTGATCTCCTAGTTTTGAGAAGGCAATCAAATTCAAGTTCACCGCATTGAGCATAAGCTCGATGGAGAGCAAGACGATAACCCCGTTTTTCTTCGTTAATGCACCGTATAGTCCAATGCAGAATAGGATCGCCGCTAATGTAAGATAAGGAGTAATTAAGTTACCCAACGCTAATCCTCCTCTCTCTTTGCAACTACGATGGCACCAATGAACGCTACCGTCAGCAGCACGGACATGATTTCGAAGGGAATGACATGCACGTTATACAGCAACTTCCCGATTTCGAGCGTATTATCCTTGCCAGCATCCAATGTCCCCGAAGAGACGAAGGTCGATTTCTGAATCGCATAGAACAAAACGCCGAACAATCCCACAGCGCCAAGAATGGCCAAGCCTTCATGCCATGGACGCTTAAGTCCCTCGTCTTCACCCTGTCTATGCTTCGTCATCATAATGCCGAAAATCATCAGAATGGAGATGGCACCGGCATAAATCAAGACCTGCACGAAAGCGACAAACTCTGCTTCAAGAATGACATACAAGCCAGCCAAGCTAATAAACGTGAGGGCCACTGCAACAACCATGTGCACGACTTTCGTAAAAGAGATCATAAAGATCGCCCCGCCGATCGCGAGCAACGCGAAAATGAAGAACGCCCAACTCGTACCACTGGATAAGAAATCGCCGAGTCCACTAAACATCTTTCTTCGCGCCCCCTTTAGGCATCGCAGAATTGTTCTCTTGACGAATGTTTTGGGTGTTATTACTCAGCCACTCCATATTTTTGAACAAATCATCCCGACTGTAGCTGCTAAGCTCAAAATTATTCGTCATCACGATCGCTTCTGTCGGACACACTTCTGTGCACAGGTCGCACAGGATACAAATTTCGAAGTTGATGTCATACGTATCAATGACCTTCCCCTTTTTCTCAGGGTCTGGGTTCGCTTTTCCAGTTAACGTAATACACTCCGTCGGGCACACACGCGCACATTGATTGCACACAATGCATTTCTCGGGATCAAAATATTGAATACCACGAAAGCGATCCGGCATTTTAATCGGAACTTCCGGGTATGCGTACGTTACTTTCTTCTCAGTCAAATGCTTGAACGTGAAGCCTAAACCTTTCATAATGCCCTTCATGTGTTTCAACTCCTTCAAGTTTTGCGTTAGCAAAACTAACTTCGAAAGCATGGACTTAAAGTTTTGCGGAGAGGAAAGATCCGACCAAGATCAATTATCTTGCTTGCTTAGAAGATGGTCATGATAATCGCCGTCACCAGCATGTTGACCAGTGCCAGTGGAAGCAGCACTTTCCAGCCGAACCCCATCAATTGATCAATTCGAACACGTGGCAGTGTCGCCCGCAGCCAGAAGAGGAAGAACACGACCGACGAGAATTTCAACAGGAACCAGATAACGCCTGGTATGAAATCAAGGAATCCGAATGGCGCGTGCCACCCACCAAGGAAAATCAGACTCACCAGTGAAGCAATGACGAAGACGTACACATACTCGGATAGCATGAAGAAAGCGAAGCGGAAACCGCTGTATTCCACATGATAGCCCGCAACGAGCTCAGATTCTGCTTCTGGCAAGTCAAACGGCGTACGATTAAGCTCCGACACACCCGCAATCACGAAAATAATGAAACCCAGGATCTGCGGAATGAAATTCCAATGCCAGAAGCCGCCTGTTTGATGATCGACAATCGTATGTAGATTCAAGCTGCCCGTCATCATAATTACACCAACAACCGAAATAACTAACGGTACTTCATAACTAATCATTTGAGCTGCCGAACGCATGCCGCCCAGCAACGCATATTTATTGTTGGATGCCCAACCACCCAGAATAATTCCGATGGTTGAGATCCCTGTTAGTGCCACGTAATAAAGCAATCCCACATTCAGATTCGCACCAAACATCCGATCCGAGAACGGAATGGTCGCAATGATCGTAAAGGACGGGATAAAGGTAATGATCGGTGCGAGTATGAAAAGTTCACGCTCGGCTTTCTTAGGAATCGTATCTTCCTTAATGAGAAGCTTGAATACGTCGGCGACGCTTTGCAGCAGCCCAAAAGGTCCTGTCCGGTTCGGCCCGATCCGCAACTGCATCCAACCGATGACCTTACGCTCGAAGTAGATCGCATAGGTAACGAACCCCAACACGAGCATGAGCATTACGATGCCCCAGAATAGGAATACGAAGAAGTTCGTCCATGTCAGACTCTCCTCCAATAAATTGACCATTAGGCATCCACCTCCCCAACGACAATATCGATGCCGCCCAGAATCGTAATTAGATTGGTCATCGATTCCCCGACCAGAAGCTTGGGCAATATTTGCAGATTTACGAAGGACGGTCTGCGGAATTTCAAGCGGTACGGTTCTTGCTTACCTCGGGAAATAATATGGCAGCCAATTTCTCCTCGCGGAGACTCAATTGCTGCGTAAATTTCGCCTTCTGGCGGGCGAATGACTCTAGGCACTTTGCCCATCGTTTCGCCACCCTCAGGGAACACGTCTAAGGCTTGTTCCAGGATACGAAGGGATTGTTTAATTTCTTCCATACGTATCAAATAACGGTCATAGCAATCCCCGCCGCTACGCACAGGCACATCGAACTGGAAGCGGCTGTACAGGCTGTAGGGCTGCGTTTTGCGAATATCCCAATCTACACCCGTACAACGTAGGTTCGCCCCGCTAAGGCCATACGCAATGGCTGTCTCAGCGTCATATTTACCTACCCCCTTGATCCGTGACAGGAATATCTCATTCCCGGTGACAAGTGTATGATACTCTTCTAATTTGCCGTACATATACGGAACGAATTTCCGCACTTTCTCGATCCAACCGTCTGGTGCGTCCCATTTCACGCCTCCTACACGCATGTAGTTGTACGTTAAACGAGCTCCACACAGTTCGTTGAAGAGATCGATAATGATTTCACGGTCACGAAACGCATACAAGAACGGGCTCATTGCCCCGATATCCAGCAGGTACGTTCCCCACCACACCATGTGTGACGCGATCCGTTGCAGCTCCATTACGATTAAGCGAAGAAATTCCGCTCGTTCGGGTACTTCGAGTTGCATCATTCTCTCAACGGCGTTAACTAACGCGTAGTTGGTCGTCATCGCCGACACATAATCCATGCGGTCGGTGTATGGGATGATTTGGGTATAGCTGAGGTTCTCAGCCAATTTCTCTGTTCCTCTATGTAAGTAGCCCATAACGGGTATGGCTTCTCGAATGACTTCACCATCCAGCTTTACAATCACGCGGAAAACGCCGTGTGTACTTGGATGCTGAGGACCAACGTTTAACAGGAGCTCTTCTGTCCGTAACACGTGCTACACCTCCGGGTCAAGCGGTTCGTAGTCTTTGCGCAGTGGATGACCCACCCAATCATCAGGCATCATGATCCGTACTAAGTTCGGGTGGCCAGGGAAATCGATGCCGAAAAGGTCAAAAGCTTCGCGCTCGTTCCAGTTGGCCGTCGGCCAGACATCAGCTACCGAAGGGATGCTAGGTTGCTCACGGTCTGTCTTCACCTTCACACAATACTCATGCTTGTGTGTGAGGGAAAGCAGATGATACGCCACCTCAAGGTGCGTTTCTTGATCCACACCGGAGAGATTGCGCAAGTAATCACAGCGCAGCTCTTCGTGATTGCGAAGCGTCAGCGCGGCCTGCGGCCAGCGCGAGCTGTGAATGATGACGTAAGGACGATGCGCGTCCCTTTCGTTGATGAAAGATTCGACGACGGCGTCTTCGCCTGCCTCGGCTTTCAGGATCGCGACCAGCCGGTCCAGCAGCGGCTGGTTCGGTGATGGCTCCTTCGGCGCGGCTGGATCCGCCGATTCGGGCTTTGCTCCGCGTGCTGCGGCTCGCGCGGCACGGGCTTCTGCGGCGGCCTGGGCTTTGGCCGCCTTCTCTTCGTCAGAGCCAGCGTCTGCGGACGCTGGCATTGCTGCCCCGGCGGGCGCAGGCTCGCCCGCCTCTGCTGCCGCGCGTGCTGCGAGGCGCGCGGCTCTTGCCGCGGCGCGCTCTGCCGCCGCGTCGCTGCTCTGCGTAGCCGTCGGGACATCGGCGCCCTGCGCACGCTCCGCTAGCTCAGCCGCAGGCGCATCGCTTGGCTCGCTTGTCGTCTGCACATCTGGATCAGCAGCTTGCTTCTCCGCTGCGCGGTCCACGGATGCTTGCACGTCTGCGCTAAGCGGCGTCTTACTCGCTCGTGCTTCCGGGGTAAGCTTGCCTACCTCAGCAATTGCTTCCTCGAGGGCGGATTCTTCCTCTTTCCCATCCTCACCAAAAGGAGGAGTCGGAACCGTGGTTTCTTCCGGCTTGTTCTCCTCACTCATCGATTGATCACCTGCTTCCCAGTCTTCGCTTCATAACGAATCTTCTCCTGAAGCTTGTTGATGCCATAGATCAGTGCAGCTGGATTCGGCGGACAACCTGGGATATACACGTCCACTGGAACGATTTGGTCGACACCCTTCACGACCGAATACGATTTCACATACGGTCCGCCTGCTGTTGCACAGGAACCCATCGCGATAACCCACTTCGGTTCAGGCATTTGTTCATAAAGTCGGCGCAACAAAGGAGCCATTTTCTTCGTAACTGTCCCTGCTACAATCATGACATCTGATTGCCTTGGTGACGTACGGAAGATGACTCCGAATCGGTCTAAATCATAGTGAGAACCGCCTGTTCCCATCATTTCAATGGCACAACAAGCTAGGCCAAAGGTTAATGGCCAAAGCGAATTACTGCGAGCCCAAGCTTTTACCTGCTCCAGGGTTGTCATAAATACATTACGGTTTATTTCTTCCCGTTCCTCGGGAGAGATTGATTCTAGACTGAAGTCCATCGCAGCACCTTCTTCTTCCAAGCGTATATTAATCCTATGGCAAGCAAGGCTACAAAAATACACATTTCAATTAATGCGAATAATCCAAGTTGATTAAAGGCAACGGCCCACGGATACAGGAATACGGTCTCCACATCAAAGATGACAAACATCAAAGCGTACAAATAATATCGAATGTTAAACCGGATTTGTCCCTCACCTACAGGTTCGTTCCCACTCTCATACGTCGTATACTTCTCATCGATGGGTTTACTCGGTCTTAACCATTTGCCAATCGTCAGCGCTGCTATGGGAAGGAAAATACCTAACCCTAGAAAAACCGCTACGATTACATAGTTATTTGTATACATCATGTGAATGTAACCGCCTCCATTTCTTATTTGCATTCCTTACGATATCGATAGTTTTGGTAATAATCACCTTTACTAGTATAACAAAAAGGGGTTTGGGCGTCGACATTAATTCTTTCCATGTATGAGTAGCATTTCACAGATGTGGGTAATACTATTCACTGGGCATTCCAGTCTTGTCCAAGTTCCCTATTTTGATAAGCGAAAGGAGCAATTTCTTATGGCAAATGCATCGAACGCTAATCACCAACATAGAACCAATGACAAAGTTACCGAAACCGGCCGCTATCGCGATGCCGACGGGCAAAGCATTGAACTAACCGCAGGTGAAACCTTCCCTCCGTGCCCGAAAACAGGGGAATCCACCATTTGGCATCACGCTTAAAATGAAACCCTAACGCGAGCTGTTCCTCTCATCGAGAGGGCAGCTTTTTCTTCGCCATTTATACGCAAAAAAGCGGAAGAACCGAAGTTCCCCCGCTTTTATTCCATCTATTTATTTCCCGGACACACCGATACGATTCACTGCTCTTTGTAAAGAAGCTTCAGCACGTTTGAAATCCACGTTATCTTGCTTCGTTTCTGCAAGACGTTTCTCCGCACGCTCTTTCGCTGCTCTCGCACGATCGATATCAATTTGTTCAGGCAGCTCGGCGCTTTCCGCCAAAATAACCACCTTATCCTTGCGCACTTCCATGAATCCGCCGTTCACTGCGATGACTTCGTCTTTGGAGCCCGCTTTCTTCACAGTAATCGGAGCAATTCTAAGTGGAGTGACCAATGGAATGTGATTCGGCAGAATTCCAAGCTCCCCTTCAGCACCCTTCACGCTAACCATGTCTACTTGTTCAGCGTACACTTTGCGCTCCGGTGTTACAATTTCCAGTAGGAATGTACTCACTTGGATTCTCCTTCCTAAAAGTTTACCATAGGTAAACTAGCTTCGTAAGCGTTGCTTAGAGTGTAGCAAAAGCTGATCTTAGCAAGATGCCAAGCTTACAGTGTTTTTGCTTTCTCGATAGCGTCCTCGATCGTTCCAACGTTGTGGAAAGCTACTTCAGGAAGGTTGTCGTGCTTACCTTCAAGAACTTCTTTGAAGCTGCGCACGGTATCTTTCATTGGTACATACAAGCCTGGGAATCCGTTGAACGGCTCAGCAACGTGAAGCGGCTGAGACAAGAACAGACGAAGACGACGCGCACGAGTAACGACCAATTTGTCCTCATCAGACAACTCATCCATACCCAAGATCGCGATGATATCCAGAAGCTCTTTGTAACGTTGAAGAATTTGTTTAACGCCTTGTGCTACTTTATAGTGCTCTTCACCAACGATTTCTGGTGTCAAAACACGGGAAGATGATGCTAGTGGATCTACCGCAGGGAAAATACCTGCAGCCGCGATGCTACGCTCCAAGTTCGTTGTTGCGTCCAAGTGAGCGAAAGCCGTAGCTGGAGCCGGATCCGTATAGTCATCGGCAGGAACGTAAATCGCTTGAATGGATGTAACGGAACCTTTTTTCGTGGAGGTAATACGCTCTTGCAATTGACCCATTTCTGTAGCAAGGGTTGGTTGGTAACCTACCGCGGAAGGCATACGGCCTAACAAAGCGGAAACCTCGGAACCTGCTTGTGTGAAACGGAAGATGTTATCGATGAAAAGAAGAACGTCTCTTCCTTCTTCGTCACGGAAATACTCAGCCATTGTCAAACCGGACAAAGCTACGCGAAGACGCGCGCCTGGAGGTTCGTTCATTTGACCGAATACCATCGCTGTTTTTGCAATAACGCCGGAGTCTTTCATCTCGTGGTAAAGGTCATTACCTTCACGAGTACGCTCACCAACGCCCGCAAATACGGAGATACCGCCGTGCTCTTGTGCAATGTTGTGAATTAGCTCTTGCATGGTTACCGTTTTACCTACGCCGGCACCACCGAAGAGACCAATTTTACCACCTTTTGCATAAGGAGCCATCAAGTCAATAACTTTGATACCCGTTTCAAGAATCTCTGATTTTGTCGACAAGTTGTCGAATGCAGGAGCTTCTTTGTGGATTGGGCTAGTAAATGTACGGTCAACCGTTTCGTTACCATCGATCGGATCGCCCAATACGTTAAATACACGACCTAGTGTTGCTGCACCAACCGGTACAGTAATCGCTGCGCCAGTATCTGTTGCTACGGCACCACGTACAAGTCCGTCTGTTGAGGACATTGCTACGCAACGTACGAGGTTGTCACCAAGGTGAACAGCCGCTTCAACCGTCATAGTGGACTGTTGTCCACCTTCGGTTCTTTCAATTTTGATAGCATTCAGAATTTCAGGGAGTTGTCCGCGTTCGAACTCAATGTCGACGACAGGCCCTGTAATATTCACAACGCGCCCTTTGCTCATGGTTTCCCTCCTAAGTAAAGCTTGTGTCTCCATCGAGACCGTTTATTCATTATGCGTTCGCGTTTGCTCCAGCGACGATTTCCGAAATTTCTTGCGTAATCGAAGCTTGGCGTGCACGGTTGTAAGCCAATGTGTAGCTGCTGATCATCTTCGTTGCATTCTTCGTTGCGGAGTTCATCGCTGTCATTCTCGCGCCAAACTCACTCGCTTTACCTTCCAGAACAGCACTGTAAATAAGCGTCTCAGCATATTTAGGGAGCAGTACTTCCAGAACGCCTTCCGGTGACGGCTCATACTCATAGCTAGCTGCAGCCACGCCGGATACATCTTCCATAGGAAGCAGACGAATCATGGTTGGAATTTGGGTAATCGCGTTTTGGAACTTGTTGTAAATCAGGAACAGTTGGTCATACGTACCGTTAACGAAATTAGCAACCGCTGCTGTTGCAACAGGCTTAATATCCGAGAATTTAGGCGTGTCCGGAACACCGGTTACTTCTTCAACAATCGGAATATTTCGTTTCGAGAAGAAATTGCTTCCTTTACGTCCGATAACGAAGACGGAGTACTCAGCTGTAGATTTATGATTTTCACGAATTTCAGTCATTGCTTTACGCAACACGTTTGCGTTGTAACCACCAGCGAGACCACGGTCGGAAGTAATGACCAAATAGGCCGTTTTCTTCACTTCACGTGATTGTAGCATCGGGTGCTTCACGCCTTTGGTGCCAGCTGCAATGCTTGCAACCACTTCTTTCAACTTCTCGGAGTACGGACGTGCCGCTTCCGCTGATTGCTGTGCTCTACGTAAGTTAGCTGCTGCAACCATTTCCATTGCTCTCGTGATTTGCTTCGTGCTTTGTGTGGATTTAATTTGGCGCTTAATCTCGCGCATTCCTTTTGCCATACCTGCTCACCTCTCTTTTGAGGCTTAAAAAGCCTTCATTCGAAGACCTGAATTCAGGCGTCCGCCTGCCCAGGATTCACATGGTAGCAAGAGCTTCACTTGACATGAAGCCCTGCCTTCATGATTTATTCAGAAACAGCAAAGCTCTTTTTAAATGTATTGATTGCATCAACTAATGCTTTATCGTTATCCGCAGTAATATCTTTCGTATCACGAATGCTATTCAAAACTTCAGGACGGTTGGATTCCAAGAAAGCCAAGAATTGTGCTTCGAAACGCGTTACGTCTTGAACTGGGATATCATCCACGTGACCTTTGACAACCGTGTAAAGGGAAGCAACTTGCTTCTCCAAAGACATTGGTTGGTGAACGCCTTGTTTCAAGATTTCAAGCGTACGAACCCCACGATCCAAACGAGCTTTAGTCGCTCTATCCAAATCGGATCCGAATGCGGCAAACGCAGCAAGCTCACGATATTGTGCCAAGTCCACACGAAGTGTACCCGCAACTTTTTTCATCGCTTTCGTTTGAGCGGAGCCCCCTACACGGGATACAGAGTTACCAACGTTAACCGCTGGACGCTGACCGGAGTAGAACAAATCGGATTCCAAGAAAATTTGACCATCTGTGATGGAAATTACGTTCGTTGGAATGTAAGCTGAGATGTCGCCTGCTTGTGTCTCGATGAATGGAAGCGCCGTAATGGAACCGCCGCCAAGCTCATCGTTCAATTTCGCAGCACGCTCTAGCAAACGGGAGTGCAAGTAGAATACATCCCCTGGATAAGCTTCACGACCTGGTGGACGACGAAGCAAGAGGGACAACTCACGGTATGCGGCAGCTTGTTTGGACAAGTCATCGTATACGATAAGAACGTGCTCGCCTTTGTACATGAAGTACTCAGCCATAGCACAACCGGAGTATGGAGCTAACCATAGCATCGGTGAAGGCTCGGAAGCGGAAGCTGTTACTACGATTGTGTAGTCAAGCGCACCAGCAGCACGAAGGGTTTCAACAACACCTACAACTGTGGATTGTTTTTGACCAATTGCAACGTAGATACATTTAACGCCATTGCCTTTTTGGTTGATGATTGCGTCGATCGCAATCGCCGTTTTACCTGTTTGACGGTCACCAATGATCAACTCACGTTGACCACGGCCAACTGGTACCATAGCGTCAATCGCTTTAATACCTGTTTGCATTGGTTCATGTACGGATTTACGAGCCATTACGCCTGGAGCCATGTTCTCTACAGGGCGGAATGCTGTTGTGTTGATTGGACCTCTGCCATCGACAGGTTGACCCAAGGAGTTAACTACACGACCTAGAAGTTCTTCACCAACTGGAACCTCCATGATACGGCCTGTACGTTTAACTTGGTCTCCTTCACGAATATCACGGTAAGGTCCAAGAATAACGATACCTACGTTGCTTTCCTCAAGGTTAAAAGCATAGCCTAGTACGCCGCTCGGGAACTCAAGCAGCTCGCCTGCCATAACGTTTTCCAAGCCGTGAGCACGAGCAATACCGTCACCTACTTGAATGACTGTACCTACATCAACTACTTGGATATCGGAATTATAGTTTTCGATCTGTTGTTTAATCAATGAGCTGATTTCTTCAGGTTTGATACTCAACGAACTTCACCCCTATTCTTACAGTGGTTATATTAAACTAACGCTTTGGCCAAACGATCAAGTTTGCCTGCCAAGCTTCCATCATATAAACGATCACCGATACGCACTTGAATGCCGCCGAGCAGCTTAGGCTCAACTACAGACGAAACACGGATCGTTTTACCAGTTACTTTACTGAAATGTGAAGCTATCTCAGCTTGTTGTGCATCCGAAAGTACGTATGCAGAGTATACAGTCGCACTGGCTTGACCAAGCGCTTCATTCGCAACTTTGGCATAATCGTTCGCCAACGCTGAAACAATGGACTGTCTACCTTTATCAATCAAGACAAGCAGCGTGTTCCACACCGGTTCGGAAACTTTGCCTTCGAAAATCTGCTTCAGCAGGTCCGTTTTAGCGGTATTCCCGATGTTCGGATGGTTCAGGAACTTCTGCAAGTCTGCATTATCCCTAATCGCACTAGCTACAGATTTAAGCTCATCTTCAACTTGGGAAATAATATTCTTTTCCTTCGCTACTTCGAATAAAGCTTTGGCATAACGCTTCGCTACGACGATGTCACTCATACGTTGCCTCCTACCTCTTTGAGGTAATGCTCAACAAGTTCTTCTTGTGACTTTTCGTCGATTTGTTTCTCAATAATTTTGGATGCGATCAGAACGGACATCGCGCCAACTTGGCTGCGAAGAGCGGCAACCGCTTTGTTCTTCTCATTTTCGATATCTTTAAGCGCTTCGTCTTTCAGACGGTTTGCTTCTGCACTAGCTGCATGAATAATATCATCAGCTTGCTTGGAGCCTGTGTGCTTCGCTTGCTCAATGATGTCGTAAGCTTCCTTACGAGTTTGTTGCAGCGCTTGCTTTTGTTCCTCCAACAGTTGCTCTGCCTGTTTACGGCTAGTTTCAGCTGTTTGAATTTGGTCTTTCACCAATTGTCTGCGTTTCTCCATCATGCCGAACAGAGGACCGAACGCAAATTTAGAAAGCAACAAATATAATATTAAAAACGCGACAAGTTGTATCCAAAATGTGGACCATTCAATATGCAAGTAACGTCACTCCCTTCTGATAACATGGGCAAAACGAAGGCGTGGTGGCGACTTCGGCCATCAACGCCAAGCGGTTTCTTAAGCTTTTCCCATAAAGATGAACGCAAGAACCAATGCAACGACCGGCATTGCCTCAACTAGACCTACCCCGATAAACATTGTTGTTTGAAGCGTACCACGAAGTTCTGGTTGACGAGAAATACCTTCCAAAGCACGACCTACGATCAAACCGTTACCAATACCTGCACCTAGTGCTCCCAAACCGAATACGATACCTGCTGCTACTAATGCTATTGCTCCCATTGATAAAATCCTCCCTTAAACTCTTAGGTTTTTTGTTGTTTTATAAGTGACTCGAGACTTCCCGAGGTAAGTCTAATACTTAGTGCTTTTCTTCATGAATCAATGTTTGTGAGATATAAACCATGGTCAACATCGTGAATACGAAGGCTTGAATCGCACCTACGAACACACTGAAGCCCTGCCATACGAAGAGAGGCGCAATTCCAAACCAACCTGCTCCAATAATGACAGATATCATGATTTCACCTGCATAAATGTTACCGTAAAGACGGAACGCAAGCGTAAGCGGCTTCGATACAACTTCAATTAAATGAAGGATCAACATTGCCCCTTTGAACTCAAAGTAATGCGCGAAGTAATGCTTCGTGTTACGAGTTATCCCTAAGTAATGACTTAGTACGATAACAACTACTGTTAGTGCTCCTGTAACAGCGATATCAGCTGTCGGTGATTTCCACCAAGATACATGATCTTCCGTCACGATTGAGAAAGGAAGGCCGAGCATGTTGCCGATAAAGATATACATAATGAGCGTAAGACCAAGTGCGATAAATCCTTTGCCATGCTTGGAACCGATCGTGCTTCCAATAATGCCTTCTACGAACTCAATCGTCCATTCCATGAAGTTTTGAAGTTTCGAAGGATTTGTTACGGATGCTCGGCTCGCTCCTGCAATAGCAAGAATTAGCACGATAACTGTGGTAATCCCGATCATCAATAGTGCTGATGCGTCGAAATCAATACCAAACCAATTATATATTGGCGCGTGATGTTCCATATTTTCCATTTTCACCCCTTTCATCCGTTGAAGTTACATCGTGGAATTACTTCTTAGACCTCTTAATAGAAAGAATACCCAGTACGAGTGTTGCCAATTGAGCAAAAAAGTATCCAACAATCGTCGTGGTCAATGCAACATGTTCGGGATACCTGACGGCAATCAAACCGACAAAACCCGCGATTGCTGCCCTTGTCAGAAAGCCAAGGGTTACCTTGCGCCCTGACTGCTCTATCGCAGCTGCTGCCAGCTTGTTAATCTTCCAGGCTAAGAACCTTGCATTGATCATACTCGCACAAGCTCCGAGCATTATCCCCGCAACGTAAACCCGGTAATCGACAAGAAGCGCCCATGCAGCCAAACAAAAGGATAAAAAGAATAGAAATACGTTTTGAACCGTTTTCAGAGTGGCTGAAAAGTCGTCCATCATAGCCCTCCGTACCGCTTAATCATGAAGTAAATGCTCATGATGCCGGTTACAAGCCCAAGTAAAAATCCGACTAGCAACCAGATCTGTCCGCCCAGTGCGCCACTCAACCAATCACCGAAGAAATATCCGGCTGCCAAACATACGACAAGGTCTATGCCAATTGCACTAGTTAACGCTACTGCCCGCCAAGGATTATCATTGGAATTTGGCCGTTTCATTGCACCCTCCTGGGTGTTTTCCACATGGGAAAACGCGTCTCGTAGCTCATCTGCTACGAATCCTCATTCATTGTATCGAAGCCATGCTAAGTTTGTCAATTGACGGAACTTCATTTGTCACATCTCACAAAAGTCCTTAGAGCCTTGCGGCTCTAAGGTTTGCGCTTTTTCAAACCGAACAGTCCAACTGTACGCTGTAGCGTTTGTCATGATTTTGTCACGGTTAGAAAGATTCCGGGCGTTCAGTAGTCCTACCGAAGTGATGAAGAATCGCTTGAACAATGCGTTCTGACGCTTTTCCATCTCCGTAAGGGTTCGCAGCTTGGCTCATTTTATTGTACTGTTCTGGATCTGTCAGGAGCGCGCGCGCACGTGTGTAGACCACCTCTTCGTCCGTCCCAACAAGCTCTAATGTTCCCGCTTGGATGCCTTCTGGACGCTCTGTTGTATCGCGAAGAACAAGAGCTGGAACTCCGAAGGTCGGCGCCTCTTCTTGAAGCCCACCGGAGTCTGTCAGAATCATATACGTATGGGGATAGAAATTATGCAGTTCGAACACATCAAGCGGATCGATCAGCTTAATCCGTGGATGGTTGCCTAGAATTTCATGAGCAGGCTCGAGAACCACCGGGTTCGGATGAACCGGGTAAACAATCGCAATATCCTCAAACTCATCGGCGATACGTTTCACGGCACGGAATATTTGACGATGCGGCTCACCTTGAGCTTCCCGGCGATGTGCTGTCATCAAGATCAACTTGCGGCCCGCCGCCCATTCTAGAATGGGATGCTCGAAATTCTCCTGCACCGTGTACTTAAACACATCGATGGCTGTATTTCCTGTCACATAAATTTGGGACTCTGATTTATTTTCTTTGCGCAGGTTTTCAGCGGATTGCCCAGTTGGCGCAAAATGAAGATCAGCGAGAACGCCCGTTAATTGACGGTTCATTTCCTCCGGATATGGCGACAATTTGTTCCACGTCCGAAGGCCCGCTTCCACGTGTCCTACTTGAATCTGCTGCATGAAGGCTGCATAGCTGGCAAGGAACGTTGTTAGTGTATCCCCATGCACAAGAATCAGATCTGGCTTCGCTTCTTGGAACACAGGCTCCAAGCCTTGCAGCACGCGCATCGTAATCTCATTCAGTGTTTGGCGATCCTTCATAACGTTAAGATCAAAGTTCGGTGTGATTTTGAAAATATCAAGCACTTGGTCCAACATCTGACGATGTTGTGCGGTTACGCATACCAGAGACTCAATCTGCTCAGGATGCTTCTCCAACTCGAGAATGAGCGGAGCCATTTTGATAGCTTCAGGTCTTGTTCCGAAGATCGTAATCACTTTTAAACGTTTCATCGGTTTCTTCTCCCCTTAAAGTTTTCCTTTAGGAAAACTGACTTCGTAAGCATGAGCTAAGCTTTCCTACGGAAAGCTACCTTCGTAAGCATGAGCTTAGTTTTCTTACAGGAAAACTGACTTCGTAAGCCTTACTTTTGTTCAAAAAAATTAATCCGTGCCGTACAAACGATCCCCAGCATCCCCGAGACCTGGCACAATGTAGCCGTGATCATTCAAATGATCATCAACAGCTGCGACGTAAATATCGACGTCAGGATGTTCTTTTTGTACAGAAGCTACGCCCTCAGGTGCTGCAATGAGACACATTAGCTTAATACGTGAGCAGCCCCTGCGTTTCAGCACCTCGATCGCTGCATTGGCAGATCCACCTGTTGCAAGCATAGGATCAATAACGAGCAAGTCCCGCTCCAACACATCGGTTGGCAGCTTCACATAGTACTCAACAGGTTGAAGCGTATCCGGATCGCGATAGAGACCAACATGTCCTACTTTTGCAGCTGGCATCAGCTTTAATACACCGTCAACCATACCTAAACCTGCTCGCAAAATAGGGATCAGCCCTAACATTCTACCCGAGATAACTTGGCAATCTGCTGTTGTAACGGGCGTTTTCACCTGCATTTGCTGTAGTGGCAGATCTCTTGTAATTTCGTAAACCATTAATGTAGCAACTTCATCGACAAGCGCTCTGAAATCCTTCGTTGTCGTGTTCTCATCCCGAATATAAGTAAGCTTATGCTGGATAAGCGGATGATCGCAAATATGTACTCTACCCATATGTTCCTCCTAATTAAGCTTATAGGTCAGGCAAACCTCGTCCATTATATCATATGTTATCCAACTTATCTGCTGTAGAAACGAACAATATGAACTGGTTTCAGACAACCTCCATTTTTCCACGCTCCACGCTAGTGAAGGGAGGGACTGATGTAATTAACTACAAAAACTCCAGCTATTTATCAAGATTCTCGCCTCTTCTGTAAGTTAAATGGAATAATTGTAGTTAATTTCACTTCATTTACCTAATTCACTCAAAATTTCAATTATTAACTACATAAAATCCAGCTATTGCTTAATTTCGTGAAATTTCGGGTGAAATAACTGTATAAAATCCATTTAGTTTGGGGCGAGCAAAGTTGGTGTATGAAGTAGGGGGGGAGTTGAGATAGGGGAGCGTAGCTGGAGCGAGCGGTATCCTACTTAGATAGAGCTTCTATATTTGCAAAAAAACTTCGCCAGCCCGCCACTCTACATCTGAGAATGGGGTAGCGAAGTTTTTCATTATTGCTTAAGTCGTAGCTGTAAGCCCGTCAGCCCGCAGCTGACAAAACAATAGCGATCCGTCCATATTCGATCGGCACCTGCATCAACCCAACCGATTTTATCGGTAAAGCTGGTGGGGCCGACGAAAGTGACTTCACCTTTTAGATGATGAGGTCCAAATGTATTGCGACCACTGGTTAGCAACTCGATTTGAAGCTGCAGCTGCTCGCCTGCTATTTCATCTGTTACATCCTGCTCTTGAGCTCCCCAAAGGATCGTATGGGTGGTTCCACCATTTATTGTGATGTTCATAGCTGGACAGCGCATAGCGTCCCACTGTAAGACAAGCCTGCTGCCCTCGTCCCGCATACGATTCAATACAGACGTGGGTAGGGTAATCGTTTTGGCTGTGGTCACTCGTCCCGAGTAGAACACCAATCCCTGCGTCGTGACATCGGTCAACTGGAGCTGCTTCGGCAATGTGGTCAAAGTGAACGGACCTTCCGTCCACAGTGCCTCACGCTCCGCTTGTTCCCAGCCGACACGCGGTTTCACGGCGAAGGGTCCTAGCACATAAATGCTTTCGACTTCAACATCGAATAAGAGCTTATTGCGAATCGGGGCCAAATTGGCGCCTGCCACGCCGAAAAACCGATAGACATCGTCGTTACAGTAAAAGTCGCCTGAGATGCGAATACGATTACGACCCTCCCGTACGAATTCGCCGATTCTCAGCGTCGGGAAGCTGCGGTCTCCGCCAAACCAGCCGTCAGCATCCTCTTCACGCACAGGCTGTCCATTGATCGCTAGCTCCCAATGCTCAGGGCGCTCAATAGCGAGCTTCCACAGTGAGCGATCTGTATGCCGCATTAACTCAGTATCCGTCTCGAATGTGAACTCGAGCTCAATGTACACGGGTCTCCTCATCGCGATACACTGTTCTTGGATGTTGAGTACGTAAGTCGGGGGTGACCACTCCGCTCCGTCTAAGCGATAGATGGCATAGTCCAGTGTCAGGGCATTAGGTACGGACAACTGGTAGTCCCACGGAGCATCAATGTTCGCTCCAACCACTGAGAATGATTTCTCAATCGGTGAAAGTGCTGCTGCCTGAGGCGGCTGTCCGAATGGGGCTAGTTCCATCTTCGCAGCCTCGCCATCCCAAACGGCGAAGAGCTTCGAATCGCCTGGAGCCAGCTTCACACTCAACGACAACATACGTGCATCAGCTTCGGCCTTTTCCCCGTTTTCCAGATCCATCTCCATCCATACTCGCTGATCAGACGCAGGAATCTTCAATTCGATCGTCTCGGTATCTCCCGTATGCACGGCATACAGCAAAGTCACGCCCGGCAATCGCCTCTCCTGCACATAGAGCTTCCGCAATGCTTCCTGCGATGTGCCCTTCACTGGAAGCCAATCCTGGCGCACTTGCACATGCTCTCGCACGTCCCTTAAATCCGCAACGCGAACCACGTTATCGGTCAAAAACCACGATGTCAATTCTTCACAACGTTCACCATTCAAGTAAGCTGGTGCTTTGCCCACCAAGATGATCTTGCCACCGGCTTCTGCGAATGATTTCAGCAATGCTAAGGTTGAAGCCTCCAGCGTTAGCACATCGCTCACGATCACCGTGTCGTATGCCTGCTCCCCAATTTGCAAAACGCTGCCCAGAACGCTGCCGTAACGCTCCATCAACGCCTCGTCCCCATAATCGAAATCGCGCTGAAGCGCTAATAAGTCATCCGCTAACGCATCCATACGGTCCTGCATGCGTTCCAAAGCACGAACATTCTTCAGCAGCCATGCCGATCGAATCGGATGCAGCACAAGAAGCCCTGGCGTTGCCTTCCCAAGCGTCAACAAATACGTAAGTCTAGCAAAGTAATCATTAAACTGGCTGTACACGTCCCACCATGGTTGCTGAACGTAAAGCGATGGCGGATAATCCCGCTTCCGAACCCCGCGAATCGAATACGATTGCAGATGCGGGCATAGTCGGTTTACGCCTAGGACAAACTGCCACTCCGCGATCCGCTTCATCTCGTGAAAGCTCAAGTTCCAGCCACAGCATCCGAAGGTTTCTGTGATTACGAACGTTTTATCCAACTGCCGCGCTACCGAGGCAGCCTGCTTAGGCAGCAAGACGCTTCGCGGCGTCCGCCCCAGCATATCAATACCCGGCATGTGCATCCGCTCATACAGCGGCATCACTCCGGCCGTGTACTGCATCTGGTCCATGAGGGTGTCTTCCCCCATGAAATGACCTGTCAGCTGCCAGCGATGTGCATCGCACCAGTCAGCTACCAATCGAACTGACGTTCGGAATCGTTCACTTACTAGATGCCAGAACTGATAGCGTGCTCGATAGGCCGCATCTTTCATAGACTCATCCGCTTCTGTTAGCAGCCAACCGATCGCATTCGCAACCGATTCCCCGTAACGCTCCGAGTAGTCCTGATCCAAATCAACGGACCACGGCACGCCTGAGAATTTAAACTCATCGGTAAAAATGCCCGGCATTCCTCTTTCACCGAAGCGGTCCCCCATATGCTGGAAATAAACATCATGACACGCCTGCAGGAAAGCCTCCATGGCTTTTTCAGAGAGAATATCAATATAATAAGGATTCACGCGGCACATTACAGCCACTGCGACATCCCCATCCTCCAGCGCCACAGCCGACTCTTGTACCCGCCATTGCTGCTCGTTCTCTCGACGAACAAGCAGGTACAGGAAATCTTGATCCTGCCTAAGCGCTTCAACCTGTTGCCCTGCATCCACTCTTTCGACTCGGATACCCTCTAGAGACTTCTGTTGATAGGAAGCCCCTAATGCTGGCACAACGCCATTCGCCGTTCCACTAGGCCAACCGTTCTCATCGTAACACCAAGCTTCGAGCCCTTGAACCTTAGCCTCGTCCGCCGATATCTCAACCGCGTCCAGAAACGCCTCACCCATATAGGGTGTAAGCAACCCTTGTCTCGTGTGCATGAAGAAGCCGCCTAACCCGGCCCGCTTCATTTCACCAATTTGCCTGCGAAGCTCCTCGGGTTCCAGCTTATCGTTCCATGACCAGAATGGCGTGCTTCTATAGGTAGCAGGTGGATTATGAAAAATCGATGCTTCGAATTGATCTCGAGCTTCCTTTGGTAACAAAGCAACTCTCTCCTCGTCAATCCCTCCAGTTTGCTGAGACAAACTTCTGTGGAGAGGTCCCGGTTATTTTTTTGAACAAGGTACAAAAATACTTCTCATTATGAACGCCAACAGCCTCTGCCAGCTCTAAATTCGAATAATCACGCTTACGCAACAGCTCGATGGCCCGCTCAATCCTACGCTTGGAGACATAATCAGTGAAATTGATCCCTAATTCTTTCTTGAAGAGCTCACTCACATACGTCGGATTCAAATGAATATGCTCTGCTACAACGCCTAGGGAAATCGATTCCTTCAGGTGATCCTCAACGAAACGCATCGCCTTCACCATTTCGAGGCGCAAACCGCTCCCTTCTGCACGGGCGTGCAGCTTCTCCCACTCCACGCGCAGACGCTCCACCAGTTGATGCAGATGCGTACAGTCCGCAAATGTAACTACATCGGCTGTAACTTCATGATCAGTTGGTATCATTCGCTGGCGAAGGCGTGCGCACCAGCCCTCGATATAACCCAGCAGTTTGCCAGGCATAATCTGATGGTTATGCAAAATATGCAGCAAAGGCGCAAGTGCTTCGCCGCCCGACGACTTCGCACTAGAGCGCTCGAGCGTTTGCTCAAAACGTTCTGTGAGCTCGCGCCAGTCACTTTCGCTATAGCCTAATCTGCGGTTTGGCGTAATAACCGTGCCAAAGCTGGCATAGAAAGTGTCCTCAAGTGCACCTTTGGCTTCCTCGTAGGCCGTCGGTGCGGAACCCCAACCGTTGTACATCCGGCTCACACCCATCGAAACCGAGATCCGCAAGTACGTTTTGATCGCATCACGGATACTTTCCCCAAGCTCGTAACAGTTCCGGTCGAACGACTGTTCGCTGCCTGCCCGAATCGTAGCCAGAGCAACGATGACGCCCTGCTGCAACTCACAAGCGAAACAGCTCCCATTCTCCCGGAGCACTTCCTCGATAATATTTAACATGCCGTACTTGAGCATGTTACGATCCGCTGGTGAATACTCCGAGCAGAATACATCGTAATTATCAAAACGCACAGCAAAGCACCCATACTGCCGCGGCTCAAAGCCTGGCACTAGCTCCGCATTTCTTCTCTCCATAACAGGATCAGATACCTCTCCACGGAGCAATTCTTCCAGTAGATGCTTACGCAGACGATAGGAATTCTCCTTCACAGATCCGCTGAGACTTTGTAGGCGTCGTTCCTTCTCTTCGCGTGCGATCACGTTATCGCGTGCTTTGGACAAGGCGGTGCGTACGTCTTCTTCGCGCAGGGGCACCTTGACCAAATATTCAAACACACCCATGGCAATTGCTTGTTTGGCATAGGCGAAATCCGAGTAGGCGCTTAAAATGATGACTTCCACGCCAGGCAACCGCTCCCGCAGCTGACGAACGAGCTCTATCCCGTCCATGCCAGGCATCACGATATCCGTAATAATGAGATCAGGACGCAGCTCCGTAGCCTTCTCCAGCGCTTCAGCGCCCGAATAAGCACGACCAACAAGCCGGAATGGCATCCGCCGCTCCGCCCACCGCCCGAAGTATGTCTCTAGCCGCTGCACCATCGGCGGCTCATCATCCACAACGAGGCAAGTCACCTCTCTCATTGCGCCTCACCCCTTCCGCGTTCCTCAAGCTGGTTGTGTGCTGTATCATCAGGGAATGTCAGTGTTACACATGTTCCACGACCTGGTTCACTCCTTACACTAAGCCCATAAGGCTCCCCGTAATTCAAACGGATGCGTTGATGGATGTTATACAAGCCTATTCGTTTACGGTGATCAAAATTTCTCCCCACAGGATCCTCTATCAGTAGCTCCGTTGTCTTATCAGGTGTCATACCAATCCCTTGATCCTCAACCTCAACGATGAGATTGCCATCACGACGGATAGCAGACAACCGAATAGCCCCCGACTTACGTCCACCTGCATAGCCATGGAAAATGCTGTTCTCCACAATCGGTTGCAACGCCATTCGTAATACAGGAAGTTCTAAGGTAGCTGGATCAATCTCTTCAATGAGCTCAAATTCACAGTCATAACGGATCTTTTGGATATACAAATAATCCTTCACATTTCGCAGTTCCTGCTCCAAATTGACACGGTCTGAGAACTCTGTAATGCCATACTCCAGAATCGAGATCAGTGCTTCAATGATGTTATCGACCTCATGATATCGCCCAAATGCAACCACATTGGAGATTGAACCTAACGTGTTGTATAGAAAATGCGGATTGATTTGAGACTGCAGCACTTGAATCTCTAACTCTTTCTTCTTGCGCTCACCACGGTTCACATGCTCAATTAAGGTGCGAATCTGACCTAGCATGTCGTCGAATGTTGCTGCCAGTTTGCCGAACTCATCCCGGCGTGCGCTCGATATGCTAACGTTCAAATCTCCGTGACCGACTTGGTTTATTTTGCGAATCAGATAATACACAGGCGTTCGAATCATGCGGGCCACGAAGCCAGCCGTCAACACACTCAGCAAGAAGCCCAGCAACAGCAGGCCTATGAAAAATGTCTCCATCCGCTTAAGAGAGGTTTGCAGCGTCGTTCCGTCATAGAAGGCAAATACAATCCATTTGGTTCGTGGATTAATGCTCTTCATAATGGTCACAGCCGTGCCATTCATATGGTCAGTAAAGACATCATCCTTGGACTCGACAAGCTCCCGACCATCTCGGTCATCAAAGCGTAGACGATGATCGACGATACTGAACAGGCGGCTGCCCGCTGGCTCCAGAATGACACGTCCCTCTTTGTCCATAATGCCTAGCTGCAAATCGTTGCTGCCACCACCAACCTTCTGCAATCGCTCTTGCATCGCAGTTAGATTCAGATCCACAGCCACGGCCATGGGCTCGCCCGCTATGGTAATTGCTTTGGTGAAAGTGACTGTCCAACCGGAGAAGAAATTCTGATACGGCTGACTAACTGTCACGGCCCCGTAGGCGTTACTGTAGGCCATTTTATATATTGGATCACGATCATCTCTAGAATCGTTAATGACCTTGGTTACAGGATTTCCGCCCAGAATGGACAAATCCTTGCGAATCACGTACACGTCTGTCAGCATGATCGCGTTCTCCCGATAGGCATTCTCCAGCGCAGCCTGCGCAGCTGTCAGATCATTACGCCACGAAGCCGCTGAAGTGGAGAGTTGGCCGATCGTATTTTGCACAAGAAGAAAGTACAGATCGATATATTCCTCTTCCTTATGCAGCAACTGTGTCGCTTGGTTGAGCTGACTCGAGGTAATTTCATTTTTAATGTAACGGTAGGATAACCCGCTTAGAATAGCCTCCGAGCTGAGTACGAAGACGAAACAGACCAGAAACAATCGGAATGATATGTTGTGAAACCATTTCTTGATCCAATCTCGCATGTGCGCACCCCTCGTAGCTAGTATAGAAATGTGGAAAAAAGAGGAGACTCCTCCCCTTTTCCCGACCCTTTATTTTATTACACCGTCACCCTGCAACTGCTTCGTATAATTCGCAATCGCATCGTTCAGCTTGAATTTGTCTTGCAGCGTCTTCACGTACGTATCCCAGTTCGTTAAAGGCTCTTTCCCCGTTACGAATTTGAGCATCATTTCATTCGCGTATTTGAGGCGATCTTGCGACATCGGGTCAGCCGGATCGTCAAAAACACGTGGATTGACGTTGTTATCCTTCAAATAACTCGTGTTAATCTTCTGGTTCGCGTTGGTGATATCAGGTTTCTGGAAGTCGAAGTACACGCCGTCCGTCGCTTTACGAACGAAAGCATAGTTATAGCGCCATTCAATTTCCTTCTCGTTATAAGTAGCTCTATCAATTAACTTCGGTGTGCCATTCGTTACCGTAAAGGACTTATCTTTGATACCATAAGCTAGGAACGGATACGCATCTTTATTGGTGTAAAGATATTGAATGAACTGCATCGCACGCTTCGCTTTGCCTGCATCCTTCATCGCTTCCTTGGAAAGTCCAATGAGTGACTGCTGGAATGGCTTTACATCAAGGATTTGATCCCCATATGGTCCCTTTGGAGGCGCGATTTGCTTCCAATCCGGCACGCTTCCTCCGGCATCCTGCATTTTCTTCGCTTCCGCAGGCTCCGAACGGCGCCAGTCTTCGATCATAATACCGACCTTGCCTTGGTACATTTTGTTATCACGTTTGAGTCCGTCATCGATTGTTACCCAGTCCGGATCAACAACCTTCGCATCGATCATTTCTTTAATGAACGTCAGTGCTTCCTTCGTTTTCGCGTCGGTGTTGTAGACAATAACCTTACCGTCTTTCACATCTACAAAGTTAGGCTGTACACCGTACATCCAGAAAATCTGTTGGAAGCCTTGCGCACCACTCGTACTGTATCCAAGTGAGCCGTCTTTCGGCAGCATAGCGACGTAGCCATACGTTTCGTTCTTGCCATTGCCATCTGGATCGTTGAACGTGAACGCTTTCATAACGTTGAGTAACTCTTGTGGATTAGTGGGAACCGACAGGTTCAACTTTTTGAGCCACGTATTGTTGATCCACCAACCATTCACGCCGCCAACGGCTTCGGAAGCCGGTAAACCAATCGTATGACCTTTATATTTCATAGGCTCGAGGCGCGAAGGGTCGAATGCTTTCGGAAGCTCTGGGAACTCCTTCAACAATTCATCGAGATCGGCAAGCAAGCCTTGATCGTAATATTTAATCGCAGAGGCACGGTCAGGAAAAGAGACGATATCCGGAATTTGATTAGACGAGATCAGCAAGTTGAGCTTATCCTTCCAGTTCTCACCGCCCATGATCATATCGAGATCCATATTATTGTCTTTCTCGATCATTTGACGAATCGGATCCTGCTCTTTCGCTGGCATTGGCGTTGTTAACCGATAACCAACTGTATTATAAAAGCTAACTTTATACTTCTTGTCAGCTTCCACCGGCTTAGCCGATTGGTAACTGACGGGACTGAGACGCGCCGTCCATCGTTGCTGCTTCGTATAGGCTTGGATCGATACCTGTGAGCGCTGCCAAATAAATGATGGCTCCCCAGCCGACTGACTGCCAAATGTCTGTCGTTACGATAAGCGTTCGGATCAGACCAGACTCCGTTAAGAAGGATATGCGGTCTAAGTGGAAGGCGGTTAACAATTGGTTAACAAGCCCTGTTCCAGGTGCGAGGAAAGCCACCAGCAAGCCGTAAATAATGACCCATGATAGAAAGTGAGGCAGGTAGGTCAAGGTTTGAATGGTTCTTTTAAACCCTGCCCCAGTAACGGCATTGAGCATTAGCGCCAGAATAATCGGTGCTGGAAATGAAAAAACGAGCTTGTAAAACGAAATCAGAATGGTGTTTCCGATAATTTGTTTGAAGTATACACCATCAAAAAATAGCTGAAAGTTCTGCCAGCCGACCCACGGGCTTTCCCAGAGTCCTTGCAGGACGTTGTAGTTCTTAAATGCAGCGGCGATGTACACCATCGGCACATATTTGAATACCGCAAAGTACAGCAAGCCCGGAATTAACAGGGTATACATGACACCGTATCTTCGCAGTAGATTCATCGTTCGATGCATGAGCTGCCTCTCCTCTCTCTGTTTGTTATACCTTTATTGTAGCGCCGCGGAAGGGGCGATCCTTTTCATATCTTTGGCAGATGGTCTAAAATCTTCGGAAACCTGAAAGCCGTCTCCTACTGGGGAGACGGCTTCATTAAAACTCCTCCTAATGGAATTCGGATGTTATACGATCGGCTTCCMTCCCGTTCAAGTACAGCGCACAGCAGGATGGCAGGCAACCCGCTCTCATCGAACCATAGCTGGGGGCGTTCCAGTCTAAGGACAGATTGTGCAGCCTGATGAGCCCAGGGAATTTGAAGATCAAAAGCCAGTACATGTCGCGATGGCCGCCACACAATGCCGTCTGATGACTCAAATAAGGCCACAGAACCACGTTCAGATTTCGTAAAATAACCTTGAAAGTCCTTCATCAATGCATAGTACGCGTTGCCCTGACACCATACGTAAGGGTCCTCTACCGCCCAATCATTCGTTGGGTTCGTTACTGTTGGCTCCGGCTGCTTGCTGAACGGTCCTAGCGGATGATCAGCAAAAGCTACGCCAGCGTTAACAGCTCCGCCCTTTGGCGGAGGACCCTCGGCCACACCTTTGTACATCATCAAAATCCGACCATCCATAGTCTCACAAACTGTGGGATTGCTCGTCATGAGTCCGTCCCACTCTCCTGGCGAGACATCGAGCACCGGCGACGCCGCACGGATCCATGGACCTGTTGGATGGTCGGCTACCGCAACCCCGATACGTTGATGGTTTCGATACGCCCACCATGTTGCCTCATCGGCAGGTTGGTCGAGATCAAAATCAGGGCCATACGTCCCCATGTAATACAGGTAATAACGGTTACCGTGGTGCAAAATCGCTGGATTGTGTGCCACATCCCGATCCCAGCTCGCTGCGCCATCTCTGAAAGTCCAGATCGTATCCACATGGTGGAACGGGCCCAGCGGATTATCCGCAACCGCATAAGCGATTTCGGAATGCGTGACCCAAGCCTCAAAACCAGCACATTCCGGCCAACGCGAATAAAACAAGTAATACCTTCCCTCCGCATCTCGTGTCATCGATCCACACCAAACATGCCATCCTTCTAACTCGAACTTCGCCCCAGCCGGCACTGGCTGAAGCATCTCCTGAAAATTCATGCACACCTCTCCTAACTTAGCTGTATAAGGGTTTACATTCGTACAAAACCAGTGTAAGGCGTTTGCTGCGCGGAAAGGTTTCATATTTTCGTAAGATGGTTTGAAGTTTTGGGGATGTGTCTTTGGCGGATTGGTGTGTACTTGAACATTTGGCGTAGGATTGAGGCTGGATTATGTTTGTTTTGCGGCTGGTGGACAGCTGGTGACAGCTGGTGGACGCATGGTGAGCGACTGGTGACTGAAGATTCGTGTTTAGATGTATAAACTACAGCTAATTTGCTCGAATCTAACGTGTTTTCGTGAATAAATGGAAAAGGTACATCTAATTTATCTCACACTTGCAGAATCGAGCGAATCGAGGGAATTTAACTACAGGAAATACATTTAATTCTTCAGATTCGAGAAATCCGGTTCAAATAGATGGAGAAAATCCAGTTAGTTTGCGGGGGAGGCCCGAGATGGTTGGATGTGCCAGATGAAGGCGGGGAGCTAATTCGGGGGCTTGGAGATGAAGGTGAAATATGTGTAAAGTGGCTAGGGAGAGATAGTTTTGGGATTGCAGCGGTCATATGGAGGGGGAGGTGAAGGTAACCAAATTAGGTGGAAGTCGAGGATAATGGAAAGCGTTAAGGAAAGCTAGTTTGCGGAAAAGGGAGCTAGATCTCTGAGTGGAAGCTGGAGGTAGCCTGGTTGGGTAGAAACAAAAAAAGACCAGCTCCAAAGAGCTGGCCCTACAAAATTAGCTATTAGTAAGTCAAACCTTGGTAAAGCGGGAATTGCGCCGTTAGATCGGACACCATGCCACGAGCTTTCTCAAGCGTAGCTTCGTCTTTCGGGTTTTTCAACGTAAGAGCGATAACTTTCGCGATGGTTTTCATTGCTTCTTCGTCCATGCCGCGGGAAGTTACAGCCGGAGTACCCAAACGGATACCGCTTGTTACGAACGGGCTAGTTGGGTCGAAAGGAATCGCGTTTTTGTTCGCTGTAATACCGATTTCATCCAAAACGTGCTCTGCGTCTTTACCTGAGATGTTCAGGTTACGCAAGTCAACCAACATCAAGTGGTTGTCCGTACCGCCGGAAACAAGGTTGATGCCTTCAGCTGTAAGAGCAGTTGCCAAAGCTTGTGCGTTGTTGATTACATTTTGACCGTATACTTTGAAGTCCGGTTGAAGAGCTTCACCAAAAGATACAGCTTTCGCTGCGATCGTGTGCATCAAAGGACCACCTTGGGAACCAGGGAATACCGCTTTATCAATTGCTGCAGCCCAAGCTTTCTTCGTAAGAATCATACCGCCGCGAGGACCACGAAGCGTTTTGTGTGTTGTTGTTGTAACAAAATGTGCGTGCGGCACTGGGTTCGGGTGCAAACCAGCTGCAACTAGACCTGCAATGTGCGCCATATCAACGAAGAACAATGCACCTACATCGTTTGCAATGGAAGCCAAAGCTTCGAAATCAATCGTACGCGGGTACGCACTTGCACCAGCAACTAACATGCGAGGCTTATGTTTGAAAGCTGCTTTACGAACATCATCGTAGTCGATGCGGAAATCTTTTTCGCTTACGCCGTAAGCTACGAAGTTGTAAAGGATACCGGAAGCATTAACCGGGCTACCGTGTGTTAAGTGACCACCATGCGCAAGGTTCATACCAAGAACCGTGTCACCAGGGTTTAGGGCAGCCAAGTAAACAGCCATGTTCGCTTGTGCGCCGGAATGTGGTTGAACGTTCGCGTGCTCAGCACCGAAAAGCTCTTTCGCGCGATCACGAGCGATGTCTTCCACGATGTCTACGTACTCACAGCCACCATAGTATCTTTTGCCTGGGTAACCTTCTGCGTATTTGTTCGTAAGTACAGTACCCATAGCTTCAAGAACCGCTTGGCTCACGATGTTTTCGGAAGCAATTAGCTCAATTTTGTCGCGTTGACGGCCAAGCTCAAGGTTCATTGCTTCTACGATTTTCGGATCTTGCTTGCTCAAAAAGTTTGTCATATGGAATTCCTCCTAAAGATGATAGTTAACATGTAATTAGCAATCTGCATCAGGTGCAGCTTGTTGATAAAGTTGATCCGCCTGATCCGCGGAATACACAGCTCTAGTACCACCGATGAGCTTCGGCCGCGCGAATGCCATCGTGACATAAGCCTGGCCAATATGGCGAACCGGCGGCCTCACGGGAACAGCGACTCGGCGCAGATGCATCCCAATCAGCGTTGAGCCGATATCGATGCCTGCATGCGCCTGAATCGTCTCGACAACGACCGGCTTCGCGAAGTGTCTGTACGCGTAGGAAGCCATCGAACCCCCGGCCTTCGGCACGGGAATTACAGATACAGGTTCAAGCTGCGGCACCAGCGCCAGCAACTCTTCTTCCACAATCAGCGCACGATTCAAATGCTCGCAGCATTGAAACGCCGCATGCAGCCCAAACTCGCCGCAAATGCGCGCAACCGTCTYGAAAATCGGCTTCGCTGCATCCAACGTGCCCGATGTCCCAATCCGATGTCCGAGGATTTCACTCGTGCTCGTACCGATCACCAAGATATGACCGGGACGTAAGCTACCGACAGTTACCAGCTCACGCAGATTCGCTTCCAAAGCTTCTGCGATAGGTTCATACATAGAATCTGTCATTGTGGCTCCCTCATTTCTAGGGATGTACCGTGAAACGATCTTCGATGCTCTGCACTTTATTGATGCGGTTCTTGTGGCGGACACCTTCCGAGAACTCGGTTTCCAACCAGATTTTGACGATTTCTTCAGCTACCCCAGGTCCAACAACTCGCTCACCCATCGCTAGCACGTTCGTATCATTATGTTCACGTGTCGCTTTCGCGGAGAAGAGGTCATGCACAAGTGCACAGCGAATTCCCGGAACTTTATTGGCAGCAATGGACATCCCAATGCCAGTTCCACAAAGCAGAATACCTTTATCTGCTTCTCCCGATACAACTTTTTCGCAAACTTGAAGTGCATAATCCGGATAATCGACGGAGTCGCCGCAGCTGCATCCGAAATCGATCACTTGATGACCTAATGATTCAATAAAAGGAATGATAACATCTTTCAAACGATAGCCTGCATGATCTGCACCTAAAGCAATTTTCATGAATAAAACGCTCCTTTTTGACTGTTCGAATTCGACCATCCTATTATATCCCAAAGCTCACCAAAAACGAAAAAAAGAGCGCACACGCTAAAAAACGCGCGTTGCTCTTTTGCCCAGGCGACCGGCCGTATAGCTCAATGCTCCATTGTGGTTACTCCCACTCGTCGCCAGTTACATTGAGTCTTGCTTGTTACTTGTATTTTATCGCATTCCCAGCGATGTGTAAAGCTCTATTGACCTATCCCACTAAGGACCTTGATGGAAAAAACAAACGTCTGTGTTAGCCTTGGAAGACTAACGTATTTTTTTCACCAATTTATCTAGACTCCGACTAATTTCCTCGGCTGTATACCGATAATCGGCTAGTGACCCGCCATAGGGGTCCGAAATATCATAGTCTGGAATCGTGTTTTCCAACGCATACAAGCGGCTTCTTTCTTCCACAGTTACCGTCTGAGATAGCGCTTGTTTGAGCTGAAACTCTGCCGCAAGCTGCTCTCGCTCTTCAATCGCCTTGAGAATGCGAGCATCGTCCTCTACATATTCTTTGAGCGTATATGTCTTCTCGACCGCATGAGGAAAGCGCCCAATCACGGTACGTTTATGCCCTGTCGTCATCGTCAAGACCAGGTCAGCCCAATCGAGATCCGCAGCACTAATCGCTAGCGAACTAATCGACTCCTTGAAACCCGCTTCATGAAGAAGTGACTGGCTGTTTCGCGAAATCGGACCACCCGTCATCGCAGATACACCTGCCGAACGAACCTCCGCCGCAAGCCCCTCTTGATGCACCCTCATACGCAGCAAACCTTCAGCTAACGGACTGCGGCACGTATTTCCTGTACAGACAAATAGAATTCGCAACATGAAATCCTCCCTGGAATAAACGGCTATATCACCGTTCGTACTTACCCGTATTGTATCATAGTAAAAACTTGATCCCAAACCCTAATAGAATAAGTCCACCGAATGCCTCACCATATTCCCCAACCCAACCGCTAACTCGTCTGCCTAGCAGTAAGCCCGCTATCGAGAGCAAGCCGCCAAATAGACCGAAGATCAGTACTGTAAGCACAATGTCCGTGGCAAACATCCCAAGAGAAACGCCCACTGAGAAGGAATCTATACTAACACTGAGGGCAAAAATAATAAGCCCCCATAACGTTCGATGATCAAAGGCCGAAGCCTCTTCCCCGCGTATCGAGCTATATACCATATGTGCGCCAAGCAAAATAAGTAAACATCCCCCTGCCGCCGTAGCGACATTCCCCAGAAGGAGGGAGACATACTGCCCCATAAACATCCCCATCAATGGCATTAGCACGTGAAAAAGGCCGATGACAATGCTAATTTTCAAAATATCAATCAAACGAATGCCCTTCATCCCTATGCCAATTCCCAATGAAAAAGCATCTAGACCCAAAGCAATCGCCATTATTCCAATTGTCATGAGTTCCCCAACTTGTACCCCAGATGCGAGCATAGCACGATCCCCCTTGTCCACGATTCTTTCTCAAGATATGCGGACAAACTGGGAATCATGCTAATCACAATAAACGGCTACGCCGTCCTACTTGGACGGTAGCGTTTATCCAGAAATATAAGACAATTTAGTGCGTGAAACTTATAAAAGCTTATATTTTAGAGGCGGACCCGTTCATGACCCGCTGCTTTGAGTAGTCGATTCATAATGGCGCTGCCAATCCCTGCATCTGGAACACCTTCTGCAACAATATAGCTAATGCCCTTGTGATCAAAAGTTCGCAGTGCGGCATAAAGGTCTCGAGCTATCGTTTCTGGCTGTGATAAGGAACCGCATGCGACAACGAGATCCGCTCGGTATCCACCTACTCTTTCTTCGAAAGTGAGAATACCCGTCGACTCTCCCCGTGACTTCGCGGCATCGATATCGCGTTGAATCCATGCTGAGACTTCCAGCTGGTCGTCCCCTTGAACGATGTGCATATAGCCTTTCGGCGCATAGTGCGTGTACTTCATACCTGGCGCCCGAGGCGTATCCGCAACTTCAACCTCTGTCGGTTCAGCCACATGAATATGCAAGTCTGACAAAACCTCCTGCAACTGCTCCGCAGTCACACCACCTGGCCGCAACACGTATAACTCACCGCCTACAAGTTGAATAACTGTTGATTCTACACCGACACCCGTTGCACCACCGTCTACAATCCCGCCAATCTTTCCATCCAAATCATCACGCACATGCGATGCCAGCGTAGGGCTCGGTCTACCCGAGCTATTCGCGCTCGGCGCTGCGATCGGAAGTCCCGCTTCTCGCAGCAACTGTAGTGCCACTGGATGATCAGGTATACGGATACCGACCGTTTGCAGTCCAGCTGTAACGAACGGCGAAAGGCTACCTGCGCGAACAGGTAGCACAATGGTTAGTGGTCCAGGCCAGAAAGCATTCATAAGCGCTTGATGATAAGGTGTGAGACTATCTGGCTGAACAAGGCCTGAGAGCTGCGTCACATCAGCGATATGTACGATTAGAGGATTGTCGGAGGGTCTCCCTTTTGCGGCAAAAATCTGTAAAACCGCTTCGGTATTCGTCGCATCGGCACCAAGTCCGTAAACCGTTTCAGTCGGAAAAGCGACGGTATCCCCTTGTCGCAAGAGACTCGCTGCCTCTGCTATATCCTGGGCTGACGCTCTCTGTTCGCCTTGATTCACGTTCCAATAGGTTGTCACTATCACTCTCATCCTTACTTGTATGAAATAAAATTAGCTAAACCACGAAAAGATCGCTTTAAACATTTCCCAAATGAAGAACTTCACTTTCGGTTGCGCTGGCTCTTCGGTCGTGGAAGTTGAAACTGAAGCTGCTACGACCTCAGGTTTAGCGTCTTTCTTTACAACTTTCTCAGTAGAAGCAGCTTTGTCTTTGCTAGTTTTAGCCTTATCTTCTTTTACCGGCTGCTTTTCCTTGCCGTTCTCATCCGTCGTTTTGGCCACCACAACTGCTGCCGAAGCAACCGCTTCACCCGATACGGAATCTACAAAGCATAACGGTGGAAATAAGACGCACCACCAATTTTGTCCTTCACCAGAACCAATCACAACGCGCAAAGCTTCATAATCCCCAGCTGGGTAGACGTCATTACCGTACATTTTGGTTGGAAAAGGGACAACACCTAGCTCCACTGTATGCGGATAGTTGTAGCCGCGGGATGCAATCATCTCGCCAACGAGTTGATCGAATTCAGGCAAATGCGCATTCACAACCGCTCTGGCCTCGTCCAAGGAATGGGGTTGGGCAACCCAATCTGACATACGAGCAATAATCGCATCGCGAATCTCGCGTTTCAAAGCTTGGTCCTGCGCAGAATCCGAGTTTGCTAGAATACGCAAACGAATCGATTCTTCAGGTATCGTAGGCGAAATAACCGCCGCATTCGTACGATTGGATTCCCAACACATAATCATAAGTATAAGTGCAAAAACAATGAATGATAAGCTCTTAACTGAGTGGCGCTCCGTTCTCTTAACCATGGAGAGTAGCCCCTTTCCCGTTCCCGTCTTCTACTAGCCAGTATGGACAATAGTGGGTGGGGCTAAACCTATGAATCTATTATTTTTGTAAAATGATAGAGTTGGTCCGCCAAGGGAAAAAGGCGGAGAGAAAGCAGCCGATCCTAGAAGGAAATCGGCTACTCCATGGAGCGGATCGCGATCACATGGCGATCGATCCCCTGGAGATCCTGCACGAAGCGGATCTCCGACCAATCCGTGGCGGCGCGCAGCAACGCCGCAACCGCCTCCGCCTGCCCGATGCCCACCTCGAACCCGACCACGGTCGGGATTCGTGGCAGCCGGTGCAGCTGCGAGATCATACGGCGGTACAGGTCGAGTCCGAGGGCACCGCCGAACAAAGCTGTGTGCGGCTCGAATAGCCGCACCTCAGGCATCAGCGCAGGCAGGTCGCCATCCGGGATGTATGGTGGGTTCGACACCACCATATCCGGCGCGAGCCCGCGCTCAATATAAGGCTCGAGGAGGTCGCCCTCGAGCCAGGTTATCCGCGCAGCCACCCCGTGGCGCTGCGCATTCTTGCGAGCCATCTCCAGCGCTGCCGCGGAGATGTCGCTGGCCGCCACACGCCACGCAGGGCGCGCGTGCGCGATCGTCACCGGGATGATGCCACTCCCGGTGCCCACATCCGCAAGGAGCGGAGCGCCTTGCGGGAACAGACGCGAGCCCTCATGGAGCATCTCTTCCACGAGCAGCTCGGTCTCCGGCCGCGGGATCAGCACGGCCGGCCCGACTTCAAAGGGAAGGCCGAAAAAATCCTGCTCACCGGTGATGTATTGCACCGGTTCACCCGCGGCCTTCCTTGCAATGAGCTGGTCCCACGTCGCGACCAGCTCTACCGGCATCTGTTCCTGCCACCAGCGGAACAGCAGTTCAGTCCGCGTGCAGCCTCCTAAGAGGTGCTGCAACAATAACTCTGTGCAAGACGAAGCCTCTGCGACGCCTTGCTCCGCTAAAAAAGAAGAAGCCTTCACAAAGGCTTCTCTCACACTCATGTTTGCAGTCGTCATTACATCGCCTCTAAGGCATCGGATTGTGCAGCAATCGTTAACGCTGACACAATTTCCGCCATATCGCCGTTAAGAACTGTCTCTAGACGGTGAAGCGTCAAGCCGATACGGTGGTCGGTAATTCGGCTTTGCGGGAAGTTGTACGTACGAATACGCTCTGAACGGTCGCCCGTTCCGACTTTGCTTTTACGCTCGCCGGCATATTTCGCTTCTTCTTCTTCACGCAATTTATCTGAAATCCGCGTACGAAGTACGCGAAGCGCTGACTCTTTATTGGAGTTCTGCGATTTACCATCCTGACACGTTGCGACGATACCCGTTGGTACGTGGGTTACACGCACAGCGGATTTCGTTGTATTAACGGACTGACCGCCTGCTCCACTGGAACAGAATGTGTCTACGCGAATATCCGCATCGTGGATCACGATTTCCACATCTTCTGCCTCCGGCATAACAACAACCGTCGACGTGGAGGTGTGGATCCGTCCACCGGATTCCGTTACTGGAATACGTTGAACACGGTGCGCACCGCTCTCAAACTTGAGCTTGCTATAAGCACCTTTACCCGTAATCATGAAAATAATTTCTTTAAATCCGCCCAAATCATTCACGGATGCATCCAAAATCTCCGTTCTCCAACCTTGCGCATCCGCATAACGCGTATACATCCGGTAGAGGTCGCCTGCGAACAGCGCAGCTTCATCGCCGCCTGCCGCACCGCGAATTTCCACGATGACGTTCTTATCATCGTTAGGATCCTTCGGCATCATCAGAATGCGAAGATGTTCTTCTAGTTTAGCGGATTGCTCGCTAAGCTCGTCGATCTCCATTTTGACCATTTCGCGCATCTCATCATCCAGCTTCTCATTCTGCATCACTTTCGCATCAGCTAGCTGTTCGCTCACGCTCTTATATTCATTATAAGCATCGTAAGCTTCCTGAAGATCAGATTGCTCTTTGGAATACTCTCTTAGTTTCTTCGTATCACTCGTTACATCCGGGTCACACAATAACTCGCTTAGTTTGTCGTAGCGGTCCACAATGGACTGAAGTCGATCCAACATAGGGGATCACTCCTTTCTTATTTTTATCATCAATTAAACGTTGAAACGGAAATGCATAACGTCGCCGTCATTTACCACGTAGTCTTTACCTTCAAGACGAACTTGCCCTTTTTCCTTCGCACCCGCCATGGATCCAGCAGCAGCCAAATCGTTATAAGAAACAACTTCTGCACGAATAAATCCACGTTCGAAATCCGTATGAATGACGCCAGCCGCTTGAGGAGCTTTCGTTCCTTTACGAATCGTCCATGCTCTAACTTCTTGAACCCCAGCTGTGAAATACGTGTACAAGCCGAGTTTGCGATAAGCAGCTTTAATCAATCTATTCAAGCCGGACTCTTGAAGTCCCAACTCTTCCAGGAACATTGCTTTTTCTTCGTCTTCCAGCTCAGCAATTTCGGATTCCACCTTCGCGCTAATGGAAACGACTTCGTTGTTTTCTTTCTCTGCGAATTCCTTCACAATTTTAACATATGCATTCTCATCCGCTGTTGAAACTTCATCCTCACTCACGTTCGCCGCGTAGAGCACTGGCTTCATTGTTAGCAAATGTAGATCGCGAACCAGGAGGCGCTCATCTTCTGTCAAATCCAAGCTGCGTGCTGGCATATCATTATATAAGGCTTCTTTGATACGTTCCAAACACTCAACTTCAGCAACCACTTTCTTGTCGCCGCCCTTGAGGTTTTTACGTGAACGCTCGATCTTTTTATCAACCGACTCAATGTCTGCCAAAATCAATTCAAGATTAATCGTCTCGATGTCGCCAATCGGATCGACTTTCCCAGAAACGTGAGTAATATTATCATCCTCAAAACAACGGACAACATGCACAATCGCATCAACTTCACGGATGTGTGCTAGAAATTTATTTCCAAGGCCCTCGCCTTTGCTCGCACCCTTAACCAAACCCGCAATGTCAACGAATTCGAAAGCCGTCGGCACGATGCTCTTAGGCACAACGATTTCCACCAGCTTCTGCAATCTCTCGTCTGGTACTTCTACTACCCCAACATTCGGATCGATCGTACAGAACGGATAATTCGCAGATTCTGCCCCCGCCTGTGTAATTGCATTAAACAATGTCGATTTTCCTACGTTCGGTAGACCGACGATACCTGCTTTCAAAGCCATTGTCGTTACAACTCCTTAATTTTCGAAAATCATCCTTCTTATTATATAGTACTTAGCGGGCAAAAAAAAGCCTGCAAGCTATTGATTGGCTGCAGACTTTTTTTCCRTTGCTTTTTTGAACTCTTCATCCCGCTTCTGTTCGAAGTAAGTTTCAATCTGATTACGAAGAATAAACCCCCGTAATGTATTGCTTTGCTCGGCAGGAACACTCTCGAAGCTGGCTCCGTAATAGTAGCCGTCTTCCTGCTTTTCTTTCCTTATAATTTCCAACCTGCACGGCATCTCAAAACCTAAATCCAACTCAACTTGCAACATACATTTCTTATGAAGAATACCATCGATCATGGAATTATCATTAATAATATAACCAATTCCGTTCATGGAAATATTTTTTATCGAAATTTCAATTGGATTTTCCAAGTGATGCTGCTCTTTTTGAGTAATATTTTGAAATCCTACAATGTATCCTACATTCTTCACATCGACCCGCGGAAACTCCCGTTTCTCTGAAAATTTCTTCCGATTCTCAGGTGGATTGATCACGATCAGTGAACCAGGCTCTCTTGCTACGACTGTCGAATGAAAAACGAATAGACCCGATTTCGTATATAACGTCATTTTCGTTTTATCACCCAGTTGAAATACATCGTATTCCGGCAGCTCAATCTCCATGATGTCTCCTTGTGCATAGGTAAGAATACCTGTTGACACGAAATCATCCTTCGCCACTACAGCTCGGCAATGCATTAATACCTCCGCATCATATCCTTCTTTACTCCCATATCGCTTCAAAGTATCCTGCTTCATCGCCATGCTCATCTTCACCCTCCCTATTGATGGATTTCATAGCATTTTTCCGCACAAAATAGACTGCCCCACACAGGGACAGCCTACCACCGCAATCAATAAAAGCATCGATTTTCGGTAACCAGGCTGCCGTAGTTCATAAGAACCGTAGACCCTCAGCTTTGCGTCCTTGCCTTTCAACAAGTTTGCCATTGTCGAACCCTGCTATTCATTTATGTAGATATCGTTGTTCGTTACTGGTCTAAATGATCTATCTTTCGTCCAAACTGGTCTAAAAGACCCACTGTACTCACCATTATACGTAGCTCATGCACTTCTTTCAACTAAAATCCTTGCATGGACCCTATTTTTATTGTATGAATGTGTAGTGGAAATTGAATATCCACAGGTTTATAAGTTATCCACATTGTTATCCACAGCTTGTTAACAACGAATATTTGTTCGGATCTCTATACACATGTGGATAAACTATTATTGCGAGGTGTCCCCCTGTGGATCAACATATCCCTTGGATGAGAGAAGCGATCGGTGAGGCGCTGAAAGCCGAAGCCATTCGCGAAGTTCCGATCGGCGCGGTCGTCGTCCATCAAGGTCAAATCATTGGCCGCGGTTACAATTTACGTGAAACAACCCTTGATCCTCTTGCGCATGCAGAGATGATTGCTATTAAACAAGCGAGCGAGTATCTGCAGGCTTGGCGCCTTCTGGATTGCCAGCTCTATGTGACATTGGAGCCATGTCCGATGTGCGCGGGTGCGATCGTGCAAGCGCGTGTACCTCAAGTTATTTATGGTACGGTGGATCCGAAGGCCGGCTGTGCAGGAACGTTAATGAACTTGCTGCAGGAAGACCGATTCAATCACCGAGTCGACGTGGTTAGCGGTGTTTTGCAAGAGGAGTGTTCCACGATGTTAACGCAGTTTTTCCGGAAATTACGGGGCAAGGCCTAAGCCCTCGGCTAACTCTACGAGCTTACTCATCGTATTCCAATTACGCGCCGTCGTTTGATTGCCAAGCTTCTGAATGTTACTTGCCAGCTTCGAATCCAACACGCTTTGCCGAAACAGAAAATATATGGTGCAGCCCCGTATCTGAAATTCATCTACTTCACTCTGTCCCTTGGATAAGATGTCGGTGAATGTCTGCGGGGCTTCTTCTGTTAGAACAGAAATTTGAATGCTCTCCCCTTCGGACAAAGCTTCTGCGTCATAGGGGCAATTCCTTACAAGTTCAGCTAGCTCCGCTGCGGTGCGCAAAATAACGGTAGGCGCTACGCCTGCCGCATCGCTGATTGCTTTTTCAATACGCGGGCGTAGGGTTTCTCCTGACTCTTCGGATTGGAACAACACATTGCCGCTTTGCAAATAGGTCTGCACTTGCGTTAATTCTAAGGCCTCTAGCGTTTTTTTTAAGTCAGCCATTTTGATCTTGTTCTTGCCTCCTACATTAATCCCACGCAGAAAACCAACATAAATCGTCATTGTGGCTTGCCTCCCTTACTTTAATTGGATGGAACGAATGATGAAGAAGATGATCGTGCCAAACAGCATCAATAGGATAAATCCTAATACCCATAAATTAAGCTCCGCGGTACCTTCTTTTGCACTTTCGATAACAGACCATTCAATGAAGCCAAACAGAATGACAATCACTGTTTTAAGACTGTTTATTAATAAACGCGCATTCTGGTACTGCACTCGGGCATTCTGTGATGTGATGGGAGTCGGATAATTATACACATGAGGAACCTTACTTAGGAGCGTCAAGCCAACATAGATGATAACGCCTATGAGTGGAAAGGCTACTAGGCTCATTTTGTTCCCCCAGCCATTGATCTCCCCTTTCCCGTTAAAATGCATCGGAATTCGCTCAGGCATATCGTGCCACACGTAGGCGACATAAATGATCATACTTACGATAACGATCAGGGAAATGACATCGAGTATGATTTCAACTTTAGATCTATCGAGATGAATCACCGGACGTTGCTCCATACGACACCTGCTTTCGATTGGATTTCTTTTTCCACTATGTACTTTCCTTACTCCAAATCAAACCTCCTGCTTGAACGTGGGTTAAAATGGTTGCACCCCGAAAACATCTCGTGTTAGAATGACGATACTATGCGCCCGTAGCTCAGCAGGATAGAGCAACAGTTTCCTAAACTGTAGGTCGTACGTTCGAATCGTATCGGGCGCGTATAGTTCTTTTTAAACAAACATACGTAATAGGGGATTTCAACTCAGGTTGACAATCCCTTTCTTTGTTATTGCCATTATCGATTCATATTCGAAAGGAGTCCTCACTCCGATGACAACTCGCGCTATTTCATCTTATCGCATCCCGCTATTCTGTGCGGTCACGATGCTGTTCTGGATGTCGATGTACACCAGCGTTCCAATCATGGCGCCTTACGTGGAATTCCTCGGGGGAAGTCATCAATTGGCTGGCTGGATTGTCGGCATGTATGGCATCTCGCAGATGCTGCTCCGTATCCCTGTAGGCATTATGTCGGATCGATTTCATAAAAGAAGACTATTCATCACCTTCGGTCTTCTCTTCACTGCGATTACGGGACTCGGTCTGTGGTTCACGCACGATTTTACGTGGATCTTGATCCTCCGAGCACTTGCAGGGGCAGCCGCAGCGACTTGGGTTGATTTTACAGTACTATTCACGAGCTATTACAAGCATGAAGAGTCTACGAAGGCAATCGGTACGATCTCCTTTTTCAACTCACTCGGTCAGGTGCTGGGCATACTTAGTGCAGGCTGGGCAGCAGACAAGCTGGGTTGGGAATCCGTGTTCATTCTCGGTGCAGTGCTTGGACTGTTAGGCATGGTCGGTTCTTTCTTCCTCATCGAAAAAGTAGAGAAAGACGCGCCCAAAATCACCATGCGCGGAATCGGAAACGTGGCGACGGATCGCACACTTCTCTTTGTTTCTCTGCTCGCTATCCTATCGCAGGTGCTGATATTTGCTACGGTGTTCGGCTTCACACCGGTTTATGCGATGCAGCTTGGCGCAGATAAATTCTCGCTCTCCATGCTTTCTTTATTCGCTAACGTGCCTGTTGCACTAGCCTCTTTATTCGGTGGAAGGCGTTGGGCGATGAAATATGGCGAGAAACGCATGGTTGTAGCCGGCTTCCTACTTATGGGGATCTTCACCTTTACGGTGCCGTTCACCCATCATCTCTGGCTGCTCATGATTACACAGGCATTTGCTGGCTTTGGTCGTGGACTTTCGTTTACCCTGCTCATGGGGATGAGCATTAAGCATATGCCTGCGGATAAGCGGGCGACAGCGATGGGCTTTTTCCAGGCGATTTATGGACTCGGTATGTTCGTAGGGCCTGTCCTTATGGGCATCATCGGTGACTATTTCTCGCTCAATGAGGGCTTTATTGTACTCGGCATCCTCGGTGCCGGCAGTGCACTACTCGCATATCTGTTCGTTCAAAGCTCCGCTAAGAAACAACCTCTGGGGACAAACAAATCTACAATGGCGCAATGATTGTAAAGAGTGAATCTCACGATTCGCTCTTTTTTTTCATAAAGGTGCAGGGGTAAGATCGGTTGGACACGTCTATTCATGCGGAGAGGAGGAGAAGCATATTGAGGAGCACCTACTAATTGATCGTATTCTAAAAGGCGATGAAGCGGCCTTCCGTGAGTTAATTGCAAGGTATCGTCCGTATATTTTGCAGACGATCACTGCGATTGTTCGTCATCAGAAGGACGCCGAAGACTTGTCCCAAGAGGTTTGGACCCGCATTTACTTCTCTCTCCCTCGGTATGAAAAGAAAGGCCTGAAAACCTGGATGACGCGCATCGCAGTGAATCGGGCTATTGATTTCAAACGCGCCTCCAGCCGGCGCAAAGAGGACAGCGTCGCCGAATTCGAGGAGGCACTGTCTTCAGCAGGACCAGAGCCTCCAGAGCAGAGCGTGGAGCAGGAAGTGTTAGTCAGAGAAACGACGGAATTCGTTCGTCACAAGCTCCATCAGATCCCAGCAAACTACCAAGATGTGTTATTGGCCTATTATATTCATCAACAATCGTATCAAGATATTGCCGATGCTCAAGGCATTACAATCAAAACGGTCGAATCAAAGTTATACAGAGCCAAGATGTGGCTGCGAAATCACTGGAAGGAGGAGGAGTTTCGATGAAGGATCGTCATTTTAACCAGCAAGCGTGGTTGCAGTATGTGGAGGAGCGCCTGCCGTTACAAGAACAAGATGAGATGGAAAGTCATCTATATCAATGTGATGAATGTCTAGCCAACTATATGCAGTGTGTGGAGCAAGTAATTGCTATAACAGACATGGACGGTGAACAAACAACAGCTTATGTGAATGGCATCATAGCCAGAACGGTAGGAATGAAGCCTGCTTGGCACCGCTCGACCATGTTCCATTATGGGATTGCGGCTGCCGCGACGCTTGTGCTTGTGGCGACTGGCTTTTTCCATGGCATATCACAGGAATTAGGAACGTTCAGTGCCTTCAAGCCCGCTCCTCCTCTGGAAGCGCCTGCCTCACTTGAAGCTCAAGTACCGATTTCAGATCACCTTATCCATAAAACACTAACATGGTTAGACACCTTACAAAATGAACACAAAAAAGGAGGCCTAGAGCCTTAATGCCTACCAAAAGTAATCTTGTTGCATTCCTACTATCTTTCATCCCTGGTGTGGGTCATCTGTATATGAATCGTACTGTTCGCGGTTTATTATATGGCTTCCTATTCTTCGGGCTATGTTTCTTACTTTTTTTAGGTATTGTGTCTCATGATGCCGACAAATTCGCTTTTCTGCTTATTCCTATTGGGCTCACGTGGATCCTCAATATGGTTGATATCATTATCTACCTATTGAACGCTCCAGCGCCTATGCCAATTCCAACAACCTATCAACAACCGATGCCAGCTTATTATGGTCCTTATCCATCTGAGCAAGAGGTTCCATCTTGGAATGGGGATGCCGCTTCCTATTATGTTCAACTAGCACGAAGACAAGAAAGATCTAAAGTTCTCATGCTCTCCTTCATTCCAGGCGTTGGCCATTTCTGGCTTGGTTTAATGCAAAGAGGCCTTACAGCCATGATCTCCTTCTTCGGAATCGCTATTCTCGTGTTCTTCATCACCATTCTGACGCATAACCAAGGTTTTATCGTTTTCCTATTGGCGCTGCCAGTGCTCTGGTTTTATACCATGTTCGATGCGTTGAAGCAGTTGGATCGCAAGCAAGCTGGATATGAGCTCGTAGATCGCAGTATGTTTGAAGATTTCCAACGCGATGAACATGGACGCAAAAATCGGACCCTTGCCACGATTATCGCCATTTTCCCAGGTGCGGCGCACCTGTACTTATCGATGACCAAACGCGGTATCCAGTTGATGGCTGTGTTTCTTTTTTCCATTTACGTGTTGGATGTGTTGCGGCTGTCCCTTTTCTTCTTTTTGATTCCGATTCTATGGTTTTTTAGCTTTTTTGATGCCTTGCAGAGTATTTCTAAGTATGAAAATGGGACTTTAACTGACAAGCCTCTTGTCGAAAATTGGACAGCCTACCAACGCTATATTGGCGCTGTTCTCATCGTATTCGGCGGCTATTATATCTTCAGCGACGTCTTTGTGCAATTTATGTATCAGTTCCTACCCGCTTCGCGGAATTACATGTATTTGATCAACAACTTCAGCCAGACCTTCATTGTCGCTGTGCTCCTCATCGGAGGTGGCATTCGGTTACTACTGAATCGTAAGCAACAGGGCGCCTCCATAGACAACGAAAAAAAGAACCCCTAAGGGTTCTTTTTTCGTCGGCATTGATGATATTTCCTTGAACCTTGTTACAAATAAAACTTAAGTTAAATCTGCGTATAAAACACGGTAAGTGTCTTTAGCACATCGCCCTCCAGCCTGATTATAACAGGTAGAAAAGTCCTCTTTGCAATGGTTGTTTCCCTTTCGCTAATTGCTCCAACGGAACCACACCTCTCTGCTTGCCGACAATAATAGTATGACCCATTTACAAAATCTTAATCATTTTTTATAAAAAAATTAGTCGCCACCGTGTCCATGCCCTTCCGCAGCGTGCCCGCCGTGATGATTCTGGTTCTTCACTTTCTTAGATCCCGACAACGGCTCCTGATTGCCACCCGCGTTGTTTCGGTTTTTTACATTGCCATTATGAACAAGATTGTCGCCTGCGGAATAGTTTTTAGGTTTAGACATAGCTCCTCATCCTCTCCCTTTACGAATTTGTTCCTTCGTGATTTAGAGCATCTTGATGGCGGTGGTCGTTGACCTGCTGCTGGATCTGTTGCGCATTATGGGCATTGACTGGATTGGCATCCAAATCTTTAGCTACATTTTGCAAATTCTTATCGGGACTTTTTTGCTTCGTCATCACGGTGTCCTCCTTCTTACTTAGGCGTGGGTGACCTTCTGCAAAGCCTGTGCACACTCATGAATATGTCGCACATAATCATCGACTAGCGACTGTATAACATCGCTGCGTTCGTCAATATGTGTGGTTCCTTGCTGTACATCAGTTAGTTCTACCTTCACTTCTCTGGCGTCCACATACGTCACTTTAAAATCAAACGAATAGCCGGTATGCCCCGCCGTCATAATGTGCACGCGGATGGCATCGGCATCGCCTTCATCTGCCCAAACCCTTGTTTGATCAGAGGGCTGCAGAACAGTGGGCATGACATTCATCCACTCTTTCACGATTTCAGCTTGATTTACGCTAGGCTTATCTGATTTGCTCATAGGTAACACCTCCACATGATTAAAATGCGGAAGCCGCCCGTGTTTTATCCATGTAAAAAAACACCTACTCCCCCGCACGAATCAGATTCGTGCCGAGGGTAAGTGCTAATGCATCATCATTTATTTTACGATTTGCTGCAGAAGCATACCCAGCATCTTCGCGGCTTCCTCACGCGAAGCGAAATCCTTCGGCGCAAATGTATTTCCCGATTTCCCGGAAATAATACCAGCCTGCTGCAACGCTTTCGCCGCGTCTACGGCGAAGGCAGGAATCTCTGCACCATCTGCAAAAGGTGCAGCGCTCACCGCTTGCGGCAAGGTAAACTTCTGAAACTTAGCGAACCTCGCGATCATCGTGACCATTTGCTCACGTGAGATATTGGCAGCAGGTGCGAATACGCCCTCGCTTACACCGCTTGTAAGGCCGCTCTCAGCTGCCCATTGGACAGACTGGGCATAATAGCTGTCCGCCTTCACATCGCGGAAAATAGACGATTTGTAGGCGCTAAGATTCACGCCAGCCATACGAGCCAGCATCAACGTGAAATCGGCACGATTGATTTGAGCATTTGGTGAGAACTGGCCTTCTGCGGTTCCATTGATAATATTACGAGCCGCTAGGTATGTGATATAGCTCTTAGCAAAGCTTGCTGACGTATCGCCGAACGCAACGGGTGCATAACCAACCGCATACTGCGAGAAGTGGCTTACTTTGAAAACTAGCGTACCTGTAGCCGCGTCGTAGTAGCTATTCGAGACTTTGACGAGCTCGCCATTGTCTGCAATGTAAAAGGCTATAATGGCATTCGTATCTTCATTAGCCGCTAGTTTATACGGTACTCCAACCTCAACTGAACTTCCGTTGAAGGTGGAAACCGTTTTTCCACCGGCTGTGATGGTRAAATCGAAAACGGGGCGTTCACCAATAGCCGCTTTAACCGCATCACTATCCTTTACTGACATTTGTTGTGTGACCGCGGTTAGATCCGCTTTAGCGATAGACAGGGATACTTCACCCGTCGTCGCGGCAGAGGCGATGGCAGTCAGCACATTTTTATCCAAATTCACGGAGCCAATACCTAAGTCTAGCCTTACTGCTGTAGTGGAGCTATTGGCAACCTTAACGAGTGATTCCGCAGGCAATTTGATAACCACTTCTTTCGAAGCAGCATCTACAGTTGCTTTAATTTCAAGAATAGATGATTTCCCTGCTGATTCGGTCAACTGTTTTAAAGCATCCGTTACCTGTGCAACTGTAAGATTAGCCGTTGAAGTACCTGTGCTATCTTTGACAGTTGAGCTTGTAATCGTCGTTGTGTCTCCCTTGGTTGTTGGTTGGCTAGGTTGTGTAGTTCCCGCTCCTGGACCGGAGGAAGATGTGCCGGAAGAAGATACCGTTACCGGTACTTCCGTTGTCGCATATCCATCAGGGCTTATAGCTGTAATTACCGCGCTACCCGTATCCACGGCTGACACTAGACCTTCTGCACTCACCTTTGCAACCGCTGAATTCGAAGATTTCCAAGTAATCGTACCTGAGCCAACAGCATCTCCTGCAGCCGTCGTCACTGTTGCTGTGAGCTTGCTTGCAGCGTCTCCCTTGGTAAAAGAAAGTGAGGACCTTTCCACGCTAATCCGTTGTACATTAAGCTGATAGACAGCAACCGTTCCACCGACCTCATTTGCAACTAGAAGCAGTGGATTCCCATTCGGGCTGATCGCGGCAGGGATGAAATCGATTCCTTCTGGCCCCGTATCTGTATTCAGATTGTCCTTCGGTGTAAACACACGTGAATTCGTATAGTTCACGAACTTCGCATTCACTGGATCCGATACGTCATAGGTCATAATACCTCCGACACGCTCGAGTCCAACAAAAGCAAGTGTTCTACTTCCCACTTTCCCCACTTTAACATCTTCGGGCTCTGGCCCTTTCTTCGAGCTGCGATCATCTAAAGCTGTCTTGCTATTACTCGTGTTGAAATAGTTAGGAACGCGCTGTGCAGTCACTTTCTCAAATTCATTCCCACTATCATAAACTTGAGCCATCGTGTTTGCTTGCCAAATTGAGAAGGAACGGCCTCCGTATAGATAGATACTATCCGACCCCATATCACTAGCTACTTCTACGCCGTCGTAAGTCGTCTTACCAGCCAAGAATTGCGCTGCAGGTGAATTAGGTGCCAAGCTGCCTTTCATCGCGCCAATCGTGCTTCCATTGAGTCTCACACCTGGCCACTCGGTGACATCTCCCTCATTAGCAGAGAAGACATAAGGGATACCATTGATGGTTTGGCTTGCAATCCCATCTGGCATGTACATGCCGTAGAACGGGACATTTTCAAACTTTATCGCATTGTCCTTTACAAGATCCAAAGAATTACGCTCAAGGCTCAAATCCTTTAGTCCTAGCCCTTTAATCGAGATGACAGCTTTCGTCGCTAAATCAATCGTTCCAATCGCGTTATTCTCTTGGAAGGATACATAAGCTTTGCTATTATCTTCCGAAAGTGCAATATACTCAGGTTCCAGATCAAAAATTGCGTCTTGCTTCGTGCCTTCACCCGTAATCTGTATAGGGTTAGATGCACCACGAATATGAACGTTATTATCGATGACAGAAGGATCGGCAAATCTTAGTTGCGTCACGCTATCCATAATCGTATCTACAATAGTTATACTTCCCTCTGGATCTATGCCAGCCGTGCGAGGCTCGCCTTCATTCGCAGTTAAAATATATCTGCCATCTGTTGTGGATTTAATCATATCCGGCTGAATACCTGCGTCGTACGTTTTCACTACGTTGCCATCATAATCCAGAACGACGATTTTACCAGCTTTTTTGGAATCTAACTCTTGCACAGATACGGATACTTTCTTGGTGGTCGTATTCACATCCACACTTGTCAGGTCACCGTATAGGAAGCCGTTATTTTCAACTAAATCTTTTACTTTAATCGTTTTTTCTTTAACTAGGCCCTGCACAAGATCTAAACGAACGATATCTAAGCTAGGTGGATTCCCTGATCCATTAACCAGATAGAACTTATTGTTATCCTTATTGTATTTAACAATCTCGGCGACACCGCCGTTACTATTCGTAATCCCTACTTTAAAATCAGTGAGCTTCGTAATGCTCAACGTGTCTTTGAATAGGTTAGAAGCGGGTTCAACCTTAATCGTCAAATAACGGCCATATTGCGCTAACAAACTATCCGTCACTTTTACGTATACATTAGAAGTAACTACTTCCGTCGGCTTCCCATAGACTTCACCCGTGACAGAATTAATAGCTAATCCAGCAGGTAATCCTGTAGCTGCGAACGTAAATGGAGCTCTCCCTCCATAGACATTCATCAATACCGAGTAGTCTTCTTGCTCATAAGCTATAGGAAACGTTTCATTCGAGTATCCAAGCACGGACACATTATTGTCCCATTGCCCGAATGCGCCATATTTAGGTCCTTTAACTGCCAATTCCTGCGTAGTCGAATCTGCAATCCCGAACTGCCCGAAATCCTGCTTGTTATTATCCGTATCTGTTAGTGCTTTGCGACGGACAGATATCTTTTTGGAAGTACCTTCTGAAGATCCTCTCGGATATTCAAATTCAAAACCATCAATGTCCGTTTGAATATTTATATTATCGCCGTCATTACTTCCTGTACCGATCATATCAACATAGCCAGTCGGTTTAGGTACATTTGAGAATGGATTTTTATTGGTTATATCAAGCTTCGTCTGATTGCTCATCAAAACAACTTTTAAGCCTTTATTATTAATAAAACGATTGTTCCATAATTGATCATAAGTTGTTGTAAGATTCAATTTGGGTGCAGATGCTAACGTCGCTTCCCCACGAATGAGGAATGAAGATTTAGCTTTAATCGTGCCAACAAGGTCTAATTTATCCCAATCTCCAGTTGGCCCTATTAGATCAGATGATCCACGATCCGCATATTGCAAAGACCAGCCCGTTAAGCTGATATCACTGCTCGTTGGGTTGTACAACTCTATAAATCCATGGGAAGATGCTGTATTCCCTGTGTCCGTTTTCAAGCCGCCGCCATAGACCTGATTGATGAATACATGCGGTACCGTCACATCGTAAGTGCCATTCGCTTGATACGGCGTTCCTGGTGTTATCGCTACAGCGCTTGCTGGAGTGGCTATTGCTAAAGAACTTATCGTGACGGCCACGGATAAAAGTACCGAGACTACCTTCGTTCCAACCTTCTTCACAGGGTTTTCACTCTCCTCATATTGGATAATCTCGTCCATTATAAGAAAAGCTCCAGCTACTAAATACCCACTTTTTGTTAAAATATGATTTAGATTATGTAAATGTCGCTCCCTCGATGCCCTATCAAAATGAAAACAAAAAAAGCCACACGATTTCAAGAATCGCATGACTTTTTGGTTGGGTATTACCTTGGCTACGGAGAGGGTGGGATTCGAACCCACGGAGACCTTGCGACCTCGGCGGTTTTCAAGACCGCTGCCTTAAACCACTCGACCACCTCTCCACGATAGGCGTCTCCGATTAGGGAGACGACCTTGTGCAGTGACAAAAAGCATTGTAGCACATAATCGCAACTCGTTGCAAGTGCTATTTTTTCGTGATGACTTTTACGTTGTTCATGTAAGGTACAAGCACGTCTGGAACGATAATCGAACCATCCGCTTGCTGGTAATTTTCAAGAATCGCAGCGACTGTACGACCCAGAGCTAAACCTGATCCATTCAGCGTATGCACGAACTCCGGCTTCGCCTTCGCATCGCGGCGGAAGCGAATGTTCGCTCTGCGCGCTTGGAAGTCTTCGAAATTGGAGCAGCTGGAGATCTCGCGGTATGCGCCGCTGTTAGGCAGCCATACTTCCAGATCATACGTCTTCGCGGATGTGAAGCCAATATCGCCTGTGCAGAGTGACAGCACACGGTAAGGCAGCTTCAACAGCTGTAGAACGCGCTCAGCATGGCCTGTAAGCTTCTCCAACTCCTCGTAGGAGTCTTCGGGCTTAACAAGCTTTACAAGCTCAATTTTGTTGAATTGGTGCTGTCTGATTAAGCCCCGTGTATCACGACCAGCGGATCCTGCTTCCGAACGGAAACAAGCACTGAACGCCACGAAGTTAACCGGCAGCTGTTCATTCGTTAGAATATCCTCACGATGATAATTCGTGACCGGTACTTCCGCTGTCGGAATCAAGAAATATTCCGAATTCTCCAGCTTGAACACATCTTCCTCAAACTTCGGAAGCTGTCCTGTACCTGTTAGGCTATCACGGTTGACGATATAAGGAGGCAGCATTTCTTCATAGCCATGCTCATCGCTGTGCAAGTCCATCATGAAGTTGATCAATGCGCGCTCTAGGCGAGCTCCAAGCCCTTTGTAGAACACGAAACGCGAACCTGTTACCTTCGCCGCCGCTTCGAAATCCAGAATGCCTAGGTCCTGTGCAACTTCCCAGTGCGGCTTCACTTCGAAATCGAACGTAGGAATGTCGCCAATTCGGCGTACTTCTACGTTCTCTTCCTCCGTACGGCCTACAGGAACACTGGCATGCGGCATATTCGGAATGGAGAGAAGAACTTGTTGTAAGGACTCGTCCAAGACACGGATTTCATCATCAAGCTCTTTAATGCGGTCTCCGACCACTTTCATTTCTTGAATCAGCTCATTCGCGTTTTCACCGGCTCTTTTGCGTCCCGCTACCTCTTGGGATACAGTATTACGACGGTTTTTCAGCTGTTCCGTTTCTTGCAGCAGCTCTCTGCGCTTCACATCTAATGCTGTGAAACCATTAAGCTCCTCGATCTGCTTGCCGCGGTTTTGCATGGCAGCTTGTACAGCTGCTAAATCACTTCGAAGTAACTTTACATCAAACAAGGAGATTCCTCCGTTAGCGCAAAATGGTTTGTATATGGAAGCAAGCACCCATACCGGCAATCCGGCTAACTCGGGGTGCTTGAACCATTGGTTATGCTTGGCTTTGCTTTACCATGTCTAAGAAATAACTGTGCAGACGGAAATCATCCGTCAGCTCTGGATGAAACGACGCCGCAAGGAGATGCCCTTGCCGCGCGGCTACGATCTGGCCATCATACGTGGCCAGTACATCTACTTCCGGTCCCACTTTCTCAATGAGTGGGGCCCGAATGAATACCGCGCGAACGTTCTCGTCAATGCCTTTGATCGGCAAGTCCGTCTCAAAGCTTTCGCGTTGACGACCGAACGCGTTGCGAGCCACCGTAATGTCCATCAGCTCGAGATGAGCTTCCGGTTGTCCGGTGATCTCTTTCGCGATGACAATCAACCCCGCGCAGGTGCCGAACACCGGCTTGCCTGCCGCAGAGAACTCACGCAACGCATCGATGAAGCCATACGTGCGCATAAGCTTACCAATTGTCGTGCTCTCTCCGCCAGGGAGAATAATGCCATCTAGCTCAGCGAGTTGCTCGGTGCGTTTAACAACGACACCTTCGGCTCCCGCTTTTTCAATACCACGTATATGCTCTGCTACCGCGCCTTGCAGCGCGAGAACCCCAATCTTCGTCATTACCAGCCGCGCTCCTGCATACGCTCGGAAGCTTGAAGCTTKGAAATTTCGATTCCCTTCATAGGGGCACCTAGGTTTTTGGAAATTTCAGCAATCAATTCGAAATCAGTGTAGTGAGTTACAGCTTCAACAATCGCTTTCGCGAATTTCTCTGGGTTATCGGATTTGAAAATACCAGATCCAACGAATACCCCATCAGAACCAAGGTGCATCATAAGCGCTGCATCAGCAGGTGTGGATACACCGCCAGCTGCGAAGTTAACTACAGGCAATTTACCTGTTTGGTGAACTTGCAGAAGCAACTCGTAAGGAGCGCCAAGTGTTTTCGCTTCGAACATCAACTCGTCCAAAGACATGCTTTGAACTTTACGAATTTGACCTTGAATTGTACGCATGTGGCGAACAGCTTCTACAATGTTACCAGTTCCTGGCTCACCCTTTGTACGAAGCATGGATGCACCTTCACCGATACGACGCAAAGCTTCGCCAAGATCACGGCAACCACATACGAAAGGCACTGTGAAATCACGCTTGTTGATGTGGAATACTTCATCCGCAGGAGTAAGTACTTCACTCTCATCGATATAGTCAACGCCTAGGGATTCAAGAATTTTCGCTTCAACGAAGTGTCCAATTCTTGCTTTCGCCATGACTGGAATGGATACAACTTTCATAACATCTTCAACAATTGTTGGATCTGCCATGCGGGATACGCCACCTGCTGCACGAATGTCAGCGGGTACGCGCTCAAGCGCCATAACAGCGGACGCGCCAGCTGCTTCTGCGATTTTAGCTTGCTCGGCGTTCATAACGTCCATGATGACGCCGCCTTTTTGCATTTCGGCCATACCTGTTTTAACGCGGGAAGTTCCAGTTTCCATTCTTTATTTCCTCCTATAGCTTCTATGCAATTTCTGTGTAGTTCCCTACACGATTCGATATAAACTTCTAAACAACAATTTTACATGAAGGAGGGGTAATATACAACCCATTTTCTGGCCTAAGAGCCGCCCTTGATCCCATTGAACATATCGCTGAAGAAGTTTTTAATGGAGCGGAACAGCAACCTGATCCAGCTGCCTTTTTCAACATCGCCATCTGCAATTAGTTCTACTGTTTTTTCTTGCCCATTGTAGCTTACTTTGACTTTCCCTAGCGTGTCGCCTTTCGCAATTGGAGCTACTAGCTTGCTTTCTTCAACAGACTCTGTCGTCACTTTGAAATCCGTATCTTTCGCGCCTTTTCTAGCAACGAACGTTACACCTGTTTTCGTAACTAGAGGTACTTCCAATTGTACACCCTTCTTAATGTTCACACTTTTCAAAGAATCTATCGTCTGTTTCGCATTCAAGAACGGTTTTATCTCAAAATTATTAAAGGCATAGTCCATCAGCTTGCGTGTTTCATTAAAACGTTCTGGTTCCGTCTTCGTCCCCATAACAACCGTAATCATACGCATACCGTTACGTTCTGCGGTCCCTGTGAAGCAGTAGCCAGCATCATCGGTAGAGCCGGTTTTCAAGCCGTCTAACCCTGCATACGCATATTTCTTAAAGTTAGTGTTCGTTGAATTCCCTTCGAGCATCCAGTTCCAGTTGATCATGGGTGATTTATCTGTCGCTCTCAGCTTCAAGGAAGGGATCTTCGTAAATTCTAGAATTTCTTTATGGTCCTTCAAAATATTATAAGCAAGAATCGCCGCATCGCGAGCTGTCATCTTCGTCTCACCTTCAATGGAAGCAGGTGGATTCTTGAGATCCGCACGTGAAAGTCCTGTCGCACTTATAAAATGCGCCTTATCCGACATGCCAAGCTGTTTCGCTTTGTCATTCATCATTTTCGCGAAATTCTCTTCTGTACCGCCGAGCAACTCAGCAAAAGCGACAGAAGCATCGTTCGCGGAATAAATGGACATCGCATTGAACATATCTTTGAATGTCAGTGTTTCATTCTCGGCAATCAACTGACCAGAACCAATGACGTCTGCCGCGTTCTTAGTGGCTGTCACAGGGGAGTCCCATTTGAATTTGCCTTCTTTAATGCTTTCCATCGCCAAATACTCTGTCATCATCTTCGCCATACTTGCCGGAGGAAAAGCTTCATCTGCATTCATTTGAAACAGGACTGATCCTGTGCTGGCTTCCATAATTATCGCAGATTTCGCTGCTACTTGAGGCTCATTCAAAGCTGGTGCTGGTGTAGTCCCTGCATTAGGTGCAGGAGTTGTTACCGCCGTTGGGGATGGAGAAGCCGCAGGCTTTTTCTCATCTGCCGCGTAGGTTGGCTGTATATGTAAAAGTAAGGATTGAGCAATTAAGCTAATACCTAACACCAAAGCAACCTTTTTCTTTGTAAAACGTAACAATCTCACAATTTCACTCTCCCTAAATAATGTTTGGATAACACATATGACACGTTATATTGTATCACACCCCATTAGACAAAAAAAAGAAAACGTGGGTTCAACTCCCACGCCTCCAATTTCATCCATATTGTGACAAGATACAGGGATCTTTTAGCGGAGCTAAACGTCACTAATCTACATCGAGTAATTTGGTGCTTCTTTGGTAATTTGAATATCATGCGGATGGCTTTCTTTCAAACCTGCTCCCGTAATACGAACAAATTGCGTATCATGAATAAGTTCTTGAATGTTGCGTGCGCCACAATACCCCATGCCTGAGCGAAGTCCCCCAACCAGTTGATACACCGTATCCGCCATTGGCCCTTTGTAAGCCACACGTCCCTCAATGCCTTCTGGAACTAGCTTGCTCTCGTTCTCTTGGAAGTACCGATCCTTGCTGCCTTCCTTCATCGCACCTAAGGAGCCCATTCCGCGGTAAACCTTATATCTGCGACCTTGGAAAATCTCAGACTCACCCGGACTCTCTTCTGTCCCTGCAAAAAGACTACCGATCATAACCGCGCTAGCTCCCGCAGCAATTGCTTTAACCACATCACCGGAGTACTTAATCCCACCATCGGCAATAATCGGAACACCAAACTCGGCCGCTGCTTGTGCGCAATCATAAATCGCAGTAATTTGTGGAACACCAATCCCTGCAATAATGCGAGTCGTACAGATCGATCCAGGACCGATCCCCACTTTCACCATGGAAGCTCCTGCTTTGATCAAATCGCGTGTGCCATCGCCTGTCGCAACGTTACCTGCGATGATTGGCAGTTCTGGATATTGGGCTCTCAGCTTCTTCACAGTTTCTGCGATGTTAATATGGTGACCATGTGCAGAATCCACGACGATGACATCAATACCCGCTGTAACAAGCGCTGCGGCTCTTTCTATCACGTCTTTAGATACACCAACAGCGGCACCAACAAGTAAACGCCCTTGAGCGTCCTTAGCCGAGTTAGGGAATTGAATAGCCTTCTCGATATCTTTAATCGTAATTAACCCTTTAAGACCAAAATTCTCGTCTACCAAAGGCAACTTCTCAATTTTATGCTTCTGAAGGATGCCTTCTGCTTGCTGAAGTGTCGTGCCAACTGGTGCTGTCACAAGACCTTCCTGCGTCATCACTTCTTTAATTTTAATGGAATAATCATGTACAAAGCGCAAGTCGCGATTCGTCAAAATACCAACTAAACGATTATTTTCATTTACAATCGGTACCCCTGAAATGCGGTATTTCGCCATCAACTCTTCTGCATCATAAACGTGATGTTCAGGCGTCAAGGAGAACGGGTTGGTGATAACGCCACTCTCTGACCTTTTGACACGATCAACATGTTCAGCTTGCAGCTCGATCGGCATATTCTTATGGATAATTCCGATGCCACCTTCACGGGCCATAGCAATCGCTAGCGCGGACTCCGTCACCGTATCCATAGCAGAGCTAATGAACGGGATATTTAATTTCACACCAGGCGCCAGTTGCGTCGAAACGTCGATCTCCTTACCGAACACTTCGGACTTCCTCGGCACTAACAAAACATCATCAAACGTTAAACCTTCCTTGCCAAACTTATCTTCTCTCACTGCGTTCCATGTCCTCCTTAAGCCCTCTACCTGAAGAAAGCTTGATTCATTAGCCTTGCGTATGATTGCAATCTTAACAAAAGCCTATTTTTGGTGTCAAGGAAAAGGACGAGTAGACAGCTCCCACCATGCCTCGAATAAGTCGATTCCGTTAACGATAGGAGTACGTGCTGCTTGGATTCCAGAGTAGGAACTGCTCGATCCCTTGCTCCTTCGCTGCCTTAATCTGCTCCTTTACATCGATCACACCATACTTTTTATGAGGCTTTACCCATGTTGCCGTAAAATCCTGATACCAAGGCCTGATCTGTGCAACCTGACTGTTGGAACGTGCTAACTGATGATTTTTCCATTTGGCGTCGTTAACCGCTTGATGAATAACCGCATACGGCTGCAAATCCGGGCTTTTGATGCCATAGATACCGCTGGTATAGTGTGAAGGGTACAGCATTGGAGAAATGAAATGAACCTCCTTACTAATCATCGCCCAATCTTGTCCAATGCCCATATCATTAGGTAAAGACGTCGTTAATCCGAACACATCTGCCGAAATATACGCCTTGTTGCCGATCTGTTCCTTCGCTCTATGCAAAAAATTTGCGATATCCTGCGCCTTACTTAGCTTCTGTGGATTATCGAAAAGTACCTCGCGGTCCACTTTCTGACCATTCTCCGGAAATCTCACATAATCAAACTGAATTTCATCAAAACCCAGATTAGCTACTTCATTGGCGATTTGAATATTGTAGTCCCATACATCTGTCTTAAAAGGGTCTACCCACGCGATTCCCTTCGCGTCCTTCCATACACTTCCGTCTCTGTTTTTCATGGCATATATACTCTTCTTCTTACTTAAATAAGGATCCTTAAACACAACCAGCCTAGCTATCGTATAAATATGCTTCTGCTTCAATCTCTGCAGCTTCGCTTTCATATCTTGTATAATGACGTGGCTATTCGCCCCGATTTCATTGACCAAAGGAACCGTTGAGGGGTAGGTTACTTGGCCGGAATCGTTCTTAACATCAATCACCATCGCGTTTAAATCCGTTTGCTCCACCAGCTCAATCAATTGCTCGAATTTACTGCCTACGGAGGACCAGGCGGATACATAAATACCTTTCACGATCGGTTTAGCAGGCATGGAAAAAGAAGGATTTACAGCTACAGCCTGCGGAATCTTCTTCGATTCTTGATTAGGCGCAAGGCCCATGCTTCCTACATGACTTAAAGAGTGAAGTGGATTTGCCTCTTCCTTCACTTCTTCGATTTTCGTTGAGCAACCATTCATCATCAGCGTTACTATCGAACAAAGACATACCCTGCCCATCCATCTCATGCTGCTTGTTGAACTCATCGTCATCCCTCCTCGTAGGATTAGTATGGTTAAAAAAGCATTATTTACAGATACAAAAAAAAGAGTCTTTCTGGAAAAAATCCAGAAAGACTCTTAAGTGTTGCTTGGCAACGTTCTACTCTCCCAGAACCCTGCGGTTCAAGTACCATCGACGCTGGAAGGCTTAACGGTCGTGTTCGAGATGGGAACGCGTGGATCCCTTCCGCCATCATCACCAAACAGTCAAAGCGTTTGTT